>JAUIJZ010000020.1 GCA_030430715.1 Alphaproteobacteria bacterium
GTCGAATTGCTCGGCTATGTCGATGCGCTGCGCACCCGGCTCGACCTCGAAGCGGCAAGCTTCGACCGCACGCTTGAACGGGAAACAGCGACGCCTGTCGCACTGGAAGCGCTCGCGGACGCATTGGCCGGCGATGCGCGCGCCGAAAGCGCGATGCGCCGCTTGGCCGGAGCGGCCGAGCACGCAAACCGGCGCGTTGGCCTCTCCGACATTATCGATCTCGGCCCATACGGACCACACGACAACACCGCCGCCTCTGGCGCTACGGGCGTGCGCGTCAATGCGATGGATTTGGCCAGCGCCATCCTGCAGATCGCGGGCGGCGACAGACAAGTGCGGCTGCAGCTCGGCGCCGACCTGCCAGGACTAACTTCAACCGATGTCTGGCTCGCCATCGGCGAACGGCCCAACAATTCGCCCTGGCTCACAATCACCGACAACGATGAGGTCGTTATCCGCACCGCACAAATGCGCCTCTATATTGAAGCGAACGCGCACGCGGGCCTGATCGACGTCCGCATTCCGGTGCTCACCGAACTCGCCTCCGCGCAAGCGCGCCTTCAAGACATCGAGTGCAGCGCGGACGGGCGGCGCAATGAAGTGACGCTGGCCGTCGCGCCCAGCATTGGCGCTCTCATGCTGGGTGAAGTCGACACTAACCGGCTCGACAATTTCCGCTCCGCATTGCATCCGCGCCCGGCGCAGCTTGTGCGCACCGCTTTGCTGCGGGTTGAAGGCGAAGCTGAAATTGATGTCGGCGGAGAGACTTGGACGCCCGTACGTTTCCGCAACGCGGAGATTGAACGCGGCGCGGTCAAATCCGTTGCGACGCGCGATGCCGCGCAAGCAACCGTATCAAGCTTGCTCAGCCGAACCAATCTTAGCGTCAATGGCGCAAGGCTTGGCCTCGGCGCGAGCGCGCTGACCGCGGGGGTACAAGGCGCGCTCTCCTCCGCAGCGCGGCCTCTAGACGATCTTATAAACGGCTTGTCGGATTTGCTTGGTGTGCGCCTTGGCGAAGCCGACGTTCGTGTGAACGGCGTGCGCTGCGGCGGCGCTGCATTGGTGGCGTAATGTCGAGTGCAATAACAACACGCGTGCAAGCGCACGCCGTTCACACCCCTATTCCTTTCGGTATAGACCGAAATCGGTCTTGCGGCTTAGCGCACATCAAAACCAGCGGTTTTAAAGCCTTTTTAGGAGGCACAACCTCAAGACGATCCTCAAAGGGGGTCACCGTGCGTCGTATTCTGACTAGAATGTGTTTGGCTGCTGCGTTCGCAACGGCGCCTTCGATGGCGTACGCGGGCACGGATACGGACACATTTGACGTCACCGCCACCGTGCTGGCGACATGCGATGTCAATGCGCAAGATCTCGCCTTCGGCAATTACGATCCCGTAGCCGCTTCACATCTGGATGCGGCGACAACGCTGAGCGTCACCTGCACAAGCGGCACGTCGTATCAAATTGGCCTTAGCCTTGGCGGCGGCGGCGGCGCCTCAACCGCCACACGCTACATGACGCAAGGCGGCGACACGCTGTCATACACACTCTACCAGGATTCCGGCCGCACGACGCTTTGGGGCGAAACCCTGAGCACCGACACGCTCACGGGCGTCGGCACAGGATCGAGCGCCGTCGTCAATGTCTATGGCCGCATTCCCATGCAGCAAGCTTCGCCCGCAGGCGCTTATAGCGACACGATTCAGGTGACCGTGACCTGGTGATGTTGCGCGCGCTCCTCTTTCTCCTTGCGGCGGCGCCATTCTTGACCGCCACAGCGCACGCGCAAACCGGAGGCATCCAGGTTGCGCCCGTCCTGATTTCAATGTCACCCGAACGCAGCATCAGCTCACTGCGTCTGCGTAATGGACGCGACCGGCCTGTCGCGTTCGAGATCGACGCATATGCATGGCGCCAGGAAAACGGCCGCGATGTGCTCACGCCAACCGGCGCGTTGATCGTCGCACCCGGCGTTTTCGAAATACCAGCGCACGGCGAACAAGTGGTGCGGCTGGGTCTAGACCCGGCTACGCGTAGCAACGGCGAACAAGCCTATCGGATCATCATGCGTGAATTGCCGACGCCGCACCGCAACGGCGCGGTGCTCGGGTTTACGCTGGAAATGTCCTTACCCGTATTTGTCACGCCGCAAGGGGCGCAAGCGCAATTGCAGGCGCGCGTCGACGGCGGCGCACTGCGCCTTGCCAATACGGGCAGCACCTTCTTGCAAATCTCCGCCATTGAAGACGCCGATGCCGGCGCCCTCGATGGCCCGCGTTATCTCCTCGCTGGCGCTAGCGCCGTCATTTCCCTTCCCCCGCGCGCGCGGCGGATTCGCGTGCGCGGCGCGGATGTCGCGGGCGCGCAAACCGAGCGCATTGTCGATGTCAGCCGCCAGGATCACATCGCTTCTGTGCGCTAGCATGGCCTGCGCTGCGCCCGCCGCCGCGCAAGAAACGGCGCCGGTGCGCTTCGTGACCGAGGTGCGCATTCCCGCCCGCGCCGAAACATTAGAGGCCTTCGCCTGGCGCAGCACCGATAGCGTGATGCTGGATCGCGCGACGCTGCAAACGCTCGGTATCGAAATTCCGGCAAGCGAAGCGGACGGCCCCGTTGCGCTCAACGCCATTCCCGGCCTGATCTACGAAGAAGACGCGGCCGACGCCTCTCTCACCATCACCTGCGCAGCCGCCTGCTACGCGCCGCAAGTGCTGTTTCCCGCAGACCATTGGCGCCCGCCCGCGATCAGCCGCGCCAATGGCGGCTACCTCAATTACGATCTCAACGCACAATGGCTCGACGGCGAAGAGACACTTATCGGCGGGGTAGGCGAAGCAGCGATGTTCGGCCCTTGGGGGCTCTTCGAAACAAGCGCCTTGGCGCAATCCGGCGCCCGTGACGACGTCACGCGTCTGGAAACCCGCTGGACGATGGATTTCCCCGCCGAGCAATTGCGCCTTCGCATCGGCGATTCCTCCACGCTTGGCGCATTAGGCGCGCCGGTTCGGTTCGCGGGCGTACAATTGGGCCGGCACTTCGCACTGGCGCCCTCGTTTATCACCTACCCTACCCCGACTCTCGCCAGCGAAGCGCAAGCCGCCTCCACGGTCGAACTTTATGTCGATGGCGCGCTACGCGCGCGAGAGCGTGTGAATACCGGGCCTTTTGTGTTTGAGAACGCGCCGCTCGTCTCGGGCGCTGGTCAAGCGCAACTTGTCGTCACCGACGTTCTCGGCCGCAGCGAAATCATCAATCGCCCTTTTTTTGTAAGCGCCTCCATGTTGCGCCCCGGCCTTTCGGATTGGTCGGCCGCGCTCGGCGCCGAGCGGCTTGATTATGGCCGCGATAGCGCAACCTATGGCGATGCGTTTCTATCAGGGCGCTACCGGCGCGGCTTGACCAACGCCATAACGGCGGAAGGCGCCGTCGAACTGACTGAATCGACTTCCGCTACCCAACTTGGCGCCGCCATCGCAGCGTACAAACTTGGCCAGCTTCGCCTCGCCCACACCATAGCCGATGGCGGCGCCTGGACGGATGCGAGTTGGCATCGCGACGCGCGCATGTGGTCGTTCGGCCTGCAATGGCAAGGCCGCGACAAGAATTTCGATTCGCTAGGACAACGTGACACAAATCTACGCAGCAGCGCCGCCGCCAATCTCGGCGTCGATCTCGGCAATGCCGGAACGGTCGGCTTCACGGCGGCCGAAGTGCGCTTCTTTGACGATGCGCCGGCGCGAACGCTGACGCTCTCCTATACGCCGGATATCCGCCAGGGCGCGTTATCCTTCCGGCTGCTCTACACCGAGCGGGAAGAAAGCGAACTGGCCTTTGGCGTCACCTTCAGCATGCGTTTGCGCGGCGATATCTCGGCCCAGGCCGGCGCCGATATCGAACGACGCGGGACCACCTATCATGCCTCGGCTCAATCGGCGGCGGATACGCGCGGCGGCATCGGCTGGCGCGCGCGCGCGGCGCTGGGCGAGGATGAACGCGCCGACCTCGCCCTCGATCATATCGGATCGGCCGGCGATAGCTTCGTGCAGGTCGCCCATACGCGCCGGGCCGACGGCGTGCGCGCCGGGCATACGGGCAGCGTCGGCTGGATCGAGTCCCACACCTTCGCCGCCCGCCGTATCCAAAGCGCTTTCGCCATGATCGATGTCGGCGAGCAAGACGTGAGCGTTTCCCGAGACCGCCTGCCGATCGGCGCCACCGGCCGCAACGGACGCCTGATCGCCGTCAATCTGCGCCCGTACGATCTGAATACAATCGCCATCGCCCCTGACGATCTGCCGCTCGACCGCGCCCCCGCCACGACCGAAACGCAAATCGCGCCCGCCGCCGGCGCGGGCGTGGTTGTCCGTTTTCCGCAAGCCCGCGCCGCTTTGACCGAGAGCCGCGTGCAGCGGCGCCAGCAAGGGCCGGACTTGCGCGGCGACGTGCTCGTGCGCCAGCGCGACGGCGCACGCTTTCCCATCGGCAGCGACGGGCGCATCGTCATTCTCGGCGCCGCGCCCGGCGACATCGTTCGGCTGGACAGCGACGCCCGCTGCACCGCCCGCGCCGATTCCGAGGCCGTCGCAGATGGGCTGATGCTGAGGTGCGCCGCATGATGGCGCGCGCCCTCCTCCTCGCTCTTGCATTCAGTATGCTGCACGCGCCGCGCGCCGAAGCGCTGCTGTGTCATGTCATCCTCGGCTGCAGCTGCACCGTCACCGCCACGGATGTCAGTTTCGGCTCGTTCACGCCGCTCGCCGCCGCGCCTCAATACGCGACCGGCGAAGTCACGATCGATTGCACCGGCGTGATCGATCTTGCTCCCGCCGTTGCGGTGAAATTGGACGACGGCCAATGGGGCACGTTTGCCGCGCGCAAATTGCGCGCGAGCAGCGGCGCGCTCATCGATTACAACATCTATACCAGCGCCGCCTACGGCACGATCTGGGGTGACGGAACGGGCGGCACCTCAGGCGCGGTCGTATCAGGCGGCTTGCTTGCGCTTGGCCACTGGACCGCATCGCGCACGATGTTCGCGCGCGCTACGCCCACGGCGACGACGCAACCAGGCGCCTATGCCGATTTGATCGTCGTTCGCATTGATTGGTAGGCCCTCAGCCGCCTACCAGAACATCACATATACGGCCACGATGATCAGCAAGATGACGGCAGTGTGGAAGATTTCCCAGAAGCCGTAGCTTTGCTTGTCCTCGGCCTTTTGCTCGGCGCTCACCGAACCGAACGTGAGCCCCGCCAATTTCTCGGGCGCCGCCTTCGGCGTCACCGTGCTCACGGCGAAGATCGTCAGGCAGCTGAACACGAACAGCAGGAAGCTGAAATACAGCCAATTCATATCCACGAAGGGCTGGAACGCGCCGTAGGTCGTTCCCATCAATTCATGCAACGCCTGCATCACAAGCCGCGTCATGCCGACCGTGAAGCCCGCGACAAGGCCGACAAGGCCGGAAATAGGCGTGACGCCCTTCGAGAAAATACCGACCATGAACGCCGCGGCGATCGCCGGCGCGAGCAGCGATTGCACAAGCTGAAGGTAGGAATAGAGCGATCCATTGCCGAGGCCTTGCAGGAACGGAATCCACAACATGCCAATGGCGACGACCGCAACAGTCGCGCAGCGGCCGACAAACACCAAATGCCGCTCGGTCGATTGCGGCCGCAGCCTTTTGTAAAAATCGACCGTGAACAGCGTCGCGGTCGAATTGAACAGCGAGGCCAGCGAACTCATCAAGGCCGCAAACATGCCGGCCAGCACGAGGCCCCGGAGGCCAACGGGAAGCAAGTTCGAAACCATCGTCGGAAAAGCGCCTTGCGGATTGGTTTCGATCGACTCAAAGCCCGGATAGCCTTGCTTATAGAGCGCCACGGCGATCATGCCGGGAATCAAGAAGATGAAGAGCGGCGCCAGCTTCAGATACGCCGCGAAGATCGTCCCTCGCCGCGATTCCTTCAGGTTCTTTCCTGTCAGCACGCGCTGCGCGATATATTGATCGGTACACCAATACCAAAGCCCGACAATCGGCGAGGCCAGCAAAATACCGAGCCAGGGCAAGCGATCTTCCTGGCTGTCGAAAAGGAATGACCAATCGCGCGGCAGCCACGTCGCGCCCTGATCGTCCATCAGCGGCGCCCAAAGGTGGCGCGTATCTTCATTGGCCTCCAGCAATGGGCCGATGCCGCCGATCTGCACCAAACCGACAACCAGCAAAACCAATGAACCAAGCAGCAGAACCGGGACATGCAGAGCCTCGGTCCACAGCACGGATTTCATCCCGCCGATGATCGTAAAAAGACCCGTGATGATGACGAGGAAGAAGGCGGAGAACCAGAAAAAGTCGATCCCCGTGCCCGGCAGGTATTGCCAACCGAGAATGGTTTGAATCGCGAATGCGCCGGCGAAGATCGTCACCGAAGCTTTGGTGAGAATGTAGCTCACCAGGAAAATCAGCGAGAGAATGGTGCGCGTCGCCGGCGTGTAACGTTTTTCGAGAAATTCCGGCGTCGTGAAAATGCCGGCGCGCAAATAGAACGGCGCGAACACCCATCCCAGAATGAGCACGACATAAGAGTGAAACTCCCAGTGCGCGAACGCCATGCCGCTTTCGGCGCCCGATCCGGCAAGCCCGATCAAATGCTCCGCGCCGATGTTAGACGCAAAGATGGAAGAGCCGATCAGCCACCATGTCGCGCTGCGGCTGGCGAGGAAGTAATCGGCGGTGTTCTTCTCTTTTTGTCGCGCCGCCCAGATGTAGATGCCGATATTGACGGCGAAATAGAGAGCAACGACGCTCCAATCGAGCGCCGAAAAGGCAACTCCCCCCATGTCTTGCTCCCCGCTTTATATTTATTGGGCCAAGCAATGCACGCCTATGCAGCCCGCCGCAACCGGCATATGAGAAAGCCCATGAGCGGCGCCTGATTTACCAATGGCGATTTGACTTCGCTTAAGCCGCCAAGCACTGGTTCACGGCACGCGGAAAGGACGAAATGAACGAAAGGGGCGGACGCGACGGCGAGCACTATTGGCTCACCGCGCAAGAGATCGCGCAGTTTAAGCGCGATGGTTACGTCACGCTTCGAGACGTGATGACGGAAGCCGAACTCACCGCCATCGAACCGGCCTTCCAGCAATTCATCCGCGGCGAAATCGAAGGCATGGGCCGCGATTTCTGCGATATGAGCGGGCCCTATGGGCGGGCGTTCGAGGATTTCAACCTCGTCAACGCGGTGCTGCCGCGCCGCTACAGGCCGGATCTTTGCGGCAATCTCTTCGAACTTCGCTGCGCTTCGATCTCGCGCCAGCTGATCGGAGCGGACGCGACATTGGACTACGATCAATTCCTGGCCAAACGCCCGAACAAACCGGATGCCGAATTCTCCTGGCACCAGGATCTGGGCTATTGGCCCACCGGCACGCCCGATACGCAAACCGCCACCTGCTCGCTGGCGCTCGACGACGCCGATCGTGAAAACGGCTGTCTCCGCGTCGTCCCCGGCTCGCACAAAGGCCCGCTGCGTCCGCACAAACCGCTGCACGCCGGCGGACGCGACGCATCCCATATTCTCAGCATTACGCTCGACGCCAACGATCCTGTCGCCGAACTCCCGCTCAAGCGCGGAGACATCACCGTACACGACGAGCGCATCGTGCACGGTTCGGGCGGCAACACTTCAAAGGCGCGCTGGCGGCGCACCTATATCGTCGCGTTCCGCAGCAAAGCCTGCGTCGCATACGAGCGCGCGATCGGCTTCACCCATTCGCACAACGACACAATAAACTGGCAAACGCATTTGGGCGCGCTCGAGACATAACCAAAACCGCCGCCGTTTCGCCTTGCGCCATACTTGCCGCCACGCACCGCCTGCGCCATTGTCCAAATGTTCGAACACAACGCCGGGCAAAGAACGGCGCGCATATATGGGGGGCAAGAATGCCGGCGAACCAGAACTCGCGACTGCGCGGCGCAGTCGCCGCTCTCGCATTGTGCCTTTCGGCCTGCGCATCCAGCACGCCCGCGCCGCCCGTTGCGGAATGGGATCTCACACAACCGACGCTGCAGAACGGCGCCGTTAACGCGCTTTTCCAGAACGCCATCGACAGCCGGACTCAAGCGGGCATCGTCTCCATCGGCTATCAAAGCGAGGCGGTGTTTCACACCTCCGCGCTTGGCGCGCAGGCGCCGGACGGCGAAACGCCAATGTCGCTGTCAACGATCTTCCGCGCCTATTCCATGACCAAACCGGTCACGGCCGTGGCAATGATGATCCTGTACGAGGAAGGCCGCTGGTCGCCGAGCGACCCCATCACCCGCTTCATTCCAGAGTTTGAAAATCTGCAAGTGTATCGCGGCGCGGATGCTGAAGGGCGTCCGGTTCTGTCTCCGCCAGCGCGCGCGGCGACAATGGAAGAATTGCTCACCCACACGGCCGGCTTCACTTACGGATTTTTTGGCGATTCCTACGCAGACACACAATATCGCGCCGCCAATCTGTTCCAGAGCGAAAGCGCCGACGACTTCATTCAACGCGTCGCGCAATTGCCGCTCGCCTACGAGCCGGGAACAGAATGGCGCTACAGCATCTCGATGGACATTGAAGGCGCCATCATTGAGCGCATCACCGGCCAGACGCTGGGCGCATTCATGCAGCAGCGCATCTTCGGCCCGCTCGGCATGAACGATACGCGCTTCTATTTGCGCGCCGAAGATCAGGCCCGCATGGCTGCAATGACGCAAGTCGAGAATGGCGCTTTAGTCGCCGCGCCAACGCCGCCCCCGCCCTCATCGCCGCCGGGTTTTGAAATGGGCGGCGCCGGGCTCCTGACAACCGCGATCGATTATTCGCGCTTCGCCCGCATGCTGTTGCGCGATGGCGAACTCGATGGCGTGCGCATCCTGCGCCCAAGCTCCGTGCGCATGATGATGAGCTCGCACCTGCCGACGCGTTTGGTGGACGGAACCTGGGGCCAAGGTCTGCATCGCATGATCCCCGGTTACGAATACGGCTTCAACGGCGCCGTTGTCACGGACCCGGAAGCCTCCTCGACGCCCGTCGGCCGCGGCACGTATCTCTGGGACGGCGCGGGCGGGACATTCTTCTGGGTCGATCCGGAAAACGACATCGTCTTCGTCGCGATGATGCAGCGTTTCGACAGCGCCCTGCAGCGCGGCGCGCAATCGGTCGTGCATCAATTCTACATCGACCGCTAACCGGCTGAGGAAACGACATGATGAAAACGCTCATGGCGCTGGCCAGCCTGATGGCCGTCCTGACCCTAGCCAGCACGGATGCGGCGGCGCAAAGCACGGACGCCGGCCAGCGGCCCCGGCTCATCGTCACCGCCGATCCCGAGCTTGACGATTCCAATTCGCTGATCCGTTACCTGCTGCACGCCACGGATTATCGAACCGAAGCTTTGATCTACGCCAGCAGCCAATTCCATTGGCGCGGCAATGGCGAGGGCACGCAATGGTTCGCGCCGGGACGCGAATATAGAAGGTTCGGTGCCAATCTTTGCCCGTGCACATCCTGGCGCTGGGCGCAGGGCGAGCGCTTCATCGACGATGTCGTCGACGCCTATGCCGAGGCTTATCCGAATCTTGTCGTGCACGATGCGCGCTATCCGACACCCGACTATCTGCGCGCGCGCATTTTCTGGGGCAATGTCGAGTTTGACGGCGACGTCACCGAAGACACGCCCGGATCGAATGTCATCCGCGCACTGTTGCTCGATGACGACCCGGCGCCGCTCCACCTGCTTGCCTGGGGCGGACAAAGCACCATCGCCCGCGCCCTGCTTTCGATCGAAGAAGAGTATGGCGGCACACCGCAATGGGCGGCGATCCGCGAGCGCATCGTCGCCAAGGCGGCGATCTCATCAAGCGGCGACCAAGACGGAACCTATGCCGGCTACATCGCATCGCGATGGGCCGACATCCCGTATAACGGATTTATCCGCGCCGTCCCGTTGGGCTACGGCGCCTATTCCAACACGAGCGAAAGCGATTCAGCGTATTTCAGCCCGGAATGGACACGTGAAAACGTAAGCAGCCGCGGCCCTCTCGGCGAAATGTATCGTGTCTGGGGCGATGGCAGACAAATGGTCGAAGGCGACATTTTCGACTTCTTCCACCTTTCGGGCTTCACCGCCGAACAATTGCGCGCGCAAGGCTATGCCGTGTGGACGTCGATCGAACCCGCAGGCGCCTTCATCGGCGAAGGCGATACGCCAACCTTCCTCAACTATGCCGACAACGGTTTGCGCGGCTGGGCATATGGCGGCTGGGGCGGACACCGCCGCCCGGCACAAACGCCCCCGCCGCTCGCGGACGCGTTCAGCCCCAACGCGCCGTCGCAGCAACCGGCGCGCACGCGCGCACCCACGCATCCGTTTCTCGCCGCCGCGCAAAATGAACTTGCCGCGCGCTTCCGCTGGGCCGTGACGTCAAATTATGCCGGCGCCAATCATCCGCCACGCCTCACACTCTCGGGCGCGCATGAACGCACCGCCGCGCGCGGGCAAAGCATCGACCTTCACGTCACGGCCGATGATCCCGACGGCGACAGCGTCACGATACGTTGGCGCCAATGGCGCGAAGCGGGAACCTATGCAGGAGACGCTGACGTCACGCAGACGCAAGCCGGCGCCGCGCGCGCAACCGTACCCGCCGGCGCCAATCCCGGCGACACCATCCATCTGATCGCGGAAGCAACCGATAGCGGCGCGCCGGCCTTTACCCGCTATGCGCATGTCGTGTTGACGGTGGCGCCCTAGGAAGGGCTGGCGGACAGAGAGGGATTCGAACCCTCGATACGCTTGCACGTATACACGCGTTCCAGGCGTGCGCCTTCAACCACTCGGCCACCTGTCCGGAGCGGCGGTTTATGGGGCGGGCCGCGCGCGCTTGCAACCTGCCGCGCGGTCGCGCCGGTTGCGCAGGGCGGACACCGGCCCGCGCCGCCCTATATTAGAGCCTGAAAGGATTGCCCCATGGGAAGACTTCTACCTCTACTGACCGCCGATCAGGCCCTGCCCGGCCGCGACCAGGCCATGCCGGTTCCGCCCGCGCACCACGTCAACGGCCACGCGATTTCGCCCCCCTATCCGGAGGGACTGGAAGAGGCCGTGTTCGGTCTGGGCTGTTTCTGGGGCGCTGAGCGGAAATTCTGGCAGACCGACGGCGTCTGGAGCACCTCCGTGGGCTATGCCGGCGGGCACACGCCCAACCCGACCTATGAGGAAGTCTGCTCGGGGCGCACCGGCCATACGGAGGTCGTGCGTGTGATCTACGACCCAAAGCGCGTCAGCTATGCCGCGCTGCTGAAAGTCTTCTTCGAAGCACACGACCCAACCCAAGGCATGCGCCAGGGCGGCGACATCGGCACGCAATATCGCTCCGCCATCTACACGACCACGCCCGCGCAGAAACAAACAGCTGAAACCGCGCTCGCCGCCTATGGCGAGAAGCTGCGCGCCGCCGGCTTTGGCGCCGTGACCACTGAAGTCCGCGAAGCGCCGCCCTTCTATTATGCGGAGCACTACCATCAACAGTATCTCGCCAAGAACCCAGGCGGCTATTGCGGTCTTGGCGGCACAGGCATCAGTTGTCCGGTCGGCCTCGAAGTAACGCCCTGAGATTCGCGGCGCGCATCTCTCATTTGATCTGCAACCCTTGTTGCACGCGTCAGCACGCAACCGATCGTTTCTTACGCACACGCTGAATTCGTCACATCGCGCAGAAAAACTTGCGCCCAGTGCGAATTGGGGTTGAGGTAGCGATCAAACGAGTGGCCGCCATGACACGGGTTTGCCTGATCGACGATGACCATTCCGTGCGCGACGCACTCGCGCTCGGGCTTGGCGATGCCGGATACGACGTTGTCGTCGCGCCTGGCGCCGCGGCGGGGCTTGATGTGCTTACGCGCCAGAACATTGACGCCGTCATCACCGACCTCAACATGCCGGGCACGCCCGGTTCAGCTTTGATCGCCGAAGCGCGCGCGCGCTGGCCGTATATGCCGATCATCGCCATCTCCGGCTCGCCCGTCATAAACGGACGCGATCTCCAAGACGTCGCGCGTGAAATCGGCGCCGACGCGGCGATCAATAAACCGTTCCGCGCGCGCGAACTTGCCGCCCTGCTCGCGCGCGTTGTCGCCGCGCGCGCCGCGCCGCCATAAATTCATGCCCTTTGGACATGAGCAATCGCGCCTGCGCGCCGTGGTCGACACCGCCGTCGATGGCGTCATCCTGATCGACGCCAATGGCGTCATCCTGATGTTCAATCCCGCGTGCGAGCGCTTGTTCGGCTACGCTTCTTTCGAAGTCATCGGCCGCAACGTCAAAATGCTGATGCCGCCGCCCTATCGCGACGAGCACGATCATTATCTGGAAAATTACCGAGACACCGGCGAGCGCAAAATCATCGGCATCGGCCGCGAAGTGCTCGGCCGCAAGCGCAGCGGCGCCACTTTTCCGATGGACCTCTCCGTCGGCGAAGCGGAAGAAAATGGCGAACCGATCTTCGTCGGCATCATCCGCGATCTCACCGAACGCAAGGCCGCGCAACAAGCGCTGAGCGAAGGCGCCGAAAGGCTGCGCGCCGTGGTCGACACCGCCGTCGACGGCGTCATCCTGATCGACGCGCACGGGCGCGTTTTGATGTTCAATCCAGCGTGCGAGGGCCTGTTCGGTTACAAGTCCGCGGAAGTGATCGGGCAGAACGTCAAAATGCTGATGCCCGCGCCGTACAAAGCCGAGCATGACGGTTACATTTCCAATTATCGCGCAACGGGCGCGGCCAAAATCATCGGCGTCGGCCGTGAAGTCACGGGGCTGCGCAAGGACGGCGCGACATTTCCGATGGACCTTTCCGTTGGCGAAGCCAAGCAGGAAGACGAGTCGATTTTTGTCGGCATCATCCACGATCTCACCAGCCGTAAGCGCACCGAAGAACAGCTCGCCCAAGCGCAAAAAATGGAAACCGTCGGCCAACTCTCCGGCGGCATCGCGCACGATTTCAACAACCTGCTGACCGTCATCCTCGGCAATGCGGAAGCGCTCTCTTCACGGCTGAAAGCGCGCCAGGATCTGCGCCTGTTGGCCGAGACGATCGTCTCGGCAGCCGAGCGCGGCGCCGAACTCACGCAGCGTCTTCTGGCCTTCAGCCGGCGCCAGCGGCTTCAGCCTTCGGCCATCAATTGCAACGGACTTGTCGAAGACATGCAGATGATGTTGCGCCGGATGCTGCGCGAGGACATCGAATTGCGCGTGTCGATCGCGGCTTCTCCGGTCTTCGCCCTGGCCGATCCCGCACAGCTTGAAAATTCATTGCTCAACCTGGCGCTCAACGCCCAGGACGCCATGCCCGATGGGGGCGTGCTGACGCTGACCACCGAAGAAGTCGAACTCGACGCCAAGGCGCTCGGGCCCAACGTCACAGTGAATCCAGGCCGCTATATAACCGTATGCGTCACCGACGATGGCATGGGGATGACGCCGGAAACGCTCGAGCATGCCTTCGAGCCGTTCTACACCACCAAGGAAGTCGGCAAAGGCTCGGGCCTGGGGCTCTCTATGGTGCACGGCTTCGTCCATCAATCGAACGGCCATGTCGCGATCTATAGCGAGATCGGGCTCGGCACGAGCGTGCGGCTTTATCTGCCGGTGGCGGACAATCAGGAAGCGTCGCCCTTGCCCGTCCGCGAGGATGCGCACGCCAGCGCCCGCGGCAGCGAAGTGGTGATGATCGTCGAGGACGATCCGTTCGTGCGCAGCCACGCCATCTCGTCACTGGAATCGCTGGGCTATCAGGTCATGGTCGCCGCTGACGGGCGCCAGGCGCTGAGCCTGCTGCAAGGCGGCGCACGTCCCAATTTGCTGTTCACCGACATCGTCATGCCCGGAGGCATCAGCGGCTGGGAATTGGCCGTGCAAGCACGAGCGCTGGCGCCGGCGATGCGCGTCCTGTTCACGTCCGGCTATCCGCAGGAATCGCTCACGCGGCGCGGCCAGATCGATCCGCAAGCGGCGATGCTGTCCAAGCCCTATCGTTTGGTGGAATTGGCGCGGCGTGTGCGCGAGACGCTGGACGCGCCGCCTTAAAGCTTAGCCGGTTGGCCAGCGCAGGCCGACGCGGCGGCGCTGTTGCAGCGTCTGCTCAGCCCGCTGCAATGCCCGCAACGCGACTTCCGCCTGTTGCAGCGAATCCGTTGAGCGCAGCGCATCCATCGCCAGACGCAGACGCGCGGCGCCTTCTTCCAGCTTGTCGCGCGCGCCTTCGCGTTCGCCCAGCGACGTCAGCGCGCGGCCGATTTCCTGCTGCGCCGCGCCCCAGGCGCCCGGATCGGTCGAGCGATCGACCTTGTCGAGATAGAGCTGGCGGGCATCGAGCGCTTTTTGCAGCCATTTGATGTGGCCGCCGCGCTCGCCGAGGCTGAGCGCGCCCGAAGCGAAATCCGAGAGAATGTCGAGTTGAAGGTTCTCGCTGATTTCAGCGGGACGCGCTTCCACCATTTTGTCGAGCGCTTCGACGATCGGCTGCAAACGGTCGGGCTTGTAATCCTGCGGGCGATGCAGCACCGGGCGCGCCTTGCGCGCCAGCGAAAACGCGAGCGCGCGCTGCACGGCTTCGTCCGGGCGGCCGGTGCGCCATGTCAGCTGGAAATCCTGTACGTCTTGCGTGCGCCCATAGGCCGGCAGCGTCGTGAGACGCAGATCGACCTTGCCCATCAAATTGCGCTTGCCCCACACGATGACATCGGCGGCTGAGCGCTCCAGCGCATCGGCGGCTTCCACCGCGGCGCGGCGGCGCGCTTCGGGATGCGCGCGCGGGCTCAATGTCCTGAGCTTCAGCGGGAAGAGATCGACCTGTACATCCTGCTCGAACGAGAACAGGCCGAAATTATCCTCGACCGCTTCCTTCATTTCCTGACGCAGCAAATGGCCGCCGCCCTCGATCTCGCCGATCAGCACCAGGGCGCGATGATCCTTGCCGCGCTTCAACGCCTGGCCGCGCAGCGCGATGCGCGCAGCGCGCCCTGCCTTGAGCATGCCAAGCACAACCCAGAAGATGGCGATGATGACCGCCGCCATCCCCATCGACATGAAAAACATGAAGACGTTGGGCGACGAAACGAACGCATCCTGAAAGTCACGCGGCATGAGGCGCATGACGCTGGACGCCACATCCGGCGCCGCTGCACTTGCCTCAACAAAATTAACCATTTAGGCGTCCGTCGTCCGAGCCGGGCACGTCTCTACCACCGCCATGCGGCGGCGCACAACGGGCGCGCGTGAGTCGTCCGCAGCCAATTCAGCATGCCTCGGGCGCCAAGGCGGGATTATGGCGCCCGGGCGCGCCCTCAGCAGCCTGCCCGCGAAATGGCCTCAGCCGGCGCATTGGCGCTGCGCAGCGTGTCGCAAAGGGCCGGATTGGCCGCGCCGGGCTGTCCGCCCTGAGCGGCGCCGCCGCCCATCGCCGCGCCCATTTGCCCCATCATCGCACCGATATCGACGGTCTGGACGCCCTCCGGCATTGTGAATAACGCCGGATCTTGCTGCCCGCGGGACACGCTGGTGGTCTCCCAGACGGTCTGCTCGCCTTGAACAGCGCGCAAAACGATACCGTCCTCGGTGATGCAGACGCGGCCTTCTTCACCGCTTTCGTTGGTTTGCGCCCATTCCGAGCCCTGCTGGCCGGCCCCAGTGCACGGGCCGACCCAGCGCGCATTGATCTCGACCGGCTCCGTGCCGGCGGTCGGCAGCGCGAATGGCACCTGCATGGTCTGCAGCGCCATAGTCTCTCCGTCGCGCGTGACCAAGACGAAGTCTTCGCCGCTGGCGCCGCCATTGACGACGGCGAACTGGCCCTGCGGCGTCGTCATTTCCATGCGCGATTGGTCGCCGTCGCGATACATGACCATCGGCATGGTCTGACCGTCGGCGCTCGAAATCGTCGCCTCGGCGCGGAAATGGCCGGTATTCATACTCGGCAAAGCCGGGGCTTGATTGCCGCCGCCTTGGCCGCACGCCGCCAACATTCCCGTCACGATAAGCGTCAAAGCCAAGCCGCGCATGATGCGTCTCCCTGTTATTGCCCGCACTGCCTAGCAGGCTGCGCGGCGGTACGAAACCCCGCGCGCTCTTGCCCCGGCTGCGCCAAAGCGGCCACTATCGGGCGCCAGACACTTCAGAGGCGCCATTGACCCCGAAACACTTCCTCGCCAGCTTGATTGCGCTCATGACCATTACTGCCTGCGCCTCGATGGGCGCCGCCGAACGCTCCGAAGCTTTTGCCAACGCCCAGGCGGAGGTTGCGCGGCTAACGGCACAGGCCGATCAAGACCCGCTGCTGCAAGCATGGACCGGCGCCTATGGCGGGCTGCCGCCTTGGGACCGCGCCGATCCGGCGCTTCTGCCCGCCGCGCTGCAAACCGGCATCGCCCTGCAAACCGCCGAGGTCGAAGCCATCGCCAACAACGTTGCGGCGCCGAGTTTTGAGAACACGCTGGTCGCGCTGGAAGACGTGGGCCGCCACCTCGATCGGGCCACCACCATCTTTTACGTGATGACCGACAATGTCAGCACGCCAGAAGTGCAAGCGCTCGAAGCGGAATGGTCGCCGCGCCTCGCCGCCGCCGCCAACGCCATCACCTTCAACCGCGACCTCTTCGCGCGCATCGAAACGTTATATGAGCGCCGCGCCCGGCTCGGCCTCGACGCGCGCGATCTGCGTCTGCTCGAACGCACGCGCGACCAATTTGTCCGCGCGGGCGCAGCGGCCTCGCTTGAACAGCAGGCGCGGCTTGGCACGATCAGCGAAGAACTCTCGACGAGATTCGCGGATTTCAGCCGCCGCCTCCTCGCCGATGAAAACACCGCCATTTTCATCACCCGCGAGAGCGATCTCGCCGGCTTGCCGGAGAATCTGCGCGACGCCTATCGCGCCGCGGCCGCCGAACGCGATCAGCCGAATGCGTGGGCCGTGGTGAACACACGCTCCAGCGTCGATCCGTTTCTTACCTTTTCAGCCAATCGCGCCCTGCGCGAGCAAGTCTGGCGCGCCTTCAAGAACCGCGGCGACAATGGCGATGCTAACGACACCAATGACGTCATCGCCGGCATCATGCGCCTGCGCGTCGAACGCGCCGCCATTCTGGGCTTTGAGAACCACGCCTATTATCGCATGGCCGACACCATGGCGCAGACGCCCGCGCGCGCGCAGGAATTGATGATGCGGGTCTGGCCGGCCGCCGTCGCGCGCGTGCGCGAGGAAGTCGCCGACATGCAGGCGATCGCTGATCGCCAGAACGCCGGCATCACCATCGCGCCGTGGGATTATCTCTATTACGCCGAACAAGTGCGCCGTGAGCGCTACAATCTCGATCAGAACGAGCTGCGCCCGTATTTCGAACTCGGCAACATGATCGAAGCGGCCTTCTATATGGCCAATCAGCTCTACGGCATGTCCTTCCGCGAAATCACCGGAACCGTGCCCGTATTCGAGCCCAGCGTGCGCGTGTGGGAAGTGACCGGCCGTGACGGCGCCTTCATGGGGCTGTTCTACGGCGATTATTTCGCGCGCGCCGGCAAGCGCTCGGGCGCCTGGATGACGACCTACCGCCTGCATGAGAATTTCACCGGGCAGGAAGTCACCACCATCGCTTCGAACAACAACAATTTCGTGCGCGGCGCGGCCGATGAGCCCGTGCTGATTTCACTCGATGACGCCGAAACCCTGTTCCACGAATTCGGCCACGCCATTCATTATCTGGTGCTGGACACGAACTATCCGTCTTTCGGACGGACGCCGCGTGATTATGTCGAGTTTCCGAGCCAGGTGCATGAGCATTGGGTGCTGACGCGTCCGATCCTTGACCGCTTCGCACGGCATTTCGAAACCGGCGAGCCGATGCCGCAAGAATTGGTCGAGCGCGTGCACAGCGCGGCGACCTTCAATCAGGGTTACACGACCGTCGAATATCTCGCCGACGCGCTGGTCGATATGGCCATGCACAATCGCGCCGAACCGATCACCGACGTCGATGCTTTTGAACGCGAAGAGCTTGAACGCATCGGCATGCCCGACGAAGTCGCATTGCGTCACCGCCTGCCGCAATTCTCGCACCTGTTCTCGAGCGACGCCTATTCGGCTGGCTATTATTCCTATCTTTGGTCCGAAGTGATGGACGCCGACGCTTGGGAATATTTCCAATCCACCGGCGATGTCTTCGATCCGGAGGTCGCGGCCAAAATGCTCAGCATCATCCTGGCCGAAGGCAATGCCTCCGACCGCGCCGAAGCGTTCCGGCGCTTTCGCGGACGCGATCCGGATGTGAACGCGCTGCTGCGCGTCCGGGGCTTCCCGACGAACTGAGCTAGCGCTCGACGATGGCTTTGAAGCCGCCATAGATCATGCGCTTGGCGTCGAACACGTCCATGCAATCATGCTTCAAGCGCGGGTCGGCCATGACCTTGGCGTTCACTTCGTCGCGATGCTCGCGTGACTTGTAAGTGATCCAGGCGAACACGACCGTTTCGTCATCCTTCGTCATGACGGCGCGCGGGAATGAGGTCAGCTCGCCATAAGGAACATCGTCGGCGACAGCCTCCACATAGGCGAGCGCGCCATGATCCATCCAGACCTCGCTCGCCGTACTCGCCAGGCGCCTGTAATCCTCGACCTTGGCCATCGGAACGGCCAGCACGAACCCATCGACATAAGCCATCTGCATTCCTCCTCAATTTCCCAAGGACGCGCCGGCCCGCGCCGATCCGACATGCCGCTCTAGATTATTAGCCGGTGGATGGAGAAGAGGTTTTGCGGGTCTCGCCAAAGCCCGCCGCTGCGCCAGCCGGCTTTTTCCGCGCGCGCTAGAAACGCTTCCGGCGAAAGCTTGCAGGAGCTCTCCGTATGGATGCTCTCACCGGTTTGGAACGCGACCGTCACGCCATGCACGCGCACCTTTTGCGCCAACTTGGAAACGAGGTGCATTTCCACGCGGCTCGCCGCCGCGTTCCAGCGCGCCTCATGGCGAAACGCATCGAGATCGAAGTCCGCGCCGAGCTCGGTATTCATGCGCTGGAGGAGATTGAGGTTGAACGCGGCCGTCACGCCCTGCGCATCGTCATAAGCGGGAATGAGAATATCCGCGCTCTTCGGCACATCGACGCCGACAATGAAGCGCGCGCCCTCGCCCAGAAGAGTCCGCGCCGAACACAGAAAGGCGTGCATCGCGTCCGGGTCGAGATTGCCGATGGTTGACCCCGGGAAGAAACCGACCTTAGGCCCCTCATGCGCCATCACTTGCTGCGGCAACGCCGCAAGCCGCATGAAATCGCCGAGCACCGGGCGGACGGTGAGATCGGGAAAGCGCGCGCGTATGCCGCCTGCCGATTGCTCAAGATAAGTTTCCGAAATGTCGATCGGCGCATAGATGGCCGGGCGTTCGAGCGCTCCGAGCAGGATCGGCGTCTTCAGGCTGGAGCCGGCGCCGAACTCCACCACCGCTGCATCAACGCCAATGCCGGCGACAAGCTCATCCGCACACGCGCGCAGCAGCGCGATTTCCGTGCGCGTCGGATAATATTCCGGCAGGTCCGTGATCGCTTCGAACAGCCCGGCGCCGCGCGCATCATACAGCCATTTCGGCGAGAGCGCTTTGGGATCGCTGGTCAGTCCGGCGACGGCGGCGCGCGCGAAGGCGCCATGCAAAGTGGGCGCGTTCATTGGTCAGCCGCCAAACGCAGGCCGGTAAATTGCCAGCGCTGATGCGGATAGAAGAAATTGCGATAGCTCGCGCGCACATGCCCCGTCGGCGTCACGCAGGAGCCGCCGCGCAGCACAAACTGATTGGCCATGAACTTGCCGTTGTATTCACCGACGGCGCCCGCAGCCGCGCGGAAGCCCGGATAGGGTGTGAAGGGCGACGCGGTCCATTCCCACACATCGCCGAACATTTGTTGCAAGCCATCTCCTTCAGCGCGTTGCGGACGTAGCGCGTTGAAGTCGAGCGTGCGTTCCGGCGCATCGTCAGGAGCGGCATGCTCCCATTCCGCTTCGGTGGGCAGGCGCGCGCCGGCCCATTCGGCATAAGCGCGCGCCTCGTACCAGCTCACATGCGCGACCGGTGCGCTCCAATCCATCGGCTCGCAACCGCGCAAGCCGAACGTTTCCCATCCCTTGTCCGTCTCGCGCCAATAAAGCGGCGCTTTCCACCCTTCGCGCTGCGCTTGCGCCCAGCCATCCGACATCCACAAGTTCGCATTGGCGTAGCCGCCGTCCTGCATGAAAGCGCGCCACTCGCCATTGGTCACGCAGCGGCTCGCAAGTTTGAACGGCTGCAGCAGAACCTGATGACGCGGGCGCTCGCAATCAAAAGCAAACCCCTCTCCCCCGGCGCCGATCTCGACAATGCCGCCATCAAACGCGATCCAGCTCAACGGCGCGGCTTCACCGCGCTCGTTTTGGCGCTTCGGCGCATAAGCTGGCGCAATCGGGTTCTGCGCGAAGAGGTGCAAAATATCGGTCAGCAGCAATTCCTGATGCTGCTGCTCGTGATGCACGCCAAGCGTCACAAGCGCCTGCGCATCCATATCCAGCGCACCTTTCTCGAATGCGCTCGCCATCGCCGCGTCGACATGCGCGCGATAGGCCAGAACATCCGCAAGGCTTGGCCGCGTCAGCAGCCCGCGCTGCGGGCGCGGGTGACGCGCGCCGACCGCCTCATAATAGGAATTGAACAGGTAGCCGAACTTGGGATCGAACGTGCGATAGCCCGGCATGGCCGAGAGCACGAATGTCTCGAAGAACCAGGTCGTATGCGCCAGATGCCATTTCGCCGGGCTCGCATCCGGCATGGATTGAACGGTCACGTCCGCCTCTGAGAGCGACGCGATCAGGCGCAGACTCAATCCCCGCGTCAGTTGATATGCATCGGCGAGATCGCGGCGCGACGTCATGGCCGCGGAACTGGAATATCCCATTTGAACCGAACAGCGGCGGGCGCACGCAGGTTCCCATTCATGTTGGATTCAGCTTGCGTTCAGCCGCGCGCGGATACCGATAATTTGGGAGCAACCGCCATGCGCAAATCTATCGGCATTCTTGCCGCCTTCGCCCTAGCTTTTACCGCCCTCGCGCCTGTCGCCACCGCCGAAGCGCGCGATGGACGCGGCTATTACAACCGCAATTATGACCGCCACTATGATCGCGGTTACCACCACCGCCGCCACCGCGACAATGACGGCGATGCGGTCGCCGCGGGCGCGGTTGGCCTGATCCTGGGCCTGGCCATCGGTTCGCTCGCCAGCCAGCCACGCTCGGCCCCGCCGCCACGCTATGCGGATCGCGATTATTATGCGCCGCCGCCAGCCTATTATGGCGGCTCCGCCTATGAGCGCGATTACGGCTACGCGCCACAATATTACGAACCGCCGATCCGCGCGCAGTGCAGACGCGCCGAACGCCGCTGGGATAATTACGCGCGCCGTTACGTCGTCATCGACGTCCCCTGCTAAATTGGCGCCGCAAATTTAAGCGGCGAACATAATTTCGAGCCGACTCTGCGCTATAGTGGGCGCATGCGGTACCTGTGCGATGCGCCAGGGGGCAAGACCTGGTTCAGAATTGAAACCGAAGCGGAAGCTGAAGCGGAATCGGCGCTTATGCGTCATTCCGTCGATAAGTATTTCCGCCGCGCCGACACGGCCGCGCGCGAGAGCTATAGCGCGCCGCCGGGCGTGCCTACGTTCGAGGAAGCCATTGGCCTCAAGGATCACATTGCGCGCGCGTCGCCACTGTTCCTGACTCTGCGCGCCGATGACGGCGAGCCGCTGGCGACCGCAATGCTGCCGCCCGAAGGGCGCAACCAAGTGCATTTCAAAACGGTGATCGTTGGGCCGGGCAATGGCGACCCCTATCCCGAGCACGAAAAGGCGATCGCCGCGCTCGCGCAGCATCTGGGCATCCCGCTGCCGCGCGAGGAATGTTTTCCCTACGGCTGAGTCGGAGGCTTGCTGCCTGTTTCCGGCGGGGCGCCGCTGAGCACCCGCGCGCCGGCAAAACACGGCGCCACGCTGCATTCGATCATCATCAGACGGCCGATATATTGGCCGGCCTGCTCGACCGTGTAGCTGGCAACCGGGAAATCATCATCCAACAAATCGCTGGCGACGACGCCGCCGCCCGGCGCGATCAATTCAAAATCGATATTGGTGCAATCGTCGTCGCAAGCGCCGATGAAGCGATAGGACGCGCCCGCCGCCAGATCGATATGCCAGCGATAATCCCCGCCCGGCAGCAGCGTCACGATCTGCTCGGGCGCTTCGGGCGTCTCGCTTAAACCATTGGCGAAGCGCTGCTGAGCGGCGTCGAGATAGCGGCGTATCAGCTGCTCGAACTCGACGCGCTGCTCGTCGGAAATATCCGCCTGGCGCACCGGCCCCTGCGCTTCAAGCTCGACCGGCGCCTGCGCACCCTCGGGCGTTTCCGGCAAAGCCGGCCCGGTGCTGTTGTCACTACATGCTGCAAGCGCAGCTAACGCCGCGAAGGCGATTACCAAAGAACGCATCAGATCCCCCGACCTTGGCGCCATGATACCGGCGCGTCGCCGCGCTGTCACGTTTCTAGCGCTGCTGCCGGATGCGTTGTCCGGACGCCCTAGAAGAGATGCGCCCAGCCGATTGAAAAGCGCACATCGTCGGCCTCGTCGGTGAGCCCGATATCCACATTGGCGTCGAGCTGGGTGACCTCGTCCCACAAATACGTGACGCCCAACGTGCCCTGCGCCGCCGTTTCGCCGTCCAGATGCTCGGCGAACGCCTCGACATAATAGCCGAACCGCTCGGTGAGGCCGTGACCGAAGGCGACGCCGCCCGATGTCGCCACATCATAATCGTCGCCATCGCTGACCGCGCCGGCGCCGATGGTCCAGGTCAGATCCCACGCCTCGGAGAGATCGATCCCGCCCGCCGCGATCAGACCGCCCTCCACTTCCTCGGCGCCGAAGCCATCTTCGGCGGTGGGCAGCGTGACATAAGCGATCACGCCGAACGAAGGCCCCTCGCCATCGAGCCCGGCATAGGTGTGGCGCAGGCGCAGCGTCACATCGCCGAAGCCGCTGTCATCACCGCCGGGCGTATCGACATGCGTATAGGGCGCGACGATCAGCTCGGCGTCCGTGCCGCGCGCGAGCCCATAGCGGAACGTGGTCTCGGCCAGGCTCAGCGTATCGACATCGCTATCATCATCGGTGGCGAAGCCGGCAATCTCGGTTTCGATCTGCCAGAGCCCTTGCGGCACGGCGATCGGACTCTCGGTGGCGCCCGGACGGCCCGGCGTGAAATCCTGCGCGGCGGCCGGCGCGCCGACGCCCAGCGCCAAAGCGGCGATGATGTATTTCAGCATTCTCGTCCCCCGCGTTCTGCATGCGTTGGACCTAGCAGATGAGAACGATGCTGCAAGCAAGGCCGTTCGTCCTTCTCCCGCATGGGCGGGGGGGTATAGTCAAATCTCCGCAAAAATGGGCAAATTGCTGGGGGACTCTTCCCATACGGACTAGCTTTGTCTGCACAGAAACACGTTCTTTTGTGGCGGCGAATAAGGACGCTATCGGTGCTACCTATGAAAAGCAGGACTGGTGTTTAGGGGAGATATTCATGGACACGCACGCACTGGAAGGCCTGCATCTGCTGCTTGAGACGATCACTCTCGCGGCCGCAATAATTGCGATACCTTGGGTATCTTACGCATTCCTACGCGATCTTTCTGAGCGCCGCCGAGAGCGCGCCGCACGAGTGTATGCTGCAGTAGACCAGTCATTTCGTGATAACTTAGCTATCGCTCTAGCTTATCCCCGTCTCGAAGGTGGTGAGTTCGAGCATCCTGACGGCCCCCCAGAACTTTCTGGCGACGAACATTTGCAGCAATGCATTCTATTCGACATCATCACGTCTGGTTTTGAAATTTGCTATCTGACCTTTGTCGAGAACCGCGACGACCCGAAGTTTGAACGGCAGTGGAAAGCGTGGCGGGGCTACATGCTGAGGCATTGTCGCAAGCACGCATACCGGCGATGGTTAGAAAATATTGGCGTGCCTGACACCCCGGACGCCGATCACCTTTACGATCCAGAGTTCAACGCCGTACTACGAGAGATGTATCATCAGTCGGCGCCGCCGCTCTAGTCGGATCGAGGCGATTGGCGTCCTCAAAACTACCAACACGCGGCCAGCCCTATATCTGCGCCTTCGCACGCGCTGCTTGCCTGATCAATCTCGACCGCAACTCTTCACTCCATACCACAGTTAGGAGAGGGGTCCCTTTGTCAGTTTCCACCTGCTGAAGCCCCAGCTTGGTTGCAATATTCCGGCCATGCCTTGAAAACGCATTGGCATAGATGTCTGAAATCTTGACGCCCCGCGCCAACAAATCATCGATTGCATCGACCATGGATTGATAAAGGTGATACCGAATTTCGTTGTTTCCACTAAACGCTGGATGGATCGTGACCATAGATACGAGGATCGGTGCCTCAAGTGGTTCGTTGGGAAGAACAATGTCTGCCAAGCGTAGCGTCCCTTCCCGCAATTTCCCGAGTTTCAATTGAGTGACAACTTCCTCGGTCAAAAAGAAGAAACTCCAGTAGGCGACAATCTGCCCCTCACGGTCGATGATCACTCGCCACGTAGACGGACTTTTCTCAAACAGTGGAGCCCACTGTGATGGCAGCCCTTCGCTCTCCTGGTCGAGGCCCGCGACACTCGCGTAGTCCAAGCCGACCAATTCCTGTAGCAAACGTTCGTAAGTATACAGACGTTCATCAACCCACTCAGAACCTTCTGCATGGTACCGGCGCGCTCTCTCGGCTTTCTGGCCTTGTTGATAGGCCACAAAAACTCCGATCGCCGCCACGACGAGTATGCCTAAATTGATCAAAATATTTGTAAGTTCGAGCATTCGAATCCAAGCGCCCCTTTAGTCAGATCGGACTCGTGCCGGGCTGCCGAACGCCGGCAAAGCGCCGGCGCTCTATCGGCCATCAGTATGTAATCGACCAATTGTCAGAGAACGGAGTTCGCGGGCGGGGAAGCGCCAACGCTAATGACCTGGATATCTCGTGAAACTTGCCGAAAAGGCCTCGGAGTTTTGAGGGTTTAAAGCGGTAGGTTTCAATAAGCTTACGACCATATTTGGTGTAAGGCCATGCGCCGACCGTCTCGATTTGTGTATGCTGATCGAGAATTTTCGTCACATAACGAAGGAGATCGCGCAATAGAGGGCCTCCAACGTCCCATTTCTTCGAAGCGCATATCTCCGGCAAATATAAAACGGTTGCTCTGGGATCATTGAATTCAAGGATCATGTCCACAGTAAGCTCACGTTCCTTCATCGTCCCGTTTGCAAGCTTCTTGTAAATGTCCCGAGCCATCGGCCACACTGAATAGTAGCCGACAATACGCTTAGACTCTTCTGTGCCATTGGAGAACGTTGCTTCCGCAACCCGGACAAATGGTCCTTTCCTCAAGATGGCAACATAATCCGCGTCATCGATAGAAAGCTGCGGTCGAAACCATTCACGATAAACGGCTTCTGTTGCGGGAAAATCGTCGGGTATGCCAAATCTGATATCGAGCCGATCTCTCTTTAGGACCTCATCTCCGAACGGACTTTCCTCAAACTCCAAGTCGGGGTTTCGATAAAGAAGCCAGAGGACTGTGATGGTCAGGGCTTCGAGCACAACAAGAGCGGCCGCAAAGTACCAAAGATGCGAAAATACCCACGTGCGAACATCATCGCCCAACGCAAGCACTGCGACGATCAAGGTAGCTAGGGCGAAGTTCGCCCGGCAAAAGTGCAAGACCGCCGGGTCGTGCAACCTTGATTGCCCCATCTTGTCACTCCTAAAATAAGGTAGCGCCCTACAGGCTGACATGCAACCTCCAGCGGTGGTCCCGCATCAAATTAAGCTTGGCGCTATTGGACCGCAGCGATGGACAGTTTGTATGGTCGCCGTCATTGCTCAGGCTTCAATTTAGGATGCCTAAACCGTCACACTGACCCCGCTAATGCTGTCATACTTCCATAAATTGCCACGGCTTCTGACGTGGTGTCGTTCAGCTCAAGCGCGCCAACATCGCGATTATAATGCAACGATATGCGCCGTGCTCGGCCACAGGCGGCGCAGTTCGATATTGGCGCGGCGAGTTCGATGACAATGTTGTCGCCGTCAATTCGAGTCTCAAACTCTCCATAGGCCGCAACGTTGAGGACGCGCTCGCTAAAGCCCGTTACCTGATTGAAGGCGATCAATTGCGTGCGCGTGATTGTCCGCCCCCGCCGCGTCGAGACACTTGTCGCTAACACCGAGTCTGCGCGGAACGAAGCCAAGCGCACGACGCGAACGTTGAGGCTGCCATGCCAACCGGAATCGCGCCAATGCGCGTCAGCAAAAATCTCTCCAGGACCGATCTCGCTCCAAACGTGCGCAATGGCGCCAGCTGGAAACGGACGTTGCGCGTCCCAGATGACGGCCTCATACCAGCATGCGATGTCGCGCGGCCCAGCCGCCCTACGCCGAACGGAGAGGACCTGCGTGCGTTCATCGGGCAGAAATCGCCCTGGCAGATCAGCGATCACCGTCTCGGCGCATCGCTGCTCAGCTCGTTCATCGGCTATGGTTACGGAGCGCTCCGAGGCGACGGCCTGGGTTGCGGCTGACAGTGCGATAGAAACAATGAGCGCCTTCCACATAGGCAAAGGCTCCTTTTCCAATATCGGGTATATATACCCTAGACCGGTTACGTCCTGCTTAATCCTTAGGTTGGATGGATTGGGAGCAAGTCGTTGGCCGCAATATTCGTCGCTGGCGCAAAGCGCGCGGGCTGACGCAGGAGCAATTGGCGTCCGAGGCCGAACTTGATTTGCGTTATTTGGGCGGCATTGAACGCGGCGAGCACAATCCAACAGTCGCGGTGCTGGGCAAATTGGCGGCGGTTCTCAATGTGCATCCAGCCAAATTTCTCGACGAGAAAACTTGAGCGCCGACATCCGCTATTTGAGGCGTAATATCGAGAGTCCAACGTCCTTTGATGCTGTTGCGGCCTCCGCCGCGATTTGCGCGACACGTCGCGCTAATTGCGGATTGAGCCTGCACACCCCGTCAGGTCGGAGGGTAAAATCTGCCCCGCTGAAGGTCTCGCCGATGGCAAACCGCAGGATCGCCGCGTCCACAACGGGTCGCAGCGGCTCCATAAGATCGAGCACTAGAGACGGCTGTCCACGTCGGCCCGCATGAAGAAAGCCGGTTTGCGGATCGAGCCCCTGCGCAATCACTTGCATCCGTACTTGGCTTTCCAGCACAGCATAGGCGTAGTTCACCATGGCGTTGACCGGATGTGACGCCCCGTAGTTCTTGCCTTTCTTGCCGGTGGCCATGGATTGACGCTGGCCCACGGTCTTCCAAGCAAACGGGACTGGATAGCGCTTCGAAGCTTTCCATTGGAGGGGAGCGCCGACCCAGGCATTGAAATAGACTTTTGCTGCGCGTCCTTCGATTCCGTGGAGGTCCGAAAGCTCTAGCGCCCGGCGCGAGTGAAGCACCTCGCGCTTCTCTCCAATCACTTCCAGAGCAAGGCGTCGTTCCCGCGTATCAGAGAGACAATCGCGCAACGTAGCCGTGCTCGCCGCCAGCTTCCGATCAATCAGTTGGCGGGCGATGGCCAGTTTGCGCTTTGGATCGGCTTGCAGCTCCATTTGCTGCCGCCATGCCTTGCCGCCAGCCGCATAGGCGCCACCGGCGATCACTGTGGTCTTCCCGCGCCAGTCCACACGAATGAGCGCGATATCCTGGTCGCGAAGCCAGTCGATCACGTCGAAACTGACGCCACCTGAACCGTCCACAACCATAATGCGTTCCGGGCGGGTCGGATCGCCTTGGAAAATCCGGTGCTCTGTTCTTTCCTGCGGATAGTGGGTGAGCCCGTCACGGATTAGCAGCGTTCCCTTGTCGACGCTTAGCGACATGCCATGGCCGCACAGGATGATTGGTGCGCCTCGCTGGCGGGGGCCGCGCGAGTTCGGCCTCATTGCGGAGGATTGCCACAGCTCGCTACGTTCAACCCAATCCAACATTCAACGCCCCTCGCGCTCTGAGTTGTACGTTGAGATGTTTTAGCACAAATAGCCTTGCGCCTTCACCAACTTGGATTGCTCTGGACGCTAGATAATATGCTCTTGCGAGTGGCTTCCATTCGAGCCTCCTAAATAGAGCGGCAGCGTTGCGAAGTATGTTTACGTCGTTGCGCCACTTTTCCCGCGCTAAATTGATGTCGTCCAATTTCGCTAATTTAAGTAATTTAATTGTGGCGTCGTTAATTTCGTCAGTTGCACCAAACAAGCCGTTGAAGGGACTTTCCGAGTGTTTTGCATCGCTCCATTGTGAGAGGCGCGCTATTTTCGTGTAAAAAGCATCTGACGCGGCGAGACCGGCAGCCGCAAAGGTTTGATCAAGATCACCGAGTCCACGTAGCTCGACCTTACTCGGCTTAGCGTCGTCGTATCGAAAATCCCCCATGCGTCGGCGCATACGATTAACGTCGCGAGCAGCCTCGCTCGCAAATGCCTTTTGCACTAGGTCTGGCGCCAAGTCTTGACCGTCTAACCAAAGCTGCACGGCCAACTCATTCATCCGGCTCAGACCCCGACATTTGTAAATTTGGATTTTCCGTGCGCGGACCAATGAGGCGTCAGACCAGACCCAGTTTTGGCGACGGTCACCGCTAGCGCCGATGGGTACGGGGCCGTCGAGCAAGCGTTCTTCGACCCAATCGAGAAGCACGCGCGGCCCAACGGGCGGAAGTCCAAGGACCGCTCCTGTATCGTTTAGCCCTGATAGCAACTCGTCACGGGTCAACGCTCAGCCCTACGATCCAACTCCCACCGGAAATGCATGAATTGGGCCGTGGTCCATGGATTCGATCCCTCCCTGAGAGGACCGAATGCCGAGAGCACGCGACTACAAAGCTGAATATCGCCGCCGCCTGGAGCGCGGTCTCGCGCGCGGACTGACACGCACGCAGGCGCGCGGACACGCGCCCCAGGGTAAAGCCCCCAATCGCGCGGAGCGCGCGTCACCGTCGGACGCCAAGCTTGAAAGCGCTTTGAGGGAGCTACGGCGGGGCCGCACCCTCACGGCTTCCGCGCGATCAGCGCATGTGTCGCCAGAACGGCTGCGGCGCTTCCTATCCGATGCACGCCTTGGCCGCCGCGAGGGGCGACGCTGGATATTTGAAGACGACCGTCCGCGCCGCATCTCAATCTATACCAAGCGGAAGCGGCGCGATCTCACGGTCGCAGACTATCGGCAAGCTGCACTCGCGGGCCGCTATTGGGACGCCGCACATCGTTTTGTAGCCAGCAACGATATCAACCTGCTTACGCCGTTCATCGGCCAATCCGTCATCGACGCCAGCGGACGCAGACACCTGCTCGAAACCGATCCTAACGCCATTCACCGGCTCGCCGCAGCTGGTGGTCCAGCCTTCCATGAAATCTACCGCCTAACCTGAAAGGAGTAAGTCATGAGTACAGACGCTGATTATGAAGCGCGCAAGCAAAGACGCTTGCGCGCCCTTGAAACCGACAATCCCTGCTGCGGGACGTGTCCTGAGGATCGTTGGCAGGCATTGGAAATACATCACGTCGCCGGTCAAGCTTACGACGCGGACACGACCATTATTCTCTGCCGGAATTGTCACCGGGTCGCGAGCGATGCCCAACGCGAACATCCGCCGAAACAGGCGAGCGCTGATGCGCAGCTGGAAATGCTTGGACGTTTCCTGTTGGGCTTGGCCGACTTGCTGAGGATCGCCGTCGAAAAGCTGATCGCCTACGGCCAATATCTGATCGAACGCGCAAGCGCGGCATCAACGGCGGTGCAGCCATGAGCGGTCCCAACGCCATCGCCGTTCGCGCCTACACAGAGGCAGCCGGAAAAAAGCGCGGTGGGACCGCTCAGGGAAGCGACATGCCGTCAACGTGGACGCTGATCTTTGACTGCGAAACCACCACAGACGCCAGCCAGCGCTTACGCCTCGGCGCGTATCAGATACGCAAGCACGCCGAACTCTTTGAGGAAGGATTGTTCGCCGACGCCGATGCGCTCGATGCCGAGGAGCTGGACATTCTGGTGAGCTATTGCCGAGAGCATGACATCAAGTGTCGAAGCGTTGCTGAGTTCGTAGACTTTGTGTTCTACCGAATAGCATATGATCGGCGCGGTCAGGTTGTCGGTTTCAATCTGCCATTTGATATCTCCCGCATCGCCATCGGCCACAATCCAGCACGAGGCTCCATGCGCGGCGGGTTCTCGTTCAGGCTCTCCCGCTGGAAACAGCGCGCCGCCGTTCGCTTGAAGCACCTTAGTCGCCGCGCTTCCCTGATCGACCTTGCGCGGCCTGGCGTGCAGGAGACCGCAGGCGCCAGCAGAAAGCGCGGGCTCAAGACGCCCGTCCATCGCGGCTACTTCGTGGATGTGTCCACGTTAGCCTCTGCGCTCATGAGCGAGACCTTTTCGTTACAGCGTCTGTGCGACCGGCTTGAAACGACTACCCGCAAGCTGGATGCCGGCGATCATGATCAGCCGATCAGTTCGCACTATCTCGATTATGCCCGGACCGACGTGCAAGCCACGTGGGAATGCTTCGAGTCGCTGAAGGCAATATATGCTCAGCACAACCTCGCAACTCCACTACATCGCATTCTGTCCGAAGCGAGCATTGGCAAAGCTTATTTCGGGGCGATGGGAAGATTGCCTCTCCTGCATGTTCAGCCGGATGTCTCCCGAAGCATTTTTGGCAAGATCATGTGCGCCTATTATGGCGGACGCGCGGAAGTGCATTGGCGGCGCACGATCAAGCTGATCGCATATTGCGACTTCAAGTCCATGTATCCGACCGTCAATGCGCTGATGGGGCTTTGGCGGTTCGTAATCGCCGATGGTGTCTCTTGGCGCGACGGAACCCTCGAATGCCGACAGATTCTTGAGAATGCGTCCGCCGAAACTTTCCGCAACCCCGATGCGTGGCGCGACCTGACCGCGATTGTGCGCGTCAAACCGGACCATGATCTCTTTCCCGTGCGTGCCGAATATGGAGACGGCCAATACACCATTGGGCTTAACTATCTGACCCATACGGGGCCGCTCTGGATGACCCTTGCAGATTGCGTCGCGGCAAAGATTTTGAGCGGCAAGGCGCCGCGTATTGAGGAAGCGCTGATTTTCAGTCCAGGGCCTCCCCAAGAGGGGCTGAAGCCGATCGACCTGTTCGGCGATCCAGACTACCGCGTCGATCCGGCCACGGAGGATGTGTTCAAGCGGCTCGTCGACCTACGCGACGCCGCCAAGGCGCGGCGCGATCCCAATGAGAAAGCGATCAAGATCATCGTCAATGCGACAAGCTATGGCGTGTTCATCGAGATCATTCGCGACGATGCGCCGAAATCGGAACACGTATTTGTTTGGGGCGTAGATGGTCGCCAACGCATCATCCGCTCGAAAGCCATCGAACACCCAGGACGTTGCTTTCATCCGTTGCTTGGCGTGCTGATCACCGGAGCGGCGCGCCTGATGTTGGCGCTGGCGGAGCGGAACGCGCTGGATGCTGGTCTGGATTGGGCTTTCTGCGACACGGACAGTATCGCCATGGTCAAGCCGGATGAATTGAGCGAAGCCGACTTTTCGCAGCGAGTGGAGCAAGTGGTCGACTGGTTCGTTCCGCTCAACCCCTATGAAAAACCTGGCTCCATTCTAAAGATTGAGGATGTGAACTTTGCGCTCGACGAAGACGGCAAGGCGAGTGATCGGCTCGAACCGCTTTTTTGTTTTGCCATCTCCGCAAAGCGCTATGCGCTGTTCAACCTGGACAGCGAAGGCTTGCCCATCCTGCGCAAAGCCTCCGCGCACGGGCTTGGGCATTTGCTAGCGCCTTATCGTGAAGCTGAAGCGCCGCCGCAGATTCCGCTGCCGCGTTCCTCCCTCTCAGAAATAGGTGTGGGGCGTTGGCAGTATGATCTTTGGTTTGAGATCGTGCGAGCCGCATTAGCGGGACACGCCGATCAAGTGAGCCTCGACTATCATCCGGCGCTGAGCCGACCCGCCGCCAGTCGCTTCGGAATTACCAGTCCGCGCCTGGAACGCTGGATGCGTTTTGGGAATGCTCGCCACGCCTATCCGGAGCGGGCCCGGCCGTTCGGCTTTATGCTGACGTTTAGCCCGCGAATCGCGGCGCCAACGGCATCTGATGGAGTGGTCGCTAGGCGAGGAAGGCCGCGAAAGATACAGCAGCCCAAACCTATTGCGTCTTTCAATCGAGATATTGCGAAGGCGGCGGATGGCGCTTTTGACCGCGAGACAGGCGCTCCGGTCGGCGCTGACATCCTGAAAACCTACGCTGAGGCGCTGGCACAGTATCATCTTCATCCCGAAGACAAATTTCTGGCTGGCGACTTCATGGACAGCGGACGTACCGAGCGGCGGCACGTGACGGCCAGCTGGGTGCAGCTGATCGGCAAGGAGGCGAATAAGTGGGAGGAGCTGCCCTTGCAGGATAGCGCCGACGGAGTGGCGGGATTCGGGAAATGTTCGCTTGAGAAGGGGAATTAATCCCACGAACGAACATTGGCGCTCATGCGTCGCAAAGCAGACATTGCCTCTAGTTTGATCTCTCTTTTTTGAAGTTCGAATACCTGGACCGGTGGCGCCATCAAGTCTGCTCAGGCGCTCTCTTTCGGCAGGATGCTTCGACAAGCATATGATTGGCGATCCGGAATGATTTGAACGCGCGGATTTCACGCGTGACGAACGGCGCTAGGCTGCGCCGATGCCCTCCGTAGTCCAACGCGCAACTGAATTTTTACTCGCCGCCGCCTTCACACATGTCGGTGACGATGGTGCCAGCCACTCCTTCATGTTCAGCCGCCCGGGTTCGCAGTTCTCCAGCATCGGCACACAGGTATTCTTCAGCGACCGCGCCATGATAAAGGCTGCCCTGTTCGTGCGCGGGCATGGCGCACCGCACTTGCAGGCGTTCTCGGTCGAAGACGTCCAACGAAGTCTGTCCGATGCCTTCATCGAGAACTATCACCTATTGTCGGGTGAGACCCTCTTTCAACGCTTCCGCGAATCCTATGCATTGTTTGTCTCCGAGAATACCAAACGCGCCTTTGCGGATGCGCTCGCCCTGTCGCCGCTGTTTGCGCCAGAGAGTGAGCCGACGGTTTTCCCGCTTGTGGCAGTTCAAGTGAATTCGGATTTCAGCTGCCGGCAGTTCTTCCTGCGCAAGCCCGAGACGTTGCAGACCGAATTTCCTGAGGTGGAGCAATGGCGGCTGCGGCCCCTGCAATTCCCCCCCATCAGCGACTGGAAGCATCGCGTTGAAACGCCAGCCGCTTGGCTTGGCATTCGTACTCCTGCGTTGCAATCGTCCCGCAAGGTGAAGCGCGCTATCCTGGGCGCGGTGGCGCTCACACCGTCGCACAGCTATCGCCACATGTTTTCGGGCCGGACCATGTGGGGCGGATATTGCACCATTGCCGGTGGATGGGCGTTCACGTTCGGCGACGCCGTTACACCGCCATTGGCAGAAACAATCACCATCGGCGAGCGCGACCACGCATGGCTTGGCGAACTTTCCAAGCTATTGGCGTCCAACAAGAAGGCTGACCGACGTCTCGTTACCGCACTTGAGTACTATTATCGAGCGTGGCCTCTTGGCGGCTCGGAACGCTTTCCCATCCTCTGCATGGCGCTCGATGCCGCCTACAGTGAGGTTGCCCACGCCACCGCTGCAGTCGTTGATGGCGTGCGCGAAACATTGGGCTCAATAGACAAGAAGCGGCTACGCGATCTTTTGGAAATTCGCGCTTCGGTCATTCATGGCGGCGCGCCGGATGTCTACGATTCCCGCAAATACGGAAAATACTACACGGCCTATAATGCAGACCCCATTCGGGACCTTGGCCTCGTGGTTGCGCAATGCCTACGCACCAAGGTTTTCGGCGGCACGCTGCAAGAGCATCCGGAGCCCTACCAAGACATCATTGCCGAAGCGCGCGCTCAGGGACAGATGCCCACCACGTTTTGCGGCAGCACAATATTGGACATCGTGGAAGATGTCCCTCCAGCGAATTTGAGCCGCTGGAAAATCGCACGGCGTACCGGAGCGAAATGGCTGCGCGACGCCGCGCATATTCTGGACGACCGAAGCGAATGCTAGAGGCTTCGTGGCACTCGGCCCGGACTGGCGTCATCGGGTTGATCCCAACAACGGCCCTGAGGTCGGCCCATCGGACAGCGGACATCTGTCCGCTTAATCTGCTCCAGCTTCACAAATCTGGCTGAGAGGGAGGGAGAAGATTCAGCTTGCGGCGGTTGATCTGAGCACCTGATCTCCTTCGAGCGCCAACTCAGCTCACCCGCCGAAACGGCGTCAGTAGTCCAAGTACGAGACGGACATCTTCTAGCCGGGCGAAATCGCCACCTAGCGCAGGTCTAACGCCACCACGCTTAGAGCGACGCAGCCTTGCTCGCGCTGTTCGAGCTCGGCGGCTCGTTGGGAAAGACGCTCGATGACCTGCTCAAAGGAAAGTGATGCGCCGCTGTTTGGGTCTTCAAACCCCTTGCGCCCCGCATAGGTCACAAGCAAACACCCGACGCTGCAATTCTGGTGACGGAGATATTGACCAAGCAACTGGGTTTCCAGCGCGTCTTCGAGTTGCCGAACGCTCCATTTGTCGCCGATTTTGATCTCGATGACGGCGCGCCCGTTGAATGCGGTCGCCGCAAGCCGGACATCGGTTTCTTTCTTGTCTGCGACTTCTTCCTCCCGACTGACGCGATAAGCGTTACGGGCCGCGTCATCGAGTTTGCGCGCCAAGACCGGCTGCATCTCCGGCTCGGTGGTGATGCCGCGCAAAACATGCCGGTCGTTAAAATCATGGTGGTGCAGGTCGTAATCCAAATCGCTAAGGCGATCCGCCATAACCTGCGCCAACTCGGCCGAATTTTGCGGCGGGCGTTCATACCGGCTTTCGAACGCCGTGAACGCCTTTGCCGTGATGGCCGCAGGCTCGCTGTCGAACGCCGCACGGTCGCGCGCCTTTAAGCGCAGGCGGTCGCGCAAGTGAGCGAACAATGGCTCTTCGGCGAGCTGAATCAACGCGGCGTGAGCTTCCGCCCCGGGGCGGTCTAGCAACGCGGTCAGAATTTGATTGCGCGCGCCCTCGGCGTCATCGCGAGCGTCGGGCGAAAAGATGCCGTCATGCACCACATCCTCATCGCGCCGTACGCATTCGTAGGCGAACCGCGTCAAGTCAATCAGAACATCAGCAGGCCAGTCGAGCGGCACATGATGCGAGCGGCCACCTCTGCCGAACATCACGCCAAGCCAGAGGATGCCATGATGATCACGATCTTCGTTTGACATGCGTTCACGCGCCGCCACCATCGCGGCATGCGCCCGTCGTAAATCGCAGATCGCAAGCCCTCGCAGCCAGGTGATCGCATCAAGGCCGGTCGGATCATTGAGGAACGCAGCTTCGCACCGGTCGGCGATGTCCCTGTCGGCCCGGTGTGTTCGGGTCAGGATCGTCACAAGGTGATCGAGCGTGGAATTGCGGAACGGCTCTTTCTCCGTTGTTCGCGTCCAGCTGAGCAGGCAGGGCTTCAGCCGTGGCGCCATCAACCGCCACAGTTCATCGTCGCCATGCTCGATGCTGCTCAGAATAGCCGCGTGGCCGTGGGTGGTGTTGGTGATCTCGTATTTGGCTTCCGCTTCCAGCGTACCGGCCACCGGCACCGGGTGCGCCGCCATAAGCGACAAAAACCACTCCGGCAGCGTCATCTCCACCGTTGCCCATTCAGCGGCGCGGTGCGCTTCGCTCGCGTTAAGCGCATGCGCCCAACCAGCACTGCCAGCGGCCTCAATCGACAGACCGGTCAGCCCCACCATCATGCCGTGCGTGATGGTATTCTGCTCTTCTGGCGGGCGACGCGAGCGCACCGGTGGTTCGTTCTCGCGCCAATACGCTTTCATCGCCGCTTCAAAACGGTCGGCGACAACATCGCCAAAAGCTGCGCGGACATTTGACCACGACGCGACGCCGATTGCGCCGCGCGATCCCGCTTTCATGCGCAGCCATTTCGCCAAACTTAAAAAGGTATCGCGCCGTTTCTCCTCGGAAAACGCGGCCTCGGGATCAGCAAGGATTGTTGCCCGCCACTCCTGCCATTCGCTACGGTTGGCGGCACGCTCCCGATCACGCTTGACCTCGTTCTCGGCCATGCGTTGTTCGTGTTCAACCCAGACCGGGTCCGGATCGCGCGGCGTGATGGCGCGTTCGATGCGCGTGATCAATTCTTTGCTGCTAGACACCGCCGAACGGATTTGCTCAAGGTCGTCGGGCTGCTCGCCACGCCTCATCCACAGATGCAAGGCCGCAGAGAGTGCAACGTCTTTCAGGTCTGGTTCGCCGAGCATTGGCAACACCCAGTCCCAGTCCGCAGAGATCAACTGAGGCAGAGCGCCTTTGTGGACGGCGACAAAAAACCGGTGATCAGCTCCATCCTCCGGTTCGATTTCTCCGGCGGTCGCCACGTCTTGCCTGAACAGCGCGGCACGGAGCTGAGCATCGCCTTCGCCGAGGCGCTTTCGCAGCGCGTCCACTTCGTCGTCACCGAGGTCATGCCGTGAGTGAAAACGATTGGCGATGACGCATGCACGCACCAAATCCGGCGTCGGGGCTATGCCGGCTTGTAGTTGCCGGTCGCAGAGCGGGACGAGCGCGCGCCCGAGATAGCCGAACTGGCTCTGTACATTGTGCCACTTGGACGCGGAGTCGCGGGTGTCCCAGATCATTGCGGCCAGCTTGTCGCGCAACGCGATGGCCTCGCTTGAAGCCGGGTCAATGCTCTGTGCGATTTCCCGCAAGGACCAACTGAAGCCGCTGGTCACGTCTCTCGGCTCCGGCGTGCGACGAATAAGCGTCTCAAGCTCGTCCACAGTGATCGTGCCGGGAAACAACGCATCAATGCGTCCGTAAACAAGCTTGGGCGGCCAGCGCTCCGGATGTGCCAACATGTCATCGACCAGAGCCCGCAAGTCGGCGGTCTGCTTTCCCGCCTCAAGCGCCAGAATGGCCAACGCGCGCAATTGACGCCCGCGCGTTGGATCAAACGCCACGGCACGCGCGATGTCCATGCAGTCGCCAATCTCTCCAAGCCAAATCAGCTGGAGCAGAAATTCGGGAACTTCTTCATTTGTGTTGGGCGCATCCCAACAGCGGCGAATGACCGGCGCGAGATCGGGATTCGCGAGCCGCCGCGCTTCGCTCATCGGGACGTGCAGACCACGCCAGTCGCCGCCGCCATAAAATTCAACAAAGCTCTCGACCAGCTTCGTGCGAACATCGAGGGGCAGACTTTCCGGGTCACCCTGAACGATCAGGATTTCAGGCTCACGCGCCAGCAATTCACGACAGACATTCGCGTCGGTGTGCGCCAGCCAAGCCGCAATAGGATTCATCGAGGGGATGACGACGCGTTCGCCATAGCGTTCGGCGAACAGCAGACGTTCAAGCTGGCGGGCCGACATGCCGTGCTCACGCAACGCCGCCAATCGACGCGCCGCAAGAAATTCCTGCACCGAGCGATGGTGGAAACGGACGCGCCCATACGTGGCGGGATCGAAGATCGAACGCCGCAACAGCGTCCTAATCTCCGCATCGGTCCAGTCCATCAGAATGTCGGCAGCGTCCAACGAGCCGCTTTCGCGGTCTTGTTCGATCGCTTGCTCGGGCGCGCGTATGGTGCGCATCCCTGTGAGCGCCAACGCAAGGGCAAGGCGCTCCGCGCCTTCATGCGCCTTTTCGCGTGTGAGAACCGTATCGTCAGCCCGGTCGGGCCGTTCCTTCAAATTGTTCTCGACATCGAACTCGTGCTGCTCAAGGCGGGTGCCCAGCCGCTTTCGATCTTTCCAGATCACGGCCAACTCGGACAGGTCGAGTGGACGGCGCGCGAACGACCATGCGTCGTGACGCGAAATTTCGTTCAAGAACGCCTCGGCGTCGGCGACGCCGCATGCCGTCGCAAACTGCTTCATTTGCTCACGGCTAAGAGGGAAAAGCACGACGACGCGCAGGTCCGGTGCGCTGGATTTATCGCCGTCTTCCTTTTCGTTTTTGGCCTTCCTTTCTTCAAAAGCATCAAGAAAGGCAGCATCGCTGGAGAGCGGCGTCAGCGGCTGTTGAGGTTGTGGCGGCGGAAAACGTATGTTGATCGTTTCCAGATCGGACACTGGACGCCAATCGGTCGGGCGGCACGATACGACGAGCTGCGCGCGGGCACGCGCGGCGCCCAGCGCGCGGGAAACCTTGCCAAGCGCGGTATCGAGTTTGCCGTGGATCAGCCGCAACTCGTCCACTGCGTCCAGAAAGAACCAGCCCGGCTCTTCGGACGACAACCATGCATCAAAGCGCTCGGCTTCGCCGGGCTCCATGGCCAGCACGTCGCGCACATCTTCCTGATGCAACGCTTCAATGGGCAGGAAGAACGCGGCCTTGCCGTCCGCGCAGAGCTGGGCCACGGCGGCTTGCATCTCTCGCGTTTTGCCAGACCCAGCCTCAGCAAGGATAACTACACGGCGGCTTCGCAGCAGCTCGTTCCAGCCAATGCCGCCAAAGTGATCGCGAACAATGGCTAGCACGGATGGATCGGCTAGCTCATGATCCGTCAGCTCACGGAACTGCCTATGGAGATGGACAAACTTCACTGCCTGATCCGCCCGTGAGCGTTTTCCTTCATCGCGGCGTGGGCGCGCGTCTGGGCCATCGAATCAATATTAGAGCAGAATGCGCCTAGCGCCCAAGCAGACGATAGACGCTAGCGCGGTCGATCCCGAGCTTTCGCGCGATGCCCACTGGCCACGCCCCGAGCCTTCAGTTGCCGAGCTGTCGCCACATCAATGGACAGTCGCAGACCCGACCACCTGTTTACAGCTTAGGCGCTCTACTGCCGCGCCGGAATGTGTCCGATTGCTTGGCTCTTCGCGCTGCGCCTTCCGTCTCTTCCGACCTCGGAGCAGACACAAAACCCAAACTATTTCACAAGATATCACTATACCCCCCCGCATGGGCGGGAGAAGGTGGTCGCGAAGCGACCGGATGAGGGTGGGCGTTTGAAGCGAGGCGCTTCACGCGTCTGCCCGCCCCCTCACCCTGCCCTTCGGCGCTGCGATTGCAGTGCAATCACTCCCGCTGCGCGGGACCGCGCCAAAGCCCCCTCGCGGGGGAGAGGGTGCGTAGAGATGTACAAGCGCCATCCTTGTTGATCTCGCGATCCATAAAAGAGGGCGGGGACGCGGGCGTCACGCGCCAGAAAAAATGCGCCGTTGGTTCGGCGCTTATGACGCGAGAAGTCCGCGTCCCGTGATCGTTGGAACGCCGGGCCGTCGCAGAGAGGTTTTTCACTCTCCTGGATGGGTCCCCGGCGGCGTGCGGGCCGTGTGCTTTGCACGGTCCCGGTCACCTCCCGCGCTTTGTTTCGCGCGGGCTTGGCTCTGACGCGACCCGGAAGAGTGTGCGCGGCGCCATCCACAGCCACGCGCTCGATCCGGAACTCCTCTACGGCGAAGAATGGGTTGCCTGACTCGAGTTCACTTCGTCAGAGCTTCACGCTCAATCACATCGCTGCGCGCATCGGCCTTGAAGCTTGATCGATTGCCCTCATGCGGAAGCGATGCGGCGGATTATGCGGGAGGTTTGGGAGGGGGCGGATAGATTTTTTGCCTATCGAAAAGATGGCAGCTGCCACATTCCCCGCTCAGCTCCTTTGGAAATCAGCCCGCGCTGGTCAAGTCGGTGAATATACGACCGAAGAGTGGAGGGATTGATAGCGCGATAAACAATGCGAACGTGCTGCAATATCTGTGACCCGGTGGCTGGACCGTCCGCCAAGAAGTCCAAGATAGCCTTCTCTACCAGCACTCGCTGGGCACCATTCCGCCGAACCGCTTGCTCGTTCTCAAGCCCTCCTTCTCGAAGCGATAGCATCATGCGCTCAAGCGCTCGCTTCTCTGCGGTAAGCGCAAGAATCCGCGCGTCGATTTCCGAAATCTGGCGTTGCAGGCGCCCCTCGAGCGAAATCTCTCTCATGTATCACGTTGCAATTCTATATTTGCAACAAGTGTAAATGCAACAATGAGATATTTTCCCCTTTATAATCAGCTCTCGAAAACACCGAGCTTTGCCGCAGGCAGCCCTTGGTTGCAAATCGATATGCCTGTTAGGCATATCGAAGTTTATGCATGATGTCAACGCCGTTGTTGCACTTTTAAGCTTTGTCCCCTAGATGACACCTAATAACACCCGCCCCACCTCTCGTAAGATCGGTGCAAATGGGCGGGTTTTCATTGCCGGTATTGGTTCGTGAAGCGCTTTAACAAGCCAGCGCTTTCCGTCGAAGCGCAACTCGCGAAATTGAAATCGCGAGGTTTGATCGTTGACGATGAAGCCTATGCGCTCCGACGCCTGCGCCACATCGGTTACTATCGTCTATCTGGCTACATGCTGTCGTTTCAGCACGGCGGCCGAGGCGCTGACCGGCACACATTTAATCCAGGCACGAAGATCGAACATGTCGTCGACCTTTATGTCTTCGACCGAAAGCTTCGGCTCTTGGTACTCGATGCACTTGAACGTATCGAAATATCCGTAAGGGCCGGTTTGAGTGGTGAGATCGCAGTCCGCCACGGCTCTCACTGGTATGAAAACCCGCAGCTCTTCGATGCAAAATTCAATCACGCCAGATACCTAGGCGAAATAGATAGACACCTCGAAAACTCCACTGACGTTTTTATCGACCACTACAACAAAACTTACCAAGGCGGTCCCGCAAGACCCCCTTGCTGGATGATATTCGAGTGCATGCCGTTCGGCACAGTCTCGTATACAGTAAAGGGATTGCTACCGAAGAACGCCGGTGAATTGTGTAGAGACTACGGCATTCCTTATGACGTTCTGGCGTCTTGGTTGCACGCTGTCTCGTACACCAGAAATGTCTGCGCGCATCACTCCCGGCTTTGGAACCGAAGGCTGACGATTAAACCTCTGCAGGCGAAGCGGTGGCGAACAGAACTCACACCCAACGACAAATTTTACGCTCTAGCGGTCGTCGTCCAAATACTTCTAACTGCGATTGCACCGGACAATAGCTGGGCAAAAAAACTCGATGCATTGTTTGATGAGCATTCAAACGTGAATACCACGAGTATGGGGTTTCCCCCAGAATGGCGTGAACGAGCGCTATGGAAGCACGCTCTTCTTAGCCCCTAATCCCCGTCCATCTTCAGCGCGGCGATGAACGCTTCCTGCGGGATGTCGACCTTGCCGAACTGGCGCATCCGCTTCTTGCCCTCTTTCTGTTTGTCCAAGAGCTTGCGTTTGCGCGAGGCGTCGCCGCCATAGCATTTGGCCGTCACATCCTTGCGCAGCGCGCTGATGGTTTCGCGCGCGATGATGCGCCCGCCGATGGCGGCCTGGATCGGAATCTTGAACATGTGCTGCGGGATCAGCTCTTTGAGCTTTTCGCACATGGCGCGGCCGCGTGATTCCGCGCGGCCCGCATGCACCAGCATGGCCAGCGCATCGACCGGCTCGTCATTCACCAG
>JAUIJZ010000134.1 GCA_030430715.1 Alphaproteobacteria bacterium
CGCACGGCCTTCATGTAGGTTTGAACGGTCTGGTGAATGGCCGGATCGTTCCAGCTCAGCGGCAAGTGCACCGTGCGCGAGGGGATAGAGAAATCGTCGAGCCCGCCCAGACGATCTTCAGCTTCGCCAAGCGCATCAAGCAGTGCGGTTTGGCTGAGGCGGCTCGGATCATAATGGATTTGCAGGGAGCGAACGCCGGGTGTGATGTCAATGACGCCCGGAAGTGCGCTCTTCTCCATTTCCAGCATGAGTGCGTGCACACGCAAGCGCAGCTCAATGTCGAGTGTGAGAGGGCCATACTCGAGGAGCAGATTGGCGTCGCCTTGGCGGCGATAGACAGCGCGAGGCCGTTTCTCGTTCTCAGAAGTTTGAAGCAAAATTGGCGATTGTTGCGATAGGCGCTTCGATTTTCCGGGGGATTGTGAGGGCGTGAAGATCGCGTTCTGCGTGGCAAGCGCCGCCCCGGCCTCATCCTCGCTGACAGGAACGAAGCGGATGCGATCGCCTGGCGCCAATTGGCCCAGTTTCCAAAGGTCCGCGCTGATGGTGACGAAGGGACACACAAAGCCGCCGAGAGACGGACCGTCCGCGCCGAGAATGATCGGCATGTCGCCTGTGAAATCCACGGCGCCGACGGCGTACGGATTGTCGTGAATATTTGACGGATGCAGACCCGCCTCGCCGCCATCCTTGCGCGCCCAATGCGGTTTTGGGCCGATGAGCCGAATTCCGGTTGGGTTTGAATGGTGATGCACGCGCCACTCGGCGCTTTGCAGCATGGCGATGTCGTCGTCCGTGAAAAAGTCCGGCGCGCCGTGCGGGCCGTAGAGCACGCGCAGCTCCCAGTCGGACGTGAGAGCGGGCGCCTCGTGACTGAGCGATGGTTTCTCTCGCAGGACGCCGGCTTCTTCAATGCGCAACACATCGCCAGCGACTAGCGCACGCCCCGCATGGCCTCCGAAACCGCCGAGCGTGAAGGTGGAGCGGCTGCCCAGGAAATCCTGAGCGCGCCAGCCGCCGCGCACGCACAAATAACCACGCAGCCCGCCATTGCGAACGCGCCCGAGCTTAAGCGTTTGTCCTGGCGCAATGTCGAACGCTTGGTTTAAAGCGAGCGGCGCGCCGTCGAGAGTGGCGCCGAAATCCGCACCGCTGAGGCACGCGCGGGCGGCGCGCTCGAACAGCAAGGTTGGCCCCTCGGCCGTGAATTCCATGCTGACGGCATCCGGCCCATTGCCGAGGATCGCATTGCCAAGGCGATGCGAGAGATTGTCCATCGGGCCAGAAGGCGGAACGCCAACCGCCCAATAATGCTGACGGCCGGGATAATCCTGTAGCGTTGTCGTCGCGCCGCCCCGAATGACACGAACCGTGTCTGGCGCGCATGTGAATTCGCCAAGGAGCTTGGTTGAAACTTCGCCGCGCACGTATGCATCGTTGCGCGCGACGTCGCGCAGCCAAGGGACATTGGTTTCGATGCCCTCGATGATTGTGTGATCAAGCGCGCCCTGCAATTTTTCCAGCGCGCTCGCGCGATCTGGCCCAGCGACGATGAGTTTCGCGAGCATCGGATCGTAGAACGGGCTGACCGCAACGCCATTGGCGACCCAGGTTTCGATGCGAGCATTGCCGGGAAAGTGAGCGCGAGAAATGAGCCCGGCGCTCGGGCGAAATGCCTGGGTTGGGTCTTCGGCATAGATGCGCGCTTGCATGGAGACGCCGCGCTGGGCCGGTTTTCCTGCATCCATGAAAGCGTAATCGCCCGCGCCGCCGCGCAACATCCATTCGACCAGATCGACGCCATGCGTTTCTTCCGTCACGCCATGCTCGACTTGAAGTCGTGTGTTGACTTCGAGAAAAAAGAAATCGTCGCGCTCGGAATCATAGAGGAACTCTACGGTTCCGGCCGAACGATAGTTCGCCGCTTGCATGAGGCGGAGCGCGGCGTCAATCAGCGCGCTGCGTGTTGCTTCCGGGAGATTTGGGGCAGGCGCTTCTTCAATGACTTTCTGATTGCGCCGTTGAAGCGAGCAATCGCGTTCGCCAAGGTCGAGCACGCGCCCGGCGCCGTCGCCGAAGATTTGCACCTCGACGTGGCGGGCGCGACGCACGAAGCGCTCGAGGAAAACACCGTCATCGCCGAAATTGCCAGCGCCAAGCCGGGCGACAGAAGCGAACGCATCGCGCACATCGGCTGCAGTTTCGCACACGCGCATGCCGATGCCGCCGCCGCCGGCCGTCGCCTTGAGCATGACGGGAAAGCCGATGCCGTGCGCTGCTTCAACAGCGTCGTCCGCATTGGAAAGCAGGCCGGTGCCGGGCGCGAGCGCAACACCGTGCTCCTTTGCGAAGGCGCGCGCGCTGTGCTTGAGGCCGAACAAGCGCATCGTCTCAGGGCGCGGGCCGATGAAGGCTATGCCGGCATTTTCGCAAGCTTCGGCGAAAGCGGCGTTTTCGCTCAAGAAGCCGTAGCCTGGGTGAATGGCTTGTGCGCCGGTCTGCTTTGCGGCGGCAAGAATGAGGTCGGCGCGAAGATAAGATTCAGCCGAGGGGCCGGCGCCGATGCGGATGGCTTCGTCGGCTTGCGAAACGTGCAGTGAGCCCGCGTCGGCGTCGGTGAACACGGCGACACTCGCGATGCCAAGTTTGCGCGCCGTGCGGATGACGCGGCAGGCGATCGCGCCGCGATTGGCGATCAGGATTTTGCCGTAAGGGGGCGGCATGGGGCTATCCGGCGACAATCATGCGGACCGGCGTCGGATTGAAGCCGTTGCAGGGATTGTTGATTTGCGGACAATTAGAAACGACGATTTCGACATCCATCAGCGCTTGCAGGTCAACGTAGGATCCTGGCGCGGCGATGCCGTCAACGATGCCAAGCGTGCCATCATCTTCAACAGGCACGTTCATAAAGAAATTTATGTTGGAAACGATGTCGCGTTTGCCGTTGCCAGTTCGCGCCAGGGCGGCGATGAAATTTTCGACACAGGCATGTTGCGATTTGGTGTGATGGCCATAGCGCAGCGTATTGGATTCGCACGAGCACGCGCCGCCAATGGTGTCATGATAGGCTACGTTCGTGTCTGTGATCAGCATCATGGGCCGCCCTTCGTTGGAATAAAGCGGTGAGCCGGTTTTGAGGAAAATGCTCCGTTGCGCGGCGATAGTGTCCTGAGCGCTGTAGCGTTCATCGAGATCGTGAGGATTGTAGAGCAGAAGATCGACGGCTTGATTGCCCTCAAGATCGATGATGCGCAGCGTTTGGCCGGCGCGAACGACATGGCGCCAGGGCGCGCGCTTGGCAACAATTTCGTCATGCACGACAGGAGAGGGAAGGCCGTCCATCATATTTGGCAATATGCCTCTGTGTTGAGGAAGGCGCGCAATGCTTCTGGCGCAGATTGTCGAACTGGATCGTCTTCGGAGGTGACGGCGCCGCGCCACGCCGTCACGCGCAGCGGTGTCACGGCGTAATCCGCCCGTGGATCAAGCACGTGCGGGCAATTGGCTATAATGAGGACGACATCCATTTCGGCGCGCAGCGTGACGGCGCGGTTGGGAGAGAATGGACCAATTTTTAGCTGGGTGACGCCTGCATCGTCGATCCGCACCTCTTTGAACAGATTGATGCAAGGATGCACGTCCTTGCGCGTCATGCCGTGCTTGGCGACCGCCTTGAGAAAACGGTCACGCGCGGAAGGAAAGGGGCCCGACCCGGAGCCGTCGCCATAGGCGCGTGCATTGCTGGCTTCATTGGAGGCGCCGCAGAAGGCGTCGTGCGTGTTTGCGCTGTCTTCGAGAATTGAGAACAGCACACGGCCCATATCGGAGAGCAGCAGCTTGCCCGCGCCGAGATATGCGTTCCATTGAACTTTGATCGTGTCCGCGACGTTCAAGCGCTCCTGGGTTCCGCGTGCATTGAAGACGAGAAGCGAGGCGCAGGCATCTCCATAAAGGTCAGTGAGGCGCACGCGCGCGCCGCGCGGCAAGAGCTGTGAGGCATAGCCGGCGGCGGCTATGGTCTCGTCCCACAGCAGGCTGTCTGGCGCTACGTTGTCAGGCAAATTGACGGCGTCGCGCGCTGGCAAAGTCGGCATGGCTTCAACGCGCGTGGCGCCCTGGGCGCGCGCATGCGCGCGGGCGCTTTTGGGGTCTGCGGTGCCGCTCATGGCTGCTTGCCCTTTTTGCGGCGATCCGCTGCACCCGATTGCGCGTGTAGCGGCGGCAGCAGCGCGCGTGTCGTTACAAGGCGCAGCTGTTTGACGCGGCGAATTTTGCGTAGGTCGTCGCAGAGCGCTTTCAGGCGCTCGGACGGGCCCTGCACAAGCAGAACTTCGAGAGATTGGTCGTCTTCGAGAAAAACGTGCTGCGAGGAAATGATCTCTTTGAGATAGGCGCTTTGCGTCCGTGTGAGGTCCTGGCGCGTCTGCCCGCGATCAGCGCGATAGATCAGGGTGATGGTTCCGGCCAGTACGGCGCCTGGCGTGACTTCGCTGTGCTCGGCCAGTGCATGGCGGACGAGTTCGGCGATGAGCTGCGACCGGCTTGGCAGGCCGCGTTCTGCGACCATGTCGTCGAGTTCGTCCAGCAGGTCGCCTGGAAGGCTGATGCTGAGGCGCGCAAGCGAAGCAGGCGGGACCGATTTCATCGTCCCGGCCTAGTGCGTTATTACGTTTCCGCCAAGTCGTAATACTGGGGCGGGGCGCGGAAGCCGCCCCCCGCCTCATCTTTAGGCGGGGCGGCTAAGCTTTGGGCTGCCGCGAGAGCTCAGACGTCGATCATGCCTTTGAGCTGCGGACCGCCCGCGACAGTCAGTGTTTCACCCGTGATGTAGGATGCCGCTTCGCTTGCCAGGAACAAGACGGCGGCCGCGACTTCCTCTGGCCTGCCTGGGCGGCGCAAAGGGAAGGCTTCGCACGCACCTTGGGCGTCGAAGCCAACCTTGGCCCAGCCGGCCTGCGCTTTCTCGGTTGCGATCATGCCGGGAGCGACGCAATTCACGCGCACGCCGCGCGGGCCCCACTCAGCAGCGGCGACGCGTGTCAGCATTTGCAGGCCCGCCTTGGCAGAAGAATACGCGCCCACACCCATCGTTCCATTGATTCCGGCGAGCGACGAGATGTTGACGACGGCGCCGCGTCCGCTGGCGATTAAATGCGGCAGAGCGGCTTGCGCGCAATAGAATGCTGCATTGAGATTGAGCGCGATGTCATTCTGCCAAACTTCTGCTGACATCGTGCGCAGCGGTGCGTGATATCCTTTTCCGGCATTGTTGATGACCACGTCGATGCGGCCGCATTGCTCCACCGTGCGCTCAACAAGCTGCTGCGCCTGATCCTGCTCGCGCACGTCCGCGGGAATGGCGATGCATCGCCGGCCGGATGCCGCGCTGATGTTTTCCGCGGCAGTCTCGAGGGGCGCTTCTTTACGCCCGGCGATCACCACATCGGCGCCTGCCTTTGCCAGCATCAGCGCTGTGATTTCGCCGATCCCGCTGCTGCCGCCGGTGACGATTGCAACGCTGCCTGAGAAATCAAACGGGATCGCGCTCATCGCTTTCTCCAGCCCGCCTCTAGAGCAGGACATGCACTTTGGTCTCGTTGTTGGGACAGCGCAGTGCAGACATCATTGACGGCAAATCCGGCAAGCGAATTTCATTGCTGATAATGGTCTTGGGATCGACGTGTCCCTTGTGCATGTACTCGGCGATGTAGCGAAACTCATCCATCCCGTAACCCAACACGAATTGGAGGGAGGCGCATTTGAGCGACCCTAACGCGGGCGTGAGCGGGTCAGGTGAGGTGCAAAATCCTAGCGATACAATCTTACCAAGCGGCGCGACGTGATCGATGGCTTTCGCCAGCATGCCTGGGGCGCCGACGCATTCAAAGACAACATTTGGCGCGCCGCCGAGTGCTTCGGTCACTTCGAATACTTCGCCATCGCCATATTGGATGAAGTCATCGGCGCCCATCGCAAGCGCAAGATCGCGCCGTCGTCCCGCGCGGGACATGGCGACGATGCGGCGTGCGCCGCGTCGTCGCGCCCAATAGATCGTGTAGAGCGCCACCGATCCTGCGCCGAGCACAAGTACATTGTCGCCTGGCGTGATAGCTGATCGCTTTACACCGTAAAGGCTGATTGCGAGAGGCTCGATCAGCGCGCCATCGGACAGCGACAGCGTGCTCGGCAATTTAACGGCGACGTCTGCGGGAATGCGCGCATACTCCGCAAAGCCGAGCATGGCGTGGCCGGGTTTGTTGGTGCATAAAGTGTTGTTGCCGTGCGCGCAGCCTTGGCAATGACCACAAGCAAGCGAGGGGATGACGGCGATATTTTCGCCGGTTCGGAAGCCTTCCACTTGTGGCCCGATCGCGACGATTTCGCCGGCATATTCGTGTCCGAATTGGCTGCCGGCGCCGTAATCAAACAACGCGCCGCGTGTCATCGCTAGGTCCGTTCCGCATATGCCGCAGCGATTCACTTTAATGACGATGTCGCCGGGCCGCGGCGTGGGGTCGGCAATAGTTTCGATGCTGATGGGTTTACCTGAACCGGGATAGATCGCCGCTTTCATGGCCGGCCTCCAATCTGACCGTATGCATATCAGTTTAGGCCAAAATTCGCGATGTATTCGCCAAAGGGTGCACGCACCTCGTCTTCTGTCATGCCGAATTCGGTGATGTCATAGCGATGAACGCCATGCGCGAGCTCCGGTTTTTCTTTGGCGCGCCGCATCATTGCAGTGCGTGTGGCGTCGTCGAGCGAGATGCCTATAAACCGATAGATACGTTCGACAATTGCCATCGGATCGCGGTGGAAGTCGCCATGCACAACGTCGAGAACTTGACCGGGATG
>JAUIJZ010000135.1 GCA_030430715.1 Alphaproteobacteria bacterium
CACTTTGTCGCCCGCCAGCACACGGATGCGGTTTTTGCGCATCTTGCCGGCGGTATGGGCGATGATTTCGTGGTCGTTCTCCAGCTTCACGCGGAAGGTGGCGTTGGGCAATAATTCAATCACCGTTCCGGCGAACTCCAGCAATTCCTCTTTGGCCATTCCTTCTCCCTGAATCGAGCGGCGCGCCGCCTTATAGTGGCTGCCGCCTATCCCGTCGACGGGCGCGGGAAACGTTCGGCGATCCGGCGGTCCAGCCCATCCCGGACAGCCCGATATTCCTCCAGCACCTGCTCACGCGACCCCTCAGCCAGGGAGGGGTCGAATGTGGGCCAGTATTCAACCGCCTTGCCCAGGGCGCCCGCTAGGTCAAGGGCGCGGTGATGCGCCTCAGGCGAAAGCGTGATCACCAGATCGAATGGGCCCTCTTCGTTCTCCTCGAAGGCGTCCAGCCCCTTGGGCCGGATGCCGGCGATATCGACGCCCTTTTCGTCCATCACTGTCGCGGCCAGCCCGGAAACCTGCTCGCCGGGGCGCACGCCGGCGCTGTCCACGCGCAGATGCGGACCGAACCGCAGCCGCGCCAAGCCCGCCGCCATCTGCGAGCGAATGGCGTTGACGGTGCAGAGGAAGAGGACTGAAGCGACCGGCTCATCCGAGGCTTCACTCAAAGTTGGCGGCGCGTCAGCTGCGGACATGCAACGCACAAATCAGCGTGAAGAGCCGCCTGCCGGTCTCTAAATCGATGATGAAGCGCTCTTCCAGCGTCTTCACCAGCATCTCACCCGCATCATTGTGCAGGCCGCGCCGCCCCATATCGATCGCCTCGATCTGGCTGGGCGGCGCCGTCCGGATCGCATTGTTGTAGCTGTCGCAGATGAGGGCGTAGTCCTTCATCACCTTGCGCAACGCCGACAGCGACATCTGGTGCAGCCACACGCGTTCGCCTTGTCCATCCAGCACGTCGAGCGCAAGACGCCCCTCAATAAGCGCGAGGTGAAGTGTATAAGGACCGCGATCTTCTCCCACGACCGCGAAGGAATTGGCCTCTTTGAGGTCGAACAGCGCTACGCGCCGCTCATGCTCAGCGTTCGCCGTAGCAGAGGCGAGCGAGTCTTCGTCCAGCGTCACGTCGGTGAGGCGGTTTTTCTCCTCGCTCATGGCGTCACGCTTCGTGGTCCGGCCGGCGCGGCGTATTCCAGCTGGGCCCCACATCCAGCAAAAGCGCTTCGAGACATTCCACCTCAAGCGCGATTTCGCCGCCGCCCGCCAAGGTGATGCGGACTTCACCGCCAGGCGGCTCAGGCGCGGGCGCGAATGTCACCGACAACATCGAGGCCAGCGCATCAGGGGCATCACGGCGCACATTGCGGCTCTTCACGCCAAGCACACTCTCGAAAGAAAGAGCGGTGCGGATGCGCTCATACGGCGCATGCGCGTTCGCCGTCTCCCAGCGGAACCGATTGATGAGCGCCGTAAAGCGCCGCGCCTTGGAATCGTAACTAACGTCGCGCACGCGCACGAGCGCGTCTTGCGCGGCGGCCGCCATGATTTCCAGGTCCGCCGCATCCTCGGCGAGCAGCTTCAACACGATTAGGCTGCTTCCTCTCTGAGCCGTTGCACCTGCGCGCCGCACGCGGCCAGCTTGGCTTCAAGCCCTTCAAAACCGCGATCAAGATGGTAGACGCGGTTGACGATCGTTTCGCCCTCCGCCGCGAGTCCAGCCACGACAAGACTAACCGAAGCGCGCAAATCCGTCGCCATGACTGGCGCGCCGACCAAACGCTCGACGCCGGTCACCACCGCCTCATTGCCCTGCACGGCAATCTGCGCGCCAAGGCGCGCGAGCTCCGGCGCGTGCATAAAACGGTTTTCGAAAATCGTCTCGCGAATGCGCGATGCGCCCTTAGCCACACAAAGCAAAGCCATGGCTTGCGCTTGTAAGTCGGTTGGGAAACCGGGAAAGGGCTCAGTCTCGAAATCCACCGGGTCTGGGCGCCCATTAGCACTGATGATGCGCAGGCCGCTTCCATCCACTTCGACTTCGACTCCCGCGGCGCGCATCACTTTGATCAGCGCACCCAGATGATCAAAGCGGGCGCCCTCCAGCAACACATTGCCGCCGGCCGCCGCCACCGCGAGCGCGTAGGTGCCCGCCTCGATGCGGTCAGCGACAACAGGGTGACGCGCGCCTTTAAGCGAGGTCACGCCTTTGATGCGAATTTCGCTTTCGCCTGCGCCTTCGATGCGCGCGCCCATGGCGTTAAGGCAATCGGCGAGGTCGGCGATTTCAGGTTCGCGGGCGGCGTTGTTCAAGACCGTGTCACCATGCGCCAAGACTGCAGCGAGCATGGCGTGCTCGGTGGCGCCCACGGACACGAACGGAAACTCGATGTCCGCGCCTCTCAATCCGCGCAGCGCGGCCGCCTTTACGTAGCCCTGCTCGATATGGATGTCCGCGCCCATGGCCTCGAAGGCCTTGAGGTGGAGATCCACAGGCCGGGCCCCGATGGCGCAGCCGCCTGGCAGCGACACGGTCGCATGCCCCACACGGGCCAGGAGCGGGCCGAGCACGTTGAATGAGGCGCGCATCTTCCGCACCTGATCGTAAGGGGCGATGGTCGAGGCGATCTCGGCAGCGTGCATACGCAGCGTGCGCGTTTCCTTGATCCAGGTGATGTCCACCCCGAGCGAGCGCAGCAGCTGCGACATGAACCGCGTATCGGCCAGATCCGGCATGTTCTCGAGAATGAGCGGCTCAGCCGGCAGCAAAGCAGCCGCCTGCAGCTTCAGCGCCGAATTCTTAGCGCCGTAGATCGGGATGGTTCCTTTGAGGGGCGCGCCCCCGGTAATGGCGATGCGATCCATAAATGACTTTCAAGCGCCCCCGCCGGACTTATGAGGGCCGGTGCGGGGCGAGGCAAGCGGCCGGACGATGGGTCAGGCCTTGGACTTTTCCGGCTTTTGCACAGCCTTACGCCGGGCAATATTACGCTTCAGCGCCGCCGCGAGACGGTCCTGCCGCGGATCGGGGCGAGCTGGCGGCTTCGATTTTTCATTCACGTGGCGAATCGACCTCCGGATGCAGCGTGGGCTAGATTGCGGCGTGGGGACAGCATGACGAGTGAAGCGGCGCCGGCGCAAGCCTTCCGTCACAGCGGCAAGTTCATCGACGTGATGGGCTTGGCCGCCAAGAATGCACTGCTGACGCTGCTTACCTTCACGCTCTACCGCTTCTGGGCGCGCACCTCGATGCGCCGCCGCCTCTGGTCGCGCGTTTCGGCGATGGGCGACCCGCTCGAATATACGGGCACGGCGCTGGAGCTCTTCCGCGGCTTCCTGATCGCGCTGCCAACCTTCTTCCTGCCCGCCATCTTCGTTTATTACATTGCGCCGCTGGCGCTGGACCCCGGCACGGCTGGCTGGCTGGCCTTTGGCTTTTATCTGCTTGCAGTGCCGCTCATCGCCGCTGCCCGTTATCTGATGCGCCGCTACCAACTTTCGCGCACGCACTGGCGCGGCATCCGCTTCGGCCTTGCCGGTTCCGCCGCCGGATTTGCTTTCGCTTCATCAGGCTGGACCGTTCTGCAATGGCTCTCTCTGTTCTGGTACACGCCGGTCTCGCGCATGAACCGCGCCAAGCTGCTTTGGGAAAATGCACGTTTTGGCGATCAACCGTTTGAATTCGTCGAGGATGGTCAATCGCCTCAGAAGGATTTGTGGTGGCCGTTCGCGCTCGGCTGGTTCGGCACCGCCTTCGCCGTGCCCACGGTGTTTGGTATCGTTCTAAGCGTCGGCCTTGCCTATTTGGGGCTCGACGCCGTTGCATCAGGTGAACAGGCGACAGAACCGCCGCCGAATTTTATCGCGGGCGTTGTGATCGCCTACCTCATCGCAGTAATCGGCGCGTTGCTCGGTTATTTGCTCGTTTGGGCCCCTTACAATGCCGCCGCCATGAACGCCATCGCAGCGCGGCTGAGCCTGGACGGAGCGCGTTTCAGGCTGCGGGCAAAGACCTTCTCGCTTTTTCTCGTCACGCTCGCAGGCTGGATCGTCACCATTTTCTCCATCGGCCTGCTCGCGCCAATCGCTGGCTTTTTGCAGGTCCGCTACGTCATCAACCGGTTCGAAATTCTCGGTGAGCCGCGCTTCGCGGAGATCGGCCAATCCATCGTCTCAGCGCCCAACGCTGGCGAGGGGCTGGGCGACGCCTTTGACCTCGATATGGGCGTGGGAGTGATCTGATGCGCGCGCGCTACGCTGACGGCCGTGCCGCAATCACCCGCGAAACCGAATGTACGCTCGCGGCAGACACGCTGAATTTCATCATTGGCGAAACGCGGGCCGAGTGGTCCTATGCCGATCTCGCGCGCGCCGATGATGGCAATGGCTGCATCATTTTGAAGCGCAAGCCGGATACCGGCGAGCGCCTCTATTTCGAGTCCGAGCACGAAGCGGAATTGCGCGCCGCTGCGCCAAACCTCTTCACCAAACGCGCACGCGGCATTGAATCGCCGCTCATTGCCGCCAGTCTCGCGGCGGCGGCCTATGCGTGCGCCGCGGCGTTTCTGATCGGCGTGCCGATGGCGTCCGGCCCCATCGCCGACATCATGCCAACCGCCTCACGCGAGCAGATCGCGGATATTTCCTGGTCTCAGGTCAACGCCCTGACCGATTATTGTGACGACAGCGACGAGGCGGCGCGAATTCTCAATGACATGGCCCATCGCATGATGACGGCCGCGCAAGTGCCCCAACGCGACAATGTCTGGATCACCATCGTTGACGCGCCGATCCCCAATGCCTTCGCGCTGCCAGACGAAAGCATCATCGTCACCGCTCAGCTCATCGCCATGGCCGAGCAACCAGACGAACTCGCCGGCGTGATCGCGCACGAAATCGCCCACATTGAGCGCAACCACGTGCTGAAAAACATCGTCAGCAATATGGGCGCGGGGATTTTCTTCGACATTGTCGTTGGCGGCGGCGGCATAGGCCAAGCGGTAGCGGTCGCCTCCGTCAATCTCGCCGGCCTGAGCTACAGCCGAGACTTCGAGCGCGAGGCGGATGCGCGCGGGCTGGACTATCTGGACGCTGCGGACATCGACACGGCCGGTCTGGCGCGCATGTTCGATCATCTGCGTACAGCCGCCGAAGGCGATGTCGAGGGCGCCATCCCCGCGCTGCTCTCAACGCACCCGGACACCGCCACCCGCGGGGCCGATGCGCGCGCCCGCTCGCGACCGGGCCTCGCCCAGCCGCTGACCGAGCAAGAATGGCGGGTGGTGCGCAGCGCATGCGGCAGCGGCGGGGGGCCCGCATTGCCGGCCCCAGCCGCCGCCCAGCCAGCCGAGCAGCCCGAAAAGACCCCGCCGTCATGAGCGGCGCCGGGCTTCCCTCCCGCGCCTGAGCGGGCTAGAAGCGCCGCTTTCCGGGGCAAGCCCGGATTCGCCGTCGTAGCTCAGTGGTAGAGCGCATCCTTGGTAAGGCTGAGGTCGCGAGTTCAATCCTCGCCGACGGCACCAGTTTTTCAGCCCCCGCCAGTCAGCCGCGTGAGGGCCGCCTGATAATTGGCCAAACGCGCCGTATAATATTCCGGCGCTACCCCAGCGTTTTGCCGGCGCTCCTGGAGGCGCTTTTCTTCGTCCGTCAGCTCTTTGGCGTTGGGATTGAGCAGGGCTTCGTAGGCGCGGCGCACGATTGAGATCGCGGCGGAGAGTTCGGCTTTGGTCGCGGTGATCGCAGCTTTATCAGTAAGCTTGAGATCTGCAGCGACAAGGCTAAGGCCGTAGGTGTTCAGATTGCCCCTACCGCCCTCATTCACCGCGATAACGCCCTGCTTCAAACCCAAACCGCCTAGCGCATCGCGGCCATCGCGCCCCGGCTCCAACCGGATCGCATGACCATCCGAGGCCGTGATCTTGAGCCGTTCGACGCCATCTTCACGCACGATCTCAGCACGGCCGCCGCCGCCGATCGCGCGGTTGATCGCGCCTTGTAGCGTCGAGAGCGTATCCGTGACGCCGACGCGAATAGTCACGAGACGGCGCTCGTCCACGGCAATGCTGAACTCGTCACCGGCGCGAAGCGCGCTGCGTTGCGTCAATAAATTACTGTCGCGTGTGGCCACCACGCCGCGCGGCAAACCGAGCGCGTCCAGCGGCGAGCCGCCACTGGCATCGACAGCGAGGCTTGTGAGCGAAGCCGCGCCGCCGGCCGAGACGAACGTGCGCGTCCAAGCCGCCGCGCCATCATCACCAAGCCGCGTGAGAAAACTCGACTTGCCGGCGGCGGAGCCAACACCGTTGATGATCCCGTTCGTAACGCCCGCCGCATAGACGTCGCCATTCACGATAGCGATGCTCTTCACGCTGTCATCACTGGCGGAGCCGAGATACGTGGCGCGATCGAGAGCGGTGGAGACAAGATCGTCGTCGATGCGCGCGACGAAACCTTCCTGCTTGGCCACGGCGCCGAGTGCGGTTTGGGCGAGAGTCAGACGGTCCGCGCCAACTTCGCCGCCCACATAAAGCGCGCCATCATCCCAAGCGAGTGTGTTGATCGCGCTCTTGTAGAAATACCCGATGTCACGCGATGCGTCCGCGGTGAAGCCGGCACTTGATGAATAGGTGAAGCTGCGCAGCACGCCGCGATTGTTTTCAACACCGCCGGTGAAGATGTCGAAGCCGCCGGCGCCATTGTCGCGCACAAGTAATGCTGTCGCCGCATCGGCGCCTGTCGTGCCGAATTGTCTCTGAAACAGTTCCAAGCCATCGGCATTGAAACCGCGCACATAGCCGTCGGAACTGCCCGCGCCAAGCGACGGGCCGAGGGCGGAATCGGTGCTGCCCGCGAT
>JAUIJZ010000136.1 GCA_030430715.1 Alphaproteobacteria bacterium
ACGATTTCGCCGACTTCAACGCGATCTTCCTGATAGGCCATGCCCCCATAATTGGCGCTTTGCTCAGAAAGCGACCACGAAACGGAGGTATCATCGGATGCTATGAACAGCGCCAAATCGCGTTCGCTGGGACGCGGCGCCTGCCACTCATTGACCGCGCCTTCCGCTGCCGCACGCAAACGGTCGCCGGTCGACGTTTCCACACGCGGCGTTCGCGCGCCGAAAGGCTGTGGATCGGCGAAGGCGCGCGGCACGTTGAGCACCATCAGATCGTCGCGGAATGCCAAAATTTCAGGCGCGCTCGCTGGCTCGTCCTCAAGTGCGGACGGGCTTGGCGCCGGCGTTTCAGCAAGCGCGGGCGCGGGGGGAGTGATTTCGATGGCGGCGGGTGTGGCGGCCAATGGCGGCGCCGCAGCAATCGCCGGAAGATCGGCAACAGTGAAATCGGCTATCAGCGCCTGCTCGGTTTCGATGGACGCGAGTGCTGTCGTCTCGGCCATTGGCGCTGCGGCGTGAGTGGTGAGCGGCGTTGTGTCGGCAAGGGCTTGCCGTGCGTCCCAGGCCTGGAACAGGTTCGCGCCCAGCGCCAAAAGGCTCACGGCTGCTGCTGTGCTGAACGCGGCGGCCGCGCCTGCGTCGAGCACGGCGTTGTCGTTTGGCGCTGCGAGCGCGAATGAGGCCTGTTTCGCTTTCATGACGGCTTTACAAAATTGTCAGGGACAACCTTAGCGTTTGCCGGCGGCTTGTCCAGCACGAGCCGAGCTAGAGCGGTTCAAACCGCCGCATGAGCATGCGGATGCTGGATATGATCCGGAGGCCCGGTTAGGTTCGCCGAAGGGTTGTAGCGGGGACAATGATATGGGGACGTGGACGCCGGGGCCTGGCGCGACCAGCGGCGACGATACCTATGACGGCGACGCGACGAACGAGGTCGTCAACGGGCTCGGCGGCGACGACACGCTGAACGGCGGCGGCGGTGACGACACCCTCAATGGCGGCGCCGGCCAAGATACCGTGTCAGGCGGAGACGGGAACGATGTCCTCGCCCTCCAATCCTCTGATGGATCAGGCTTTGGCGATGTGCTCGACGGCGGCGCTGGGGTCGATGGTTTTGGGGTGTTCGGCGATGTGATCATCAATGCAGGGGAACTGGCGCCGACAATTATATCCATTGAACAGATCAGATTCTCGACGGCGACCGTCACCACCCACACACTGACGGCCGCGAGCGATTTTTTCTCTCAGTTTCCTGCTGATCTCGCTGTCTTCGGTTCGACGGCAAGCAACAACGCCTTCAACATCTCTCTCGTGTCTCCAAGTCTGGATTTGTCGGCCTGGACCTTTGAGAATTGGACGCCAAGCCAGGACACAATCCGCATTAATGGTTTCAGCGCCGAAGATGTGATCATCGGCTCAAGCCAGAACGATACGATTGATAGCGATGGCTCGATGTCGGGTGGACTGGGCGACGACACCTATATCGTGGACGCGCAAAGCGCGACGGTGATCGAAAACGCGGGCGAAGGCTTCGACACCATCGTCACCAGTTTAAACATGACGCTTCCCGATCATGTTGAAGCGTTGAGTTTTCTCATCGGCGCGTCTTCCGGCGTCGGCAATGCGCTTGGCAATACGCTCACTGGCAATAGCGACGCCAACACGCTCATCGGACTGGACGGCGACGATACGCTGATCGGGAATGATGGCGCCGATCTGCTCTATGGCGGCGCCGGCGACGATCGGTTGGAAGGCGGAAGCGGCAACGACCTCTTCGAAGGCGGCGCCGGCGCCGACGCTTTTATTGGCGGCGGCGGTAGCGATGAAGTGTCCTATCATTTGGCTTCATCCGGAATAGAAGCCGATCTGTTGCTCAATCGCGGCATCGGCGGAGACGCCCAAGGCGATAGCTTCGATAGTGTCGAGAATCTGATCGGCAGCGCCTTCAACGATCAGATGTATGGCGACGGCGCCGAGAATTTTCTCTACGGGCTCGCCGGCGACGACATGATGTGGGGAGAGGATGCAAACGACATCCTGATCGGCGGCGCGGGCGCGGACATTCTCACCGGCGGCGCTGGCGTCGATGCGACCTCGTACCACAATTCAAGCTCCGGCGTGCGCATCGTCCTCTTTCAATATATCGGCCGTTATGGCGAAGCCGAAGGCGACCAATTCGGCTCGATCGAAAACATCATCGGCTCACCGTTCCAGGACGAAATCTTCGGCGACAACGCCAACAATGAATTGTACGGCCAGGAAGATGTCGACGTGCTCGAGGGCGATGCCGGAGACGATTATCTCGATGGCGGCGCAGGCCATGACAAAATCTACGGCCAGGATGGCAACGACACACTTTATGGCGGCGAAGGCCAGGACCGTTTGTTCGGCGGCGGCGGCGGCGCCGACCGCTTCTTTTACCGCGACGTGAGCGAGAGCCTGGTGGGGACGCCGGATGAGATCGTCGAATTCACCCGCGCCCATGGCGACAAGATCGATCTGTCCGGCATCGACGCCAATACCAATGTCGGCGGAGACCAAGCCTTCAGCTTCATCGGCGCGGCGGCGTTCTCAAGCACCGCCGGCGAGCTGCGCTATGCCGGCAATATGCTGGAAGCGGACGTCAACGGCGACGGCGCCGCCGACTTCCAGGTCCAGCTCAATGTCGCATCGCTGCAAAGCGACGACTTCCTGCTCTGAGCTGGGCGATGTCGCCAAACACTGGCCTGAGCTGGGCAAAAGGCCGTAAAAAGCCTGCCCCAAGGGCCCGTGGCCTGTTGACGGCCCGGGGCCCCTGCCTCTATATGCCCGGCTCCCCGCCCGCGCGAGTTGTCGCGCGGGCCTCTATACTTTTGGATTGAGACCATGTTCGCGGTGATCAAAACGGGCGGTAAGCAATATCGCGTCGCCAAAGATGATGTGATCGTGGTCGAGAAGCTCGACGGCGAAGCCGGCGGCAAGGTCACGTTTTCGGACGTTCTGATGGCCGGCGACGGCTCGGACGTGAAGCTTGGCCAAGCCCTGTCCGGTCTGACCGTGACGGGCGAGCTGGTCGAAACCCGCAAGGGCGAGAAGGTCACGGTGTTCAAGAAGCGCCGCCGCAACACCTATCGCCGCAAGCGCGGTCATCGCCAGCAAGAGAGCGTCGTGAAGATCACGGCGATCGGCGCGTAGGATTAAGAGGACGTCATGGCTCACAAAAAAGCAGGCGGCAGCTCCCGTAACGGACGCGACAGCCCGGGTCAGCGCCTCGGCGTGAAGCGCTTTGGCGGCCAGTCGGTCAATGGCGGCGAGATTCTCGTGCGCCAGCGCGGCACCAAATTCCATCCCGGTACGAATGTCGGCCTTGGCCGCGACCACACGCTCTTTGCCCTCTGTGAAGGCAAAGTGGCGTTTGCGACCAAACGTAATGGCCGCACCTACGTATCGATTGCGCCTGCCGCGGCGGCAGTCGCAGCCGAATAGGCGAGACGGATAAATTTCCGGATCGCCTGAACAGGGCGATCCGGACCCAAAAGCGTGGGGCGCCCGGATCAAGGCGCCCCTTTTCTTTTGCCCCGCGCGTTGAACGAGCCAAGGGAGGCTCAAGATGCGGGACGTGATTGAGATCGAAACAGAACGTTTGCGGTTGCGGCCGGTGCGCATGAGCGATGCGCGCTGCGTGGCGCACTATGCCGGCGACCCGGAAGTCGCACGCATGGCGTCAGCTATTCCGACGCCGTACCTCGATTGCGCCGCCGAGGGCTGGATCATGACGCTCAACGCCCGCAAACCGCTCGGCGAAGACTTCGTGTTCGCCATCGAAGACGGCGCCGATGGGCTCGTTGGCGTGATTGGCGCGCATAAGGGCCGGCACGGTAGCGCCGGTTTCGATGTCGGCTATTGGATTGGCCGTCCCTATTGGGGACGCGGCTACGCCACCGAGGCGCTACGCGGCTTCGTCAGCGAAGCGCGTGCGCTTGGGCCGCTGACAGCGGGCCATTTCGCCGACAATCCGGCTTCGGGCCGCGTGCTGGAGAAGGGCGGCTTCGCCTATACGGGCGAGACGCAAAACTCCTTCTCCATTGGCCGCGGCGCGCGGGGGCTCGTCCGGCGTCTGCGCTATGAGGCGCCGGCGCCGGCGCAAACCGCCAAGCGCCAATGTGAAATGGCGCTGCATTGATACGCACTGAAGCTGAGGCGGAGCGATCCGCCTCAGCGGAAGCGCGCCAAGAGATCGTTGAAGAAACTCAATATGTTCGACCATAGGAGATCGAGTTGAGCGTCGCCGGCCTGGATCGCGAAGAACACCGCATAGCCGATGATGAACAGGATCGGCATGGCGCGTTCGAGCGAAAACCATTTCATGGCCGAGCGCTTGCCTTGAACGGCGGCGTATTCGTCCTTCAGCGCGCTGATGCCAAGCTTTTGCTCAAGCTCGTAGAGCTTCCGGTATTTCGCGGCGAGCAGCACGGTGTAGTACGAGTTCGAAGTGCGCCAAATCACGCAGGTCAAAGCCAATGCGAACGCGCACCACGCAAACAGCGCCGGATCGAGGGCCGCGTCGCCGCGCGCCAGAAAGCCCAGCGCGCCGACACCGGCCAGATTAAGCGTCATGAAAACGTTGGAAAGCTCGCGCCGCGCCCGCTTGGCGTCGCGCACTTCCTCGACCAGCAGGCGGTAAAGCTCAAACGTCTGATCGGCCATGCGCATCCCCCAAGGCTGCAAAGCTGGCCGCGATGTTAGCGCTGGGGCGCGCATTGGAAAACCACGATATAGTGTTTGCGAATACGGAGTTTGTGACATGGGTCTGCGCGTAGCCGTCGTCGGCGCCACCGGAAATGTGGGCCGCGAAATGCTGGAAATCCTCGCTGAGCGGCTGTTTCCGGCCGATGAGGTGGTGGCGCTCGCTTCGCGCCGTTCGGTCGGTATGGAAGTGTCGTTTGGCGAGAAGACGCTGAAGTGCAAGGACCTGGAAAACTTCGATTTCGCAGGCATCGATCTCGTGCTGATGAGCGCGGGCAGCACGGTGTCCAAGGAATGGTCGCCGAAGATCGGCGCGCAAGGCGCGGTGGTGATCGACAATTCCAGCGCCTGGCGCATGGACCCGCGCGTGCCGCTCATCGTGCCGGAAGTGAATCCCGACGCGGTCGACGGCTATGAGAGGATGAACATCATCGCCAACCCGAACTGCTCGACCGCGCAGCTCGTGGTGGCGCTGAAGCCGCTGCACGATGCGGCGAAAATCAAGCGCGTCGTGGTCTCGACCTATCAATCCGTTTCCGGCGCCGGCAAGGACGCGATGGACGAACTCTGGACGCAAACGCGCGCGCTGTTCGTGAATGACGACATCCGCAAGGAAGCCTTCACCAAGCAGATCGCTTTCAACGTGATCCCGCACATCGATACGTTCATGGAAGACGGCTTCACCAAGGAAGAGTGGAAGATGACGGCCGAGACCAAGAAGATCTTGGATCCCGCCATCAAGCTCACCGCGACGTGCGTGCGCGTGCCGGTGTTCGTCGGCCATTCCGAAGCCGTGAATGTCGAGTTCGAAAACGAGCTTTCCGACGAGCAGGCGCAGGAAATTCTGCGCGAAGCGCCGGGCATCATGCTGGTCGATCGCCGCGAGGATGAGGGCTATGTCACGCCGGTCGAATGTGTCGGCGATTTCGCCACTTTCGTTTCGCGCGTGCGCGTCGATCCCACGGTGGAGAACGGCCTCAGCTTCTGGTGCGTCAGCGATAATCTGCGCAAGGGCGCGGCGCTGAATGCCATTCAGATCGCCGAACTGATGCTCAATCGCGGGCTGTTCAAGCGGCTGGCGGCTTAAGCCGCCACTGGCTCCAGCACGACGACCGGGAACACGCGCCCGCCTGAGCGCTTCGTATAGTCTTCATAGGGCGCGTAAAGCTCGACCATGCGCTTCCACAGGCGCGCGCGTTCATCACCTTCCGCTACGCGCATGCGTACATTGGCGTGTTTAAGGCCGACTTGTACTTTGGCGTTCGGCTCGGCCTCTAAATTGAGATACCAGGCCGGATGCTCCGGCGCGCCGCCCTTCGAGGCGATGACGACATAATTGCCGTCCACCTCATCGAAGATGAGCGGCGCGAGAATGTCGCGGCCGGATTTGCGGCCCTTGGTAATGAGCAGAAGCGTTTTGAGCATGCCCGTGCCGCCGCCGAGCGAGGCGTCCCACCACAAGGCTTTTTCCGGGTCGCGTTTATAGAGGTTGGTATGATCCTCGATCCATTGCGGGCCGGCCATGCTGCGTCCTCCAATCTGATTTCAATAAGAATAGGCCGCATCGCACGCCGCGCAAAGGCTGAAACACGCCGTGGCAATTTGTTTGCGCGCGTTACGGTGCAATTGCCGCCGCGGCTTCCCATCTGTGCGCTGCGGGGACGCCGAACATGACAGACACAGCTTTACCGAGCGCTTCAGACGCTGACCGGCGCGGCGGCTTGTTGGCGGTCGCCGGCGCCTATTTCGTTTGGGGCGCGATGCCGCTCTTCGTGAAACTGATCAGCTTTGCCGATGCGCGCGAAGTGTTGGCGCAGCGCATCTTGTGGGCTGTGCCGGCGGCGCTGGCCGCGGTGTTCATCATCAGCGGTTGGCGCCGTGGTTTGAAAGAACTGCGCGCCGCCTTTAAGCCGCGCATGCTCGGCGTGTTGGCGGCTTCGGCCGTCTTCATCTTCTTCAATTGGGCGCTCTACGTTTATTTGGTGATGCAAGAGCGCGTGATGGAAGCGGCGCTTGCT
>JAUIJZ010000137.1 GCA_030430715.1 Alphaproteobacteria bacterium
CATCCTCCGCCTCATGTCGCCCCGCGACTAGGGAACGATGGCATAGACAAATCGATCAACGCCCCGGCTCTTGCTGGGGCGTTTTTCGTTAGTCGACCACTCTCATACGCTTTGGCTCAAGCACGGACAGGACGCGCGCCAGGTCGTGCCCGCGGCGCAGGATGCGGCCGTCGATCGCCCGAACGCTATAGGCGCCTTGGCGGCGCGATTCCTCTGGGCGTTTTTCAATCTGGTAGAGCGGCGCTTCACTGGTGCGCCTGTAGACGCTGAACAGTGCGCAATCTGGCAGGGCGTCCATTGCATAGTCACGCCACTCTCCGGCGGCGACCATGCGCCCATAGAAGCCAAGCAACCGGTTCAATTCCCGCCGGTCAAAGAAAACGGTTCGACGCATCGTGCGAAAGGGCTCCTCGGCCAGCTAAGAGCAAGCGGGACATTATTACAATTACGCAGAGGTCTGGATTTGGCCTGAATTTCCACTTGCTCTCGCCCAATGCAGGAGCAACCTTAGTGATGTGGCCGGCCGGAGAAAGGCTCGTACCCGGTATCCATCAGCCCCCCCAGCCCCCCGGGTGCGCGCTTCGGTCGGCCACTTTAGTTTCCAAAAGGCCCGCGTTAATCGCGGGTTTTTTGTTGGCCATACCGCTGAATTTAAAGCGAATATTGCGCGTTGATGCCGAGCCGCGATGGGCGGGGCGGCAGTGCCGGTGCGACGCAACTTCTCGCTGCTACGCTTAGGTTTCTGGCAATAAATACTCGGAATCACGTCTCTCTGATTCGCGGCCGCAGGGGTCCAATCGGTGGATAACTCAATGGTGGCGTCGCGACGTGAGGCGCCTTAAGAGCGGCGCTCGCACTTATTTGGGGTCTTCATCCACATGTTGCTGCAGGTCGACGGCTTGAGAAAAAGCTTCGGTCGGCGCGTGGCGGTCGACAATGTCGGCTTCTCGCTCGACGTCGGAGAAATCGTGGGCTTTCTCGGTCCCAATGGTGCGGGGAAGTCTACGACCATGCGCATGATCGCAGGCTATCTTGAGCCCGACGAAGGCGCTGCGAAAGTTTTCAATATCGATGTCGCGCAGGAGCGCCGCCGTGCACAGGAGCGCATAGGCTATTTGCCCGAGGGGGCGCCATCCTATGGTGAGATGACCCCGTGGTCGTTTCTGCGTTTCGTGGCCGAAGCGCGCGGCATGACCCGCGAAGCAGCGCGCCATGCTGTACGCCGCGCTGCGCAGGACGCGCGCCTTGGCGACAGCATCGACCGGCCGATCGACACGCTGTCCAAGGGATACAAAAGACGCGTCGGTCTCGCCGCCGCGCTCCTGCACGATCCGATGCTGCTTATACTTGATGAGCCGACGGACGGCCTGGACCCTAATCAGCGCCAAGCCGTGCGGGATTTGATCCGGCGCCTGGGTGAGGAGCGCGGACTAATCATCTCGACGCATAGTTTGGAAGAAGTAGAAGCGGTGTGCACGCGCGCGATCATTATCGATCAGGGGCGCGTAGTGACCGACAAAACTCCCGACGAACTCCGTGATGAACACGGCTCGCTTGAGCGCGCATTCGAGGCGCTTACACGCGGGGAGGAGCGCGCGTGAAAAAACGTCCGGGTCTTTCAAGCATGCTGGCGATCTATCGACGCGAGTTGCTCTCCTACCTGACAACGCCGACCGCTTATGTGTTCGTTGCGGTTTTCCTGTTCGCGATCGGATTGTTCACGTTCCAGGTGGGTGGGTTCTTTGATGCGCGCCGGGCGGATCTCAGCGCCTTCTTCAGCTTCCATCCTTGGATTTTCATGGTGTTTTTGCCAGCCGTGGCGATGAAGCTTTGGGCTGAGGAGACGCGCTCCGGCGCCATTGAGTTGCTGCTTACGCTGCCTGCGCCGACATGGTCGCTCGTGGTGGGCAAGTTTCTCGCCGCCTGGACAATAGCGTTTGCGGCGCTTTGTTTGACATTGCCGCTTTTGATCACCGTCAATGTGCTGGGTTCGCCTGATAACGCCGCCATCATCACGGCTTACATTGGCAGCGTGCTTATGGCCGGCGCCTATCTGGCCATCGGCTCGGTGATGTCGGCTTTGACGCCAGCACAGGTGGTGGCGTTCGTGCTTGCGGTCCTGGTGTCGTTTTTGCTCACGGCGTTGGGGCTGCCGCTGGTTTCAGACTTTTTCTCAAGCTTTGTCGGCGGCGGCGTGGCTGAAACCATTGGGCGCTTTTCCATCTTGCACCATTTCGACGCGGCCCAGCGCGGCGTGGTGGAGGTGCGCTCAATCTTTTATTTTGGCTCGCTGATCGCGCTGTGCATGGGCTTCACGATGCTTGTCATCGACGCGCGCAGAGGTGGTTCACGATGAGCGCGCGCCGTTTCGCATTCTTCGCTGCTTTAGCGTTCTTTGTGATGTTCGTTGCCAGCAACCTGGTTGCGAATTCTTTGCTGCGCTCCTGGCGCCTCGACCTCACAGAGGGACGTGATTATTCTCTCAGTTCAGGCACGCGTCAGATATTGGCCGAGTTGAGCGAGCCGGTACAGCTTACGCTCTATTATTCGCGCGATGCCACGGTGCAATTGCCCGAGGTTCAGGCTTACGCCGCGCGCGTGCGGGAGTTGCTGCAAACCTATGCTGCGCGCTCGCGCGGTCGTGTCCGCTTCGTCGAAGCTGATGTGGCGCCTTTTACTGAGACTGAGGATCAAGCAACGGCGGCGGGCGTTGAGCCGCGGCAAGCTAGCGCCGGTGGCGACCCGATCTATTTCGGTTTGGTCGGCGCCAATGCCATAGACGACAGGCGCACGATCCCGTTCTTCGATCCCAATCGCGAGGCGTTTCTCGAGTATGAGCTCACACGACTGATCTATGAGCTAGAGAATCCCAATCGAACGAGCGTTGGATTGATCTCGGCGTTGCAGCTCGATCCTGCAGCGCCCCGCTCGGCATTTGCGGCGGAGATGGGCCGCTTGCTCGACGTGCAGGTGCTAGCTGCTGACTTCACGGAAATTCCAGACGTCGATGTGCTCGCGATCATTCATCCGGGCGCATTGTCTCCGTCACAGCTTTACGCAATTGATCAGCATATCCTGCGCCATGGGCGCGCCTTCATCGCGCTCGATCCGGCTTCATTGGCCGCGCAGCAGCAGGGCGGCGGCTTTGATCCCTTTAATCCTTCAGCTGCGATACCTGTCGCGTCCAACTTGGAGCCGCTGTTATCGCGTTGGGGCGTGGCGCTATCGGATGATGTTGTCCTGGATGCGGACGGCGCGCTCGATGTGAATGCACAGCTTCCTGACGGCAGCGTGGTGCGGGCGCCGCAACCGCTTTTCTTCGCCGTTCCGGCCGCTCAGCTTGATCGTCAGGACCTCATGACAGCGTGGCTGAGGCGTGGAATTAATTTCGGCTTGTCTGGCGCATTGTCGGCGAGTGAGCGTGAAGGACTGCACGTTACGCCTTTGGCGCGTACCTCAGCGACCACAATGCATATGAGCGCGGACCAAGCCTTGTTGCGGCCCTCGCCTGAGATTGTGCGTAGCATGTGGCCGGCCACGTCCGGACGCATAGAGACGCTGGCCGTGAGGCTCTCCGGCGTCGTGCAAACGGCGTTTCCCGATGGTGCGCCACAAGGAGCGGCGCTTCCCGGAGAAGGGCAGGAAGCGCTTACGCGCTCTACGGCGACGGCAGAAATAGTGATCATATCGGACACAGACTTTCTGACCGATGACTTCTATGTCGACCCTCAAACGGGTGCATCTGCGGCGGACAACGCCTCCTTCGCATTGAACGCCATCGATGTGCTGGGTGGTTCGGATGCGCTTGTCTCACTCCGATCGCGCGCGCCATCGGCGCGGCGGATGGAGCTTGTCGAGGATATGGAGCGGCAAGCGCAGGAACGCATCTCGGACCGGCAACAAGTGCTTGAAGCGGAGCTATCGCAAACGGAAGCGCAGCTGGCGGAATTGCAAGCCCGTGGACGTGGATCGGGCTTTTTCACGGGCGATCTTGGTGCCGAGCTTACGCCGGAAGAGAATGTTGCGATTGAACGCTTCCGCGCGCGCGCCATGGCGGTGCGCTCCGAGCTGCGCAGTGTGGAACGCAATCTGCGAGGCGACATTGATCGTCTTGAAGCGCTGATCGTGTTCCTCAACGTATGGCTGGCGCCATTGCTTGTTGCGGGCGCGGGCTTGTTCTTTCTCTGGCGCAGACAGCAGCGCGGAAAGGGGGCGCCCCGATGAGCCAGGAGCTTGCCGAGCGCCGTAAAAACCGTGCTCTATTTTATTTCTTGATCGCTGGCCTCATGGCTGCCGCGGCAGCTGTCGCGATTGCTATCGAAATGCGCGGTGCGCAGCCTGATTCGATGTCTGAATTGGCGGCGCCGGGGCTTTCGGAGAGCATAGGCGGCGCGCAGCGGATCGTCGTCACGGGCGCGGATGCTTCGTATCATATCGAGCGCACGCAACGTGGTTGGGCGATGCGTGTCGGCGGCGCGGACTACCCTGTCCTGAGTGGGCGCCTCGCTCAGCTTACTGAGGGGCTTGAGTCCCTGCGGTTGACGCGGCGCATGACCAGTGACCCCGCAAAGCATGAACGTCTCGGCGTAGACGATCCGCGCGAGGATGGACGCGGCGTGTTGGTGCAAATTGAGGATAGCCGCGGTGCATTGCTGGTGAATCTCATACTCGGTGTTGAGCCGAGCGGGCTTTACGTGCGCCGGCCTGATGGCAATCAAACCTGGGCTGCGGAAGGGGACCTGCCGCCATTGCGCGATGTTGCAAGTTGGCTGGACTTACGTCCGCTGGAGCTAGACGCATCGCGTCTTAGCCGCGTCGAGATCAGCCCGGCGGATGGGCGCGCTTACATACTAGCGCGTGACGCCGGAGATCAGCCTTGGCGGATGGTTTCGCCGCCACTTGGCGTGCTGCCTTCAAGCGCTGTGAGTGCAACAGCAGAACAAATAGTCACATTGTCGCCGATCGATGTTCAACCCGCACCAGCGATTCAAGGTCCACCTCAAGCGCGCATACGCGCGACGACGTTTGACGGCATCGCTCTCGATGCTGAGATCGTTGAGGCGGAAGGACGTCTATGGATCAAGCTGGTCGCTCGGGCGGAAACGCCTGAGCAGGAGGCGCAAGCGCTGGAACTTAACAACCGTGCGGCGCCCTGGGCTTATGCTTTGTCGGGGATGGAAGCTGACGCGGCCGCGCCGAGCTTGGAAACGCTGACCGGATCGAATTAGCGATCTCGAACGGTATAGGCGGCGCCATAGATCGGGCCACCATCGGCGGCTTGCACGATGACGGCGCATTCAGGCGTGCAGCGGCCACGTTCGAAATACGCGGGGCGTCCATCCCAAACATCAAGTCGGTCAAGCGACCGCACGACATTATAATGTGCGATGGTGCGGTTCCGATTGAGCCCGGCAGTCACTTCGACAAGGAGTGGGCGAGGGTCATACGCAGCAAGCCAGACTTCGGCCCCTGACGCCTGTGCATTGGCGCCGAGGGTCACTCTGACGCGTCCAGAGCGCAATCTGACAATCGAGAGGTCTCCAGGGCCGAGCAGCATGCCGCGCTGACGCGTTTGATCGAATTCTGCGCGTGCCTCGGTCCAATCATAAGCATTGAGCTGGCGGACCCCGTTGATCACAAGCTGTGGCGTATAGCGCCCGCGCGCGCGTAGGGCGTGGGCGTATTCGCGTTGCCGGGCGTTGAACTCTGGGCGTGCGAACGTATCCGTCCAGCCAAGATAGTCCCAAATGTCGACCGCAAACGTCAGCGCCAGCACGTGATCTTCGCCGACATATTGGCCAACCAGCCGGTTTGCGCGTGGGCATTGCGCGCATCCCTGACTGGTGAACAATTCGACCACGGCGTCAGCGCGCACGCCCGCAGTTTGTGCACGCGCAGGCACGGCGAATGCCGCTATTGCCAAGATCAGGCCGAGCAAGAGGGAAGCCCTCATGCCGAGCAGCATGATCCCTGCCTGCAGCGTGTTCGAATCAAACCGCTGTGACGGGGCTGATTATTATCAGCCAGCCTTCGCCAACCCGCGCAGCACGTAGTGAAGAATGCCGCTATTGTTGAAGTATTCGACCTCATTTTCAGTGTCGATGCGGCATTGAACGGTGACATTGTCAGTTTTGCCGCCTGGGCGTGAGATTGTGAGCGTCACCTGCTGACGCGGGCCCAGGCTGGAAATGCCGGAGAGCGAGACGCTTTCCGCGCCAGTCAGTCCAAGGCCGGTCCAGGATTGACCGTCGATGAACTGAAGCGGAAGCACGCCCATGCCGATGAGGTTGGAGCGGTGAATGCGCTCGTAGCTCTCAGCGATCACTGCCTTCACGCCCAGGAGACGCGTGCCCTTGGCCGCCCAGTCGCGGCTGGATCCGGTGCCATACTCCTTGCCGGCGATGACCACCAGAGGGGTGCCTTCACCCTGATAGCGCACGGCAGCATCGTAGATCGACAACTGATCCGTCGACGGAACGTGGCGCGTGTAACCACCTTCCACGCCCGGCACCATCTCGTTCTTGATGCGCGTGTTGGCAAAGGTGCCGCGCATCATCACTTCGTGGTTGCCGCGCCGTGAGCCGTAGGAGTTGAAGTCCGCCACCTGCACGCCATGTTGCTGCAGGTAGTGCCCGGCTGGGCTGTCCGGCTGGATGGCGCCGGCCGGGGAGATATGGTCCGTCGTCACGGAATCGCCGAGCAGCGCAAGTATTCGCGCGCCCTGCACGTCCACA
>JAUIJZ010000021.1 GCA_030430715.1 Alphaproteobacteria bacterium
CTGACAATATCGAGTTCATCCGCCGCATAAACGGACTAAACTCTATCGAAGACGTGCATCGCATCGTTTTCGACGCGCGCTATCTCGTTCTCGGTCTCGGCGATGTCTATCTCGGCGCGCCTGTCGCCACGCCGATCGATCCGCGCCATCGCCTCGTCACCACGAAATACAATCCCGCACGCACTTGGACGCCGCCCAATGTTGTCGGCATTGGCGGCGCCTATATGTGCATTTACGGCATGGAGGGTCCCGGCGGATATCAATTGTTCGGCCGCACGATTCAGGTCTGGAATTCGTATCGGCAAACAAAGCATTTCCGCGAGGGCAAACCATGGCTGCTGCGCTTCTTCGATCAGATCCGCTTCTTTCCTGTCAGCCATGAAGAACTGATTGAGTGGAGGCGTGACTTCTCGTGCGGGCGGCGCAGCCTCGACATTGAGCATGGCGAATTTCGTCTCGCGAACTATCGCCGATTCCTTGCCGAAAACGCTTCAAGCATTTCCAGTTTTCAGCGCACGCGTGAGGCCGCCTTTCACACCGAGCGCCAGGATTGGCAAACGCGCGGCGAGTTCGATCGCGTAGCTGCGCTCGTCGACAATGCGGACGCTGGCGAACAAACCGACATCATCGTTCCAGACGGATGCCAAGCCGTGGAATCTCCTCTGAACGGTGGCGTGCACTCCATAAAGGTCGAGGCCGGCGCCATCGTTAGTGAGGGTGATGTGATCGCCGTACTCGAAGCGATGAAGGCGGAATGCGAAATACGTGCGCCCATCGGCGGACGCATCCGCGTTGTCTACGCCAAGGAAAAGCAGAGCGTCAGCGCCGGCGCCCCCCTTCTCGCTATAGAGCCTAACACATGAACAGAATTTTCGTTTCAGCCATCGCCGACGATGTGCAGTCTGGCGCACGCAGCGCCGTGAGCGTTGCGGAAAAAGCGATCGCCCGCTGTGTGGCGTATGACGCCATTCAGCCGCAAGTATGGATCACACGGCGTAGCGAATCCGAAATTCTGAGCGCGGCTGAAAAAATAGATGCGCGCATCGCACGCGGCGAGAAATTGCCCCTCGCCGGCGTCCCATTTGCGGTGAAAGACAATATCGATGTCGCCGCAATGCCCACGACGGCGGCGTGTCCACCCTTCGCGCATACGCCCGCCGAATCCGCCGAAGTGGTGCGCCGCTTGGAACAAGCCGGCGCCCTGCTCATCGGCAAAACAAATCTCGATCAATTCGCCACCGGCCTCGTCGGCGCGCGGTCGCCCTATGGCGCACCTACGTGCGTATTCAATCACGATTACGTCTCCGGCGGATCCAGTTCGGGCTCGGCCGTTTCAGTGGCGGCGGGCCTCACCGCGTTTGCGCTCGGCACCGATACAGCCGGCTCTGGACGCGTACCGGCCGCCTTCAACCATTTGATCGGCTACAAACCGACCAAAGGCCGCTGGAGCACCCGCGGGCTATTGCCGGCCTGTCGCTCGCTCGATTGCATTACCGTATTCGCCAATGATGTCGCTGACGCAGCGCTTGTCGATAGCGTGCTCAACGCATTTGACGCTGACGATTCATACTCACGCCCCGCGAACGACTTGCCCGCAATCGCGAAGCCGCGCATCGGCTTTACGCCGATCGACAGCATTGATTTTGACGGCGATGCGGCGTCGCGCGTGCTCTACCAGGCCGCCGCGGCGCAGCTGTCTGAACTCGGCGACGGATCTTCAGCGGACATCGACATCACGCCGCTGCTGGAATGCGCCAAGCTGTTGTATGATGGGCCGTGGGTTGCGGAACGCACCGCGGCCCTAATGCCGCTTCTGAAATCAAATCCCGGCGCGATCCATCCGACCGTGCGCGCCATCGTCGAACGCGGTCTCTCATTCGACGCAGTGCAAACCTTCGAAAGCCAATACGAGCTGCAAGCCTATATGCGCATTGCAGAAGCGATGTGGCGCGATATCGATGTGTTGGTTTTGCCGACCACGCCAACCATCTTTCGCCTCGACGCTGTGCGCGCCGACCCTATCGCACTTAATGCAAAGCTCGGCCGTTTCACCAATTTTGTGAACTTGCTCGACATGAGCGCAATCGCAGTGCCCGCCGGATTTCGCGCTGATGGCACGGGGTTCGGCATCACACTCATTGGTCCTGCCTGGGCCGAGCCTACCCTGTTCGCGCTCGCGAAACATTACATGGAGAGCTTCGCCATGCCCTCAACGCCACCGCTCGATCTCACACCGCCCCCGCAAGGGGTAAAGCTCGCCGTCGTTGGCGCGCACCTGCAAGGCATGCCGCTGCATCACCAGCTCGCCGACAGAAACGCACGTTTCATTGGCGCCGCGAAAACGGCGCCCAGCTACAAACTGTTCGCCATGCCAACGACGCCGCCCAAGCCCGCGCTCATCCACGACACATCGGGCGCAGCCATCGAGGTCGAGATCTACGAACTCAGCTATGAAGCGTTCGGCAGTTTCGTCACGGAAATTCCCGCACCGCTTGCCATGGGCACAGTGACGCTTGAAAGCGGCGAAGAGATCAAGGGCTTCGTCGCCGAGCCGCGCGCGCTGGACGGCGCCGAAGACGTCACCAAGTTTGGCGGTTGGCGCGCCTATCGCGCCTCACTAACGGCTTAGGCGCCCGCCGCCATCGCCTCTATTTCCGGCGGCGGCACGGCATTGGCTTTGCGATCCAGCTTCACATCGTAAACGATGGTTGCGCCATAACGATTAGGCGCTTGCGCATCGTGCCGCGCTTTGTCGAGCGCGATCACCCGCGTGCCGAGCGCGAACGCCTCTTTAATGTCGTGCGTGACCATGAAAATGGTGAGCCCGTTCGTGCGCCATATATCCGTGATGAGCACGTGCATGTCCGCGCGCACGCCGGGATCGAGCGCGCCAAACGGTTCGTCCAGCAACAACACTTTCGGCTTCATAATCAGCGCTTGCGCAATCGCCACCCGCTGCTGCATGCCGCCCGACAATTGCGCCGGATAAAGCTTTCGCGCGTCTTTCAGCCCCACGGAAGCCAGCATCGCGTCGACTTCGTCCAGCGCCGCGCGCCGCTTCTTGCCGCCCAAATGTCCAAAAACGGGCGAACCTTTGCACTCCAATCCGAACAGCACGTTCTCGCGCACGTTCATGTGCGGAAAGATCGAATACCTTTGGAACACGACGCCGCGATCCGGGCCCGGCTCGTCACGCAATTTTTCGCCGAACAGCATCGCCTTGCCGCGCGTGGGCGCCTCCTGCCCCAACAGCAAACGCAAAAGCGTCGTCTTGCCCGCGCCAGAGGGACCCACGATTGAAACGAACGATCCTGGCGAGACAGCGAGATTCACGCGTTCGAGCACGATCTTGGATCCGTACTCGACCCACACTTGCGTAAGTTTCAGCGCGTCCATCAGCGTGCACCCTTCGGATGCGCCCAGCCGAATGCGGAGCGATTGACTTGCGCCAGCAAGAAATCAAGCGTCACCGCCAGGAGCGCGATCCATACGACGTAAGGCAGGATGATATCCATCGACAGATAACGGCGCACAAGGAAGATGCGATAGCCGAGCCCGACATCGGACGCGATTGCTTCGGCCGCGATGAGAAACACCCATGCCGGTCCAAGCTGTAGGCGTAGGATATCGATCAAGCGTGGCAGGCTCTGCGGTAGCGCAATGCGCGTAAGGATGTGCCACGTATTGGCGCCGAGCGTTTGCGCCTTGATCAGCAATTCTTCCGGGATCGAGCGTACATGCGCGGTTAGATCGCGCACCATGCAGGGAATGACTCCGATCATGATCAGCGCGATCTTCGCCGTCTCACCAAGCCCCAGCAGGATGAACAGGATGGGTAAGAGCGCGATCGGCGGCGCCATGGCGATCGCCGTGACGATCGGCCCCGCCAGAGCACGCAACGCCGGCAACAAACCAAGCAACAAGCCCAGCACCAAAGTGATGAGCATGGAGAGCCCTAGGGCCACGCCGAGGCGAAACAGACTCGCCTGCGTATCCATCCAAAGCAATATCTCGCCGCGCTGCTGATCGACCTGAAGCGCCATGATGTTGATGGCGCGCGCGAATGCCTCCAGCGTCGGCAGGATTTTGTCGCTGGGATTGATCGCATGGCGCGCTTCCGACGCCATCACATAGACAAGCGCCAACGCCAGAAACGGCAGCACCGAAAGGAAGAGGAGAACGCCGCCGCGCGGCTTCACATTGAGTAAGCGGCGCACGCGGCGTCCCTCTTCGATTCAATTTGCTTACGGGGCCAACTGCCCTTCAGCGGCAAGCGCCGTATAGCTGGGATCGAACCGCAGCTTCACATTGTCGGCGCCGCCAAGCGTTTCTCCATCCGGGAACGCGATGCCAATCGCATCCACGGATGTCGCGCCTTGACCGAACAGACCATTATCAAAGCTGAAGTGACGCACCCGATCCGTCGCCGCCTTCAAATCTGGACTGTTGAAGAAGGCGAGCGCCTCGCTGGCTTGATAATACATCGCCGTGGTTGCCAGCTGGGCCTCATAGCCCGCCTGATCAGTGCCGGACAATTCGCCCATCGCCGCGCGCGCCGCAGCGCCTTCCGGCGTCTCCGCGCTCATAAGCGCCATGGTCTCATACCAAATGCCCGCCAGCGCTTTTCCGAGATCCGGATTCGATTGCAACGCTTCCGTGCGCACGATCAGCGTATCAAGGATTTCACCCGGCACCGCCGCGGAATCGAACACGATGTTCGCATTCGGCAACGCCGCAATGGTCGACAATTGCGGGTTCCACGTCACCACAGCCGTGGTGGAGGCCGCGCTGAATGAAGCTACGATATCCGCGTCCGACGTATTGACGACATTCACATCAGTCGGCGCCAAGCCGGCTTCTTCCAGCGCACGCGCCAGCAGATAGTGCGAAACCGACAACTCAACCAGGTTCACAGGACGCCCAGCAATGTCCGCCAGAGTGGAGCTGTCCTTCAGAATGACGCCGTCATTGCCGTTTGAATAATCGCCAACAATAACAACGCTGGTATCGACACCGCCCGCAGCCGGGATCGTCAGAGCATCCATCGTCGTGGACGTCACCGCATCAACCGTGCCGGCCGTGAATTGGTTCAGCGATTCAACGTAATCGTTCACCTGCGTGATGTTCAGCGTCAGGCCGTAGCGGTCCGCCCATTTCTGCACGATGCCCGCCTGCTCCGCGTAAGGCCACGGCATCCAGCCGACATAGATCGACCATGCAATTGTAAATTCCGTGCGCGCGGGCGTAGCACCACCCTCTTCACTCGGGCTGCACGCCGATGCAGCAAAACTTAACGCCAGAATGGCGGCGCCGCCGCCCAACAACTTTCTGCGATTCATACCGGATCCCCTCGCATCGGCCTCGCGCCGCGCCAGTATTACAGAACGCCGAAATCGTAATAATCAACGCGACGGGCGGCCTGGGCCGGATCGAATACGGAGCTGCTCAATTCTGCGGCGCCCTGCTCCCGCTCTGAACTCATAAGCGCCACTGGCGCCCATTGCGCTTGTCTCAGGCGATCGTCAGCACGCTGCGATGAACGAAGCGCACCAAGTCGGCTTGGCCGCGCGCGCCCATCTTAGCGAAGATCCGCTTTGAATACGTGCGCGCCGATTCAAGCGTCAGCCCCAATTCGTGTGCAGCTTCAGCGATTGTCATGCCCCTGCTGAGCGCAAGCGCGAGGCTCGCTTGCCTTGGCGTGAGTTCGAACAAATCGCCCAATTGCTCGCAGCGGTCGGCGGACGACCATTGATCGGAGTGAATGTACGCGACCAGACTTGGCGTCAGACGCGTTGCGTTCGCGGAGATGTTTGCCCGCACCAGCAACATGTCCAGCCACGGCTCCCGGCTCAGCACAATCGCACGCGGCTTTGCGTGCGGGTCTGAAATGACTGCTTTGAACGCGGCGGCTATATCGCGCTCGACATCAGCGTCGCGCGCTGAAAGCTTGTTGCCGCGGCCGCGCACCAAAACCTTGGATTCATCGAGCATATTTTGGCCGTAAGCATCGGCCTCTAGTACGCACCCCTCGGCATCCAGCGTCACCCAGCCGAAATTCATGCGCCGCACGGCCTCATTTGCAACCAGCGCCGCCGTTTTCTCGCGCTCCAGCGTGACATAGCTCCGCAATGTCGCGCGTAGATAAGGCGCCAAGGCGGACAGCAGCGCATCGTGTTCGGCGTCAAACTCCCGTTTGCGCCGCGATAACGTAAGCCATGCGCTGACGCCGCTCGCCTCTTCCACGCGCAGCATACGCAAGATGTTCATGCCGCTCGGCGCCAGCAGACGCTTTCGGTAGGCCTCGTGTTGCGGATCGCCAGCGCGCAATAGATCAGTCAGCGCGTAGACCTTGCCGGCTTCCATATCGTGGTAAGGCAGCGGATCGCTCTTATGCAGGCTGTCGCGATAGAGCTGCGCGATCCCCGGCGGCGATTGTTTGCCCGACGCCAGATGAATAAGCCGCCCCCCCGGCCCGCCGCCATGCAAAGGCCGGAAGATGAGGCTGGCATAATCAGCGCCCGCGCGCCGCCGCAACCGGCCGATAAAGGTCGACCAAAGCGGATCCTCAACCATTCCTTCAATCAGCGGCTCGAGCAACTCGGCCGCATCCGCCTGCGCTAACATTGCGATGTCCCCAAACGGGGATTATCGCGGCAAATCCGGCGCGATCAAGCTGGACGCGCCAATCCGTGCGGCTGCATCACGCCAAGGTCGACATGGGTGACCAGCCCAGGCTGTGCATCGCACAACGCCGGCAGCGCGGTCGCACCCAGCAGGCCCGTCCACGGCAGGCCGAAAAAGGGCCGCTTGCCATCGGCATCTGGCGGACTCTGCAGCCGCACCTCAAGCGGCGGATCGCCTTGAATCGTCACTTGGTAGCGGCTGTCGATGTCCCATTTGGGCTCTACGTTTTCGCCCATGGTCCAGTAGAAATGGTACGAGATAAGCGGTCTGCCGTCGGCGTATGCAGTCCACTCGTAGTGTTGCCCGCCGACAGTGCCTTTCTTGACGATGCCCCCGCCCGTGCGTCCCTCGCCGAGCGTATAGGGAATATCCTTGGTGGCTTTGGCCACCTCGAAATTGGACGTCACCTTCTCGATCTGCTTGCCCAAACTTTTCGCGACGAGATCGAGCGATTGATAGAAATGGCGCCATGTATCCGGCGCACGGCGCGGCTTGGCCAGCAATTCGGCCGGGTCGGCGCCGAAGCCCATCATCTCCGTGTACACCATCGGATTTTTGTCTTTGTCGATGAATTCCGTGATCTGGATGCGATCAATCCGATTCATCAGCCGCGCCAAGGTCAACGGCAGAATGTCTCCGGAAAAACCGGGATGAACGCCGCAGCCAAGATACGAGGTTTTGCCATCGCGGCAGGCCGCTTCAATTTTTTCCTGCTCGGCTTCAAAATATTCGTTCGGCAGAAACGGCCCAGCTACCGACGCAACGTTCTTACCTGAACACAGCAAGCGGCAGATCATATCTACATCCGTGATGATCGGCGCAAACAGAACGCCGTCCGCCTTAAGCGCCAAGATCTTTTCCACGTCATCGGTGGCCTCGACGCCGGTTTTGACGGAAAGACCGGCAATTTCACCCGCATCCTTACCGGCCTTATCAGGATTGGTGACGAGCACGCCAGCCAATTCGATGTGCGGATTTTCGATGAAGTGCCGCAACGCGGTTTTTCCAACCACGCCGGTGCACCATTGGATGATGCGATATTTTTTCTGAGACATCGGGCGTTTCCTATACGTGTTGCGTCAGACCACGGCGCGGACTTGCCCGCCGTCGACGCGATAATTCGAACCGGTGACATAACCGAGCGCCGGGCTCGCCAGCATGCACGCGACCATCGCCACCTCTTCAGGGAGGCCCAGCCGTCCCACGGGCGGCAAATCGAACACCCTCTCTTCCGCCAAGCGCCGCGCGATTTCATCGAACGGCATGTTGGGGTCGCCAAACTTTGCGCGCCCAAACCGTACCAAACCGTCGACCATGATCACGCCGGGCGTCACCGTGTTGACGGTGACGCCAACAGCTTTCAGTGAGCCGGACAAACTGACAGTAAAATTGTTCAGCGCCGCCTTCGCAGCGGAATAATCGACGCCCACATTGTTGGGCTGGATCGCCACCGAGCTGGACACGTTGATCACCCGGCCGAAATGCGCCGCGACCATGTCCGGAACAGCGAGCAGCGCCAAGCGCACGGCCGCGAGCGTATTCGCGTTATAATTCGAGACGAAATCCTCCGGCTTGATATCGACCGGCGCCTTGGAGGTGTTGCCGGTTGAGCTGCCGCCGGCATTGTTGATCAGGATTTCGATATTTCCGCCCAGCGCCTTGCACGCGGCTTGATGCACGGAAGCCGCGCCCTCGTCGGTGGACAATTCGCCAATGGCGACGCCCGCCGCCTTGATGTCGCCCGCGACTTTCTCAGCGCGCTCTTGATTGCGGCCATGCACGACGACCTTGGCGCCCTCCTGCGACAGCGCACGGGCAATGGCTTCGCCAATGCCGCTGCTGCTGCCCGTGACCAGCGCACGCCGTCCGGCAAGTTTCAAATCCACCCTGCACCTCCCTTATTTTTCTCGCGCACTACGCCAGGCCAGCGGTCGCGTTTGAATTGTCGCGGATATCCAGCGCAAAACCTATCCCCAAATGGGGATGGGTTGGCCGGATCGGCGCCCTCAAACCGCTCGCGCCCGGCGTTTCGCAGCATTATTTCTGAAACAGCTCTGTCGCGGGCCCGTCACATGAGGCCCTTACATGCAAGGGCGCAGGGGGCCCCCAATGAAACGCACTTGGACGCAAATTATGGCGCTGACAGCCGGCATGGGGGTTGGCGTCGGCCACTCCACCGCGCTCGCGCAGGAGAATTTCGCTTCATCCGAGGAAATCGTCGTCACCGCGCAATTGCGCGAACAGAACATCCTCGAAGTGCCGATCGCGGTGTCTGCTTATTCGGGCGAGTCGCTGGACCGGCTCGGCATCACCAAGTTCGACGACCTCTCGCTGATCGTGCCGGGCCTCGAAGTCCAGGAGCAGAGCGCCAACAATACCGGCTTCGTCATCCGCGGCATCACCTCCGATTCCGGCGATGCGACATCCGAACCCCGCGTGGCCGTCTTTCAGGACGGCGTGCCGGCATCCCGCAATCGCGGCTCCTACGTCGAATTGTTCGATCTTGAGCGCGTGGAAGTTTCGCGCGGACCGCAGGCGACGCTCTATGGACGCGGCGCGCTGATCGGTGCGGTCAATGTCATTCAGAACAAGGCCGACCTCAACGATTTCAGCCTGATCGGCGAAGCCGCGGGCGGCGATTACGAATATGGCCGTGCGCTTCTGGTGATGAACGCGCCACTGGTTCAAGATCAATTCGGCTTGCGCCTCGCCGCCACCATGCGTCAGCGCGAAGGCTTCACCGAGAACGTGCTGGGCGGCGACGATCTTGGCGGCGTCAATGTCGTGGCGCTGCGCGCCTCGGCCGCTTGGGCGCCGACAGACGCGGTGCGGTTCGACCTCATCGGCAACCTGCATGAAGACGACAATGCCGGCACGGCCTTTGTTTCCGGCCGTTACGCAGCATGCGCGCCCGCCGGCGCGAGCCAAACTTGCAGCCCGGCCAACCCGTTCGGCCCCGCCGCACTGAACACCTTTGGCGGTTTTGAAAACAACCAGCCGCTTGGCCTTGAGCGCGGCGTCTATAGCGTCACGCTGCTGGGGCAGTTCGATCTCTCGCCCTCCTTCACGCTGAATTCGACTAGCGGCTATCGTTATTTCCGCTCCTTCGAAGTGTTCGATCCCGATGGCTTCGGCTTGCCGCTCGCGGTCGCCGCCGAGGATGCACGCGGCATGCAATGGAGCCAGGATTTCCGCCTCAGCTATGATGACGGCGGCCCGCTCACCTGGTTCATCGGCGCTTCCTATTTCGAGGAAGACGGCCGCCAGCGCGTGCCCTTCATGTTCGACGAGCGCGTCGCGCTCCAACATGCGGCGGCGCAGATCACCGATACGCCGCAGACTTACGCTGCTTTGACCGACCCCGCTTATGTCGCCAGCGTCATTGAACTTGCACTCGGCGCCCCTGCCGGCACAGGCGTATTCCTGGAGCCCGGCCTGCAAAACAATCACACCGAAGCGTTCACCAATTTCGGCGAAACCGAATCCGTCGACATCTATGCCGACGCCACGCTGGCGGTGACCGACCGGCTCGAAATCTCAGCCGGCGTGCGCTGGACGCAAGACGACAAAACCACCTCCTACATGGCCGAAGTCAGCGGCACAGGCAGCCTGCTGGGCGCGGCGCTGGCCACAGGCGCGCTGCCGACGACGACCTGGGGCCTCTTCACCCAACCCACGACAGGCCTCAGCAGCGCAAGCGACACCTTCGAGGATGCGACCTGGCGCCTCGTGGCGCGCTATGCGCTGAATGAAGACGTCTCGCTCTGGGCTTCCTATGCGCGCGGCCGCCGCCCGGACGTCATCGCCGCCACCGGCCCCGCTACGCCGCTGGCCGCGCCGACCTTTTCAATCGTTCCTGCCGAAACGGTCGATAGTGTCGAGGTCGGCGCGCGTGCGCGTCTGCAAAGCGGCCTCAATGTCGAAGGCTCGGTCTATCACTACGAGTACGAAAACTTCCAAACCTCGCAATTCAGCGGCGCGATGTTGGTCACCGTGAATGCAGGTGAGGCCTCCGCTACTGGCTTTGAGGGCCAAGCGGATTGGCAGATCACGCCGTGGCTGGATCTGTTCGGCACCTATGCTTATAGCCACGCGCGCTTCGATAGCGGCGCGCGCGAGGGCAATCATTTCCGCCTCTCGCCGGATCACACACTCTCGCTCGGCGCCGTCTTCGCGTTTGATGTCGCGGGTGGAACGCTCTCCATCACGCCGACCTATAGCTGGCAGTCGGAAGTCTTCTTCGACGACGACAATGACGATCCGGCGCTGCAAGTACGCTCGCCGATCACGCTGTCGGATTTCTTGCTCGATGAACGGCAAGATTCGTACGGCTTGTTCAATCTGCGCGCGCGCTATGAAGCTGCAAGCGGCCATTGGTCGGTCGAGGCTTTCGCCAACAATCTTGCGGACGAGGAATATCTGATCGACGCCGGCAATACCGGCGATTTGCTCGGCATTCCCACCTTCATCCGCGGCGCGCCGCGGACAATAGGCTTGCAGGTCGCCACGCGCTTCTAGCGCAATGGCGGCCGGCCCCACGCCCAGCCCGCGATTTATGCCGCTTCCGTTGTAAATTCTTCAGCGTCTTGTCACGCACGCGCCGCACAACCTTCGCCGTCGCGTTGTAAGAATCGCAGAGATGTTGCGCGGAACGACAGGAGAGACGCGCCGTGCGGATGACGCCGCTGTTCAGCGCACAAGACACCCATGTGGACGCATGGGACATCGCCATCTTCGCCGCGCTCGCATCCGCGTGCGCGCTGATGTTTCAACAAGGCGGCTTCATCGCTCTGCTGGGCGCATCCATCGGCGGCGGCGCTGGCTGGCTACGCCCCATCAATCCGTTGCGACCAGTTCGCAGCGCCTTCAAGTCCGCCGTTGCTGGACTCTGGGCGGGCATGATAATCGGCGGCATATTCGCAACCGCCCTGGCCTAGTGACCGCACAAAACTCGCTTACCGACAAAGCTCATATGCACGCCGCCCTTCCTACGAGGGCGGCCGTTTTTGCTTTTGCAGCGCTCGTCGTGCTGATCACCGCGGCGCGCATCGCCGCTCTGCCCGCCATTCCGATTGGCCTCTATTTCGATGAGGCTCAGTATTGGCATTGGTCGCGTTCGCTCGACTGGGGCTATTACACCAAACCGCCGATGATCGCTTGGGCGATTTGGGCGACAACGTCACTCTTTGGCGATGCGGAATGGGCCGTGCGCCTCGCCGCGCCCTTGGCGCACGCAATCACCGCGAGCGCCATCTTCGCGCTTGGCCGCAGCATCTATGGCGGTTGGCCGGGATTTGTCGCCGGGCTGGCTTGGCTGGTCATGCCGGCGGTCTGGTTTTCATCCGCACTGATCTCGACCGACGCGCTGTTGCTGCCGTTCTGGGCGCTCTCGCTGTTTTTTATCTACCGGCTGATGGCGACGCGCGCCTGGGTCTGGGCCGCGCTTGCCGGATTGGGCATCGGCTTCGGATTGCTGGCCAAATACGCGATGCTGTATTTCCCGGTTTGTCTTGTGCTTGCGGCTTTCTGGCTGCCGCAATTGCGCAAAGCGCTTGGCGGCGGGCGTTGGGCGCTGATGGCGGCGATCGCCCTCGCGCTTGTCGCGCCCAACCTGCTTTGGAATGTGCAGAATAATTTCGCCACCATCAGTCATACGGCGGATAACGCGAATTTCAGCGCGGACTTGTTCAACCTCGATGAGCTGGGCGAATTCATCACCAGCCAAATTCCGCTCATCGGTCCGCTCATGTTCTTTGCTTTCGTCGCGGTGCTCTGGCGCGCCGGACGTAAGCCGCTTGAACTGGCGCCGGACGACAAATTCCTGCTGGCTTTCACGCTGCCGCCGCTCGTGGCGGTCACAACGCTTGCCTTCGTCACGCGCGCCAACGGCAATTGGGCCGTTACGGCTTATGTCGCCGCGACGGTGCTGATCGTGGGGATGTTGTGGCGCGGCCGTTTCGGACGGCGCTGGCTGGCCGGCGCTCTGGCGGTGAACGTTCTGATCGGCGCGGCCCTCATCTTCGCCATCTTCGATCCCGGCCTCGCCAACCGTTTCCGCGGCGTGCGCGACGCACGCGGCTGGGATGAAACCGCCGCGGCGGTGGCGGCAAGCGTCGACCAATACGGGCCGGTCAGCGCCATCCTGGTCGATGACCGCACCGCGCTGTTCGAGCTGAATTATTACTGGACCCGCGAAGGCGGCCCTGGCGCGCCGGCGCCGCTACGCATGTGGCTGCTGCATGGCGAACCGCGCAACGCCGCCGATGCGGCGGCGCCAATGCAAGTCCAAGACGGCGAACGCGTGCTGGTCGTGTACCTCACGCATGATGAAAACGATCTGGTCCGAGACGATTTTAGTGCGTTCCGCCGTATCGGTGAGATCGTCATGCCGCTCGGCGAAGAGCGGGATCGCCGGCTTGTGCTCTCTATCGGCGAGGGCTTTGACCCCGTCCCGCGCGACGCGGCCTTCAGGGCGCGGCTCGCAGCAGAGCGGCGACGCCGATAATGCAAGGCGACGCCTCTTTGTCTCCATCGCGGATCGCACAAATGGGCAACGCACTGACTGACAGTTTGCGGCGCGCCGCGCGTGATTGGCGCGCTTATGTCATCGTCGCGTTCGTAGCTTTGTGCGCGAGCCTGCCAGGCATCACGCAGATGCCGGTGATGGACGTTGACGAAGCGCGTTTCGTCCAGGCCAGCCGGCAAATGCTGGAAACCGGAGACTTCGTGCGCATCCGGCTTCAGAACGCCGAGCGCAACAAGAAGCCGGCCGGAACGCACTGGCTGCAAGCCGCGTCGACCGCACTGCTCGAACCCATTGCCGGGCGGCAAAACGCAATATGGACCTACCGGATTCCGTCGGTGCTCGGCGCGCTGCTCGCGGCGCTGGCGACGCTATGGGCCGGGCGCGTGCTCTTGGGGCCTGAGGCCGGTCTGTTGGGCGCGAGCCTGTTGAGCGCCGGCATGTTGTTCGGCTTCGAGGGCATGACCGCGAAAACCGACGCGCTCATGGCAGGCTTCACGACATTAGCGATTGCCGCGCTCGCACGGCTGCGCGCCGCGCACTTTGGGTTCGCGACGCCCCTATCGCACAGACGCGCGCGCGCCATGGCGCTGTTGTTCTGGGCCGCGCTCGGCTGCGGCATTCTCATCAAGGGGCCGGTCCCGCTTATGGTCGTGCTGCTGACATGCGCGGCGCTGGCGCTATGGGACCGCCGCGCCGCCTGGATGGCGCCGCTGGGCTGGCTGCCGGGCCCATTGCTCTCACTTCTGATCGTATTGCCATGGGCCATTGCGATCGGCCTTGCCACGGACTGGCGCTTCTACACCGCGGCTTTCACGCAAGATCTCGCCCCGAAATTGGCGGGCGAAGACCATGCGCATGGCGGCATATTCGGCTTCCACACATTGCTGCTGCCGTTGCTGATGTTTCCCGCAACCTTTGCCCTGCCCGCGGCCGGCAGATTGATCGCATGGAAAGACAAATCACCCGCCGATGCTTCAGCAATACGCTTCCTGCTGGCTTGGGCGGGACCGACGCTGCTCATGTTCGAGCTCTCTCCGGGCAAGCTGCTGCACTATGCCATGCCGATCTATCCCGCGATTGCGCTCCTCTGCGGCGCCGGCCTGATCGCCGCGATTCAACATCGCTGGCGTGGGATGCAGGCGCTTGGCTTTGTACTTTACGTCGCAATTGGCGCGTTGCTCACGGTCGCTATTGGCTTCGGCCTCCGCTCCTTGAGTATTGATTGGCAGCAAACGCTCGCCGCCGCCGGCTTGTGCGGCGTCATCGTATTGGGCGGCGCGCTTACAATCCTCTTGCTGCGCACGGCGCCGGCGCGGACCGCCGCCGCCGTCGCCTCCGGCCTTCTGCTATGCATCGCCCTGCGCGGCGTTGTGTTTCCCAACACCGCGCCCTTGCAAGTAAGCGCGCGATCGGCGGCGGCGCTCAGCGCGGCAGGCGCGGATCATGCGCGTGCGATTTGGATCGTCGGCTATGACGAGCCCAGCCTCATTTTTCTGACGCGCACATCCGCCATACGCACGGACGTCGAGGAAACCGGAAGGCGCGCCCAAGCCGGCGATGCGATCTTGGCGGACAATTCCGCGCTGCCTGAATTGGAGCGCGCGCTTGCGGCGCGTTGGCTGACCTTCACCCCGCGCGGAGACGCAATCCACGGCATTGCCATGAGTTCAAGCGATGAGGTGAACCTGGTCGCGGGCGCAGTGCACGCGGTCAACGCCGCCGATTAAGGCCGCAACGACCAACGATTCATCCCCTTGTTTATTAAGGATTTATTCGATGTTCGCCGGAGGCAGGCGCGCGAACAAGCCGGGCCCCGCGCGACCGTGTGCGGCGCCGAGAGCGACACCCCTTCACTTCCCTTTGCCCCCGCAGGCTCATATGCAATGGAGAACCTATCGGGGACATATAAAATTATGGGCGGAACTGCGCTCGCGCTGCGCGACCTAAGCCGAGGTGTGCGCGATATACATGCTTGGTCGCTGCTTGCGTGGGATGACGTGGTCGCCCGCTATCGGCGCACGCTTCTCGGTCCGCTTTGGATCACGCTTTCGCATGGCATATTCGTCGGCGCGCTCGCGATCGCGTTTTCGGTCATCTTCGGCCAGGAATTGGCCAGCTATTTTGTCTATCTCGCGGCCGGGATCACGATCTGGCTGCTGATTTCCAACACGCTCATGGATGGCCCGCATATTTTCGTGCGCGCGCGCGGCCTGTTGTTCAGCTACGATCTGCCAGCCTCGATCCATGTGCTGCGAACGGTGTTGTCGCACATCATTTCATTTGCGCACCACATGCTGATCTACGTGGCGGCTTTGTTTCTCGTCGCCAATGTCGTCAACATCAACACGCTCTGGGCCATCCCTGGCTTTGCTGTGCTTGTGCTTGCGATCATCGGCTGGAGCACAATCCTCGCCATCCTTGGGGCTCGCTACCGCGATCTGATGCCGGCGATCGCCGCCGCAACGCAGATGATGTTTCTGCTCACGCCGATCTTCTGGGAGCGCGCCAATCTACAACAGCACGATTGGTTCGCCTTGGTGAACCCGCTCTATCATCTGATTGAAGTCGTGCGGCGGCCGCTGCTTGGCCAAGCCCCCGAACCGCTGACCTGGGCGGTCACCATCGCCATCGCCGTCGTCCTGAACTGCACCGCGGTTGCGCTCTTCGCCTGGAAACGCCGCCATCTGAGCTATTGGCTATAAATGACTCTGGTCCGCCTCTCCGACATTCATCTGCGCTATCCGATTTTTCGGTCCGGGCGCGCTTATTCCTTCTTTCGCCGCGTCGCGCGCCAAGCCAGCGGCGGCCTCTTGGGGCGCAACGATCAGGACGACATCACCGTCGTGAATGCGCTACGGGGCATTTCGATGGAGCTGCGCGAAGGCGATCGGGTTGGGCTCATCGGCCGCAATGGCGCGGGTAAATCGACGCTGCTGAGAGTCATCGCCGGCGTGCACTGGCCGCAATCGGGCGTCCGGGAAATCCAGGGCCGCGTTTCGTGCCTGCTCGACGTAACCGCCAGCGTGGACATCGAAAAGACCGGCGTTGAGAATGTCGATTTCGTCGGCCGTTTGTTCGGCCTGGACAGAGCCGCGCGCGCGGCGCTGATGGAAGACGTCGCCACGTTCACGGAGCTTGGCGATTATCTGCTTTTGCCGGTGCGCACCTATTCCTCCGGCATGATGATCCGCCTCTCGTTTGCTTTGGCGACGGCTCTGCCCGGCGATATTTTCGTCGTGGACGAAGTCATCGGCGCTGGCGACGCCTTCTTCATGGAGCGCGCGCGTGAACGCGCGCGCAAAGCCTATACGAACGCCAAGATTATCGTGATGGCTTCGCACAGCGACGTCATCCTCAGCTATTTCTGCACGCATGGCATTTGGCTGGAGCAAGGCCTGATTGTCGATTACGGCCCGATCGACGAGGTGCTGGAGCGCTACACCAAGCAAACACCGCGCTTTCCAGAAGGCACGAGCTATGTGCGGCCGCATCACAATCTCGAACCCGTTTAAGCCGCCGGCGGACGGATGACAGAAATCAGCGTCATCATAGTCACGTACAATAGCCGGGCCTGCTTTCCCGAACTCAAGGCCGCGCTTGAAGCGCAGACGGAACGCTTCAATCTCATCGTCTTCGACAACGCATCGGAGCCGGCCCAACGCCCGCTCCCGCAGGATCTGCCAGCCGGCGCGCGCCTCATACAATCGGAGCAGAATCTCGGCTTCGCCGCCGCCAACAATCGCTGCGCGGCCGAGGCCAATACGCCCTTCTTCGCCCTGCTCAATCCGGACGCGTTTCCGGCCGCGGATTGGCTTGCGCAATTGTTGCGCGCCGCGGCCCGCTACCCTAAGGCCGGCGGCTTCGGTTCGACGCAAATCCGCGCACGCGATCCTTCCGCCTATGACGGGCTTGGCGATGCCTATCACATTCTCGGCGCGTCCTGGCGCGGCGGATACGGCGCAAGCGTCACCGCGATCGCGCCTCTAGAAGGCTACGCTTTTGCTGCCTGCGGCGCCGCCGCGCTCTACCGAGCCGACGCTTGGCGCGAGACCGGCGGTTTCGATGAGCGGCTGTTTTGTTTTGGCGAAGACATCGACCTGGCCTTCCGCATGCGCTTGCAAGGCTGGGAAATCGTACAAGCGGCGCAAGCGATTGTTCGCCACATTGGCGGCGCTTCCGTGAGCGGTCAGCGCGGCTTTGAAAGCTTTCACAATGCGCGCAATGCGCTTTGGGTTTTCGTTCAGAACATGCCGCCGGCGCTGTTTTGGCCAGTGCTGCCGCTCTATGCGCTGAAGAATTTTTGGCATTATTGCGCCTCGTTCTTGCGTGCGGACGGCGCTTCTTATCGGCGCGGCGTACGCGCCGGACTGGCAGGCATGGGCGAAACATGGCGCACGCGCCGCCGCGTTCAGAAGCGGCGCACAGCCCCGCTTGGCCGGATCGCCGCCGCGCTCACATGGTCGCCATTCGCCATGCTGTCCCGCCGTCCAAAAATCTGGCGCTAAATCAGGTCGCGTTCCGGCGCCGCATTGAAGCGCGCTTTTCGCGGCGGATGCTGAGCCCGTGCGCGTTCCGGAGCGACATAGGATTCCCTGCCGGCCGAATGGCCTGGCGCGTCGGACGGGAGCGCCGGAAGCTGCGCTGCGTTCACCGCGCCGGGCGGCGGCCCCAATTGTCCGCCAAGGCCGCGCCGGACTGCCTGCATCATCTTGGTAAGAAACGACAGACGGAAACCATGATGCGCCCAAGCGATGGCCGTGACCCGCACGATGTGCAGCACGAACCGCCCCTTCCACGACAAAGGAATATGCGGCAGCCGAAGCCCGTGCGCCTGATTGCGCATATACGAATAAAGCCGCATCTCCGTTTGCAATGGAATTGGCGGACCGAGCGGCCCCGCTTTCATGACGCCGCCGCCGACTCTGTGCTCCATCTTCACGTCGGTGCGCACCCAACATGAAAACCCACGCCGCCACGCGCGGAAGCACCATTCGGTATCGACGGCATCGATGAAATAATCGCTCCGGAAGCGGCCGATGCTGAAAAACGCATCCAGATTTAGAAGCGTGCCGGAGGTGATAAGATAGCGGACTGGCGTCGCGCTGCCGATCGGGTCGCGATGCGGCTGCAAGAACATGCGGGGCGCGCGATAAGTCGCCGGTGCATCGTGCGGCGTCACAACCTTGGGCCCAACCGCCGCCGGCGCCATGCCGCGCGCCTGCAAATCCGCCATCGCCTCCGCAAGCTTGCTCACCGACGCGGGCGGCAATTCAGAATCCTGATCCAGTAAAAGCAGCTGACGCTTGCCTTCCCAGGCGGCGGACAAGACGAGGATATTCAGCGCCTCGCCAACCCCCAGGTTGTAGGCGCTTTCGATCACGCGCACGTCTCTGGACCGCAGCCTCTCCTGCAGCTGCTCATCGGGACCGTTAAGGAAGACGAATACAGGATGGCATTCTTGAGCCATCCCATCGATAAGCGGGAGCAACAGGTCAAGGTTGGGCCGGAACACAACGATTCCCGCTGCGGGGCGAACGTCGGTTTGTGTGCTCATCCTATCAATTGGCCATCGTTAGCTGTCGCATTGTGCCCGTTCAAGTAGCATTATGAAACCTAACTCTTGCCCTAAGAGGCCGGGAACGGCACAAAAAAGCCTGTGGGGAGTAGCGGGTAACGCCAACACATATGCATTTTGAACGATTGCAGCTCGCTGGCGCCGTCTTGATCACGCCGCCTGTATTCGAGGACGAGCGCGGCTCTTTCATGGAAACCTATTCGGACCGCAAGTTTGCCGAAGCGATCGGCGATATTGCCTTCGTGCAGGATAATTACGCCGTCTCGCGCCAGCGGGGAACCTTGCGCGGTCTGCATTTTCAGCTGCCGCCGATGGCCCAGTCGAAATTGGTGCGCGTCATCAAAGGGGCAATCCTCGATGTCGGCGTCGATCTGCGCGCCGGCAGCCCGACTTATCTCCAGCACGTCGCCGTCGAGCTTTCGGCCCACAACCGCGCGCAATTCTTTGTGCCGGCCGGCTTTGCGCATGGCTATGTCACGCTAGAGGACGACACGCACGTCGCCTACAAGGTGGACGCCCATTACAGCCCGCAACACGAACGCTCGGTGCTCTGGTCCGATCCGGACCTCGCCATAGATTGGCGCCTTGGCGGCGCAGAGCCGGTCGTTGCGCAAAAGGACGCCGCCGCGCCGTGCGTCAACGACATCGCCGCCACTTTGCCGAAAGCCGCTTGGTCATGAAACGCATCTTCGTCACGGGCGGCGCCGGATTTATCGGCTCGGCTGTTTGCCGTCATCTGTGCCGGCTTGGCCTCACCGTGCTCAATGTCGACAAGCTGACCTATGCCGGAAATTTGGACTCTCTGCGCGATGTCGCGGAGCTGCCGAATTACAGCTTCCGCCAAGCCGATATTTGCGACCGCCCCACAATGGAGGCTGCGTTCGCTTCTTTCGCACCCGACGCCATCATTCATCTGGCGGCTGAAACGCATGTCGACCGCTCCATCGATTCCTCGGCGGCATTCATCCGCACCAATGTGGACGGCACGCTGACGCTGCTGGAAACGGCGCGCGCCTACATGCGCAACGCAGGCGCCGAACACTTCCGCTTTCTGCACGTTTCGACCGATGAAGTGTACGGTTCGCTCGGGCCGGAAGGCGCGTTCACCGAGACGTCCCCCTACGATCCGCGCTCACCCTATTCGGCCAGTAAAGCCAGCGCCGATCATTTGGTCAGCGCCTGGGGCCACACCTATGGTTTGCCGGTCCTGACCAGCAACACGTCGAACAATTTCGGCCCGTTCCAATTTCCTGAAAAGCTCGTTCCGCTGACCATTCTCAACGCCATGGAAGGCAGACCGATCGCCGTTTATGGCGATGGAGCGAACGTGCGCGACTGGCTGTTTGTGGAAGACCACGCCAAAGCGCTGCACATGATCCTCGCCAAAGGCGCGCTCGGCGAGACCTACAATATCGGAAGCCGCAACGAGCGCACGAACCTCCAAGTGGTGCACAAAATTTGCGAGCTGCTCGATGCCGAACGCCCCGCTGGCGCGCCGCATGCCCAACACATCACCTTCGTCACCGACCGCCCCGGCCATGACCGCCGCTATGCCATCGACCCAAGCAAAGCCGAAAGCGTGCTAGGCTGGCGCGCGGAAGAAAGCTTCGACGCGGGCCTTGCCAAAACCGTGCGCTGGTATCTTGAGAATGAGTGGTGGTGGCGCCCCCTGCGCGCCAACGTTCATGACGGGCGCCGGCTCGGCGCGCCCGCTTAAGCCATGCGCCTCGTCGTAACCGGCCTGACGGGACAAGTCTCTCGCGCCCTGCAAGAGCTGCGTGCGGCGGATATTGAAATCATTCCCGTGGGCCGCCCGGCGCTTGACCTTGCCAAGCCTGAAAGCGTGCTCCCCGCGCTGCGCGCCGCCGCGCCCGACATCATCGTCAACGCCGCGGCCTATACGCAGGTCGATGCCGCCGAGCGCGACACAATTGCAGCCCATGCCGCCAATCATGAAGGCGCCGTCGCCGTCGCTGCTGCTGCGGCGGCGCTAAACGCGCCCTTGATCCATCTCTCGACCGATTACGTTTTCGACGGGACCAAAGGCGCGCCCTATGCCGAAACGGACGCGCCAAACCCGCTCGGCGTTTATGGCGCCAGCAAGCTTGCAGGCGAACGCGCGGTCGCGGAAACACAGCCGCATCACGTCATCCTCAGGCTTTCGTGGGTTTACGGCCCGCACGGGCACAATTTCGTTCGCACCATGCTGCGCTTGGCCGGAGAGCGCGACAGCGTGCGGGTGGTCGGCGATCAGCATGGCGCACCGACCTGCTCGACCGACATCGCCACCGCAATCGCGGCGATTGCCCGCCGCCTGGCGGCCGCCCCGGAAGACGCAAGGTTTTGGGGCGTGCATCACCTCGGAGCGGGCGGCGCTACAACATGGGCGGACTTTGCCGAAGCGATCTTCGCCGAAGCCGGCGCGCGCGGCGGCGCCAGTGCTCGCGTTGAGCGCATTTCAACCGCGGAATTCAACGCCGCCGCGAAACGCCCCGCTTGCTCCCTGCTCGACAGCGAAAAGGCCGCGCGCATATTCGGCGTCCGGCTGCCCGAATGGCGCGCTTCACTGGGCGCCTGCGTCGAACGCCTGCTGACAGACACAGCGCCCAGGTGACGTTCGATCACGCGTGACTTATGACACCCGCCGGGAGGAGCTATGAAGGGCATTATATTGGCCGGCGGATCGGGCACGCGCCTGCATCCGATGACGCTGGTGGCGTCCAAGCAGCTCATGCCGGTCTACGACAAGCCGATGATCTATTATCCGTTGTCGGCGCTGATGCTCGCCGGCATCCGCGAGATCCTGATCATCTCCACGCCTACGGACCTGCCGCGCTTTAAGACATTGCTTGGCGACGGCTCCCAGCTGGGCATGAAGTTCGAATATGCCGAACAGGCCAAGCCGACGGGCATCGCCGAGGCCTTCATTATCGGGCGCGATTTCCTCGCCGGAGATGCAGCCGCCCTGATCCTCGGCGACAACATCTTTTACGGCAAAGGTTTGAGCGGATTACTGCAGCGCGCCGCCTCCCAGGTGCAAGGCGCGACAGTCTTTTCAGTGCAGGTGAAGGACCCCGAGCGCTACGGCATCGTCGAGTTCGCCGGCGACCGCGTGAAGAGCATTGTCGAAAAACCTACGGCGCCCGCTTCGAATTGGGCCGTGGTCGGTCTCTATTTCTACGACGCCAGCGTGGTCGAGATCGCCGCGTCGCTTAAACCGTCCGCGCGCAATGAGCTGGAAATCACGGACATCAATCGCGCCTATCTCGAACGCGGCCAATTGCGCGTCGAGCAACTCAGTCGCGGCTTTGCCTGGTTCGACATGGGCACGCCGGATTCCCTGCACGAAGCCGCCGCCTTTGTGCGCACTCTCGAAAACCGGCAGGGCTTGCGTATTTCCAGCCCCGAGGAAATTGCCTTCCGGATGGGCTTCATCGGACAGAGCGAACTGCGCCAGCTCGGCGAAAAGCTCGGCAAAAGCGATTATGGGCGCTATTTGGTGAGCATTGCCGACAATGGGTGATCATGTGCGCTTAGCTGACGGCTTGGCGCCTGTGGGGGCCAACCTGCTGCATCTTGGCGCCATTGACAGCGGTTTTCCCCGCATCAAAAGAAGGTAGGCGCGCCAGCGACGCGCAACATCGCAGCTGGCCGCTTGAAAATATGGGAGGCGACAATTTCCGAGACTATTTCCCGCCTGTTTGACGAAATGCGTCAAAGCGAGATGAACGATTGGGTCGGCGGCGCCGATCCGGAACTCGCTGGCGACTTCTCGGCGGAAATTTTGCTGAGCCATATCCCTGTTGCAACCGGAACCCGGCTTCTCGATTTCGGCTGCGGCATCGGCCGCGTCGCCCTCTCCGTGTTGCGCCGAAAGCCGGAACTTACAGCCTTGACCGGCATCGATATTGTGCCGCGTATGGTTACCTTTTGCCGGGATAAAATCGGCGAAAACTTTGCCAATGCCAATTTCGAGCTGCTCTCGGACAAAAACGATCATTACGAACGCTATGAGCGCTCGGCGAGCGACTCGCCACGCTCACGCGAGGATCTTGGCGCAACATATGCCGGCACATTTGACGGTGCGTACGCGTTCTCCGTCTTCACACACATCGACATCGACGATTTTGTCAGCCTGCTGCGTTTTGTCGGCACGCTGCTTAAGCCCGGCGGATATTTTCTCTTCACCGCGTTCGCACTGACGCCCTTCTCCAGAAGCCAGCTCGCTTCGGGGCGTACAAATCCCGTGTTCAAGAAGCTGCACTTCGAGCAAAACAATTCCGTCTTCATCGGCGCCCCGAAAGACCGGCTTGCCTTCATCGCCTATGACCTCAACCGCATCGAAGCGATGATCTGGGAAGCAGGGCTCATCCCAACCGGGATCGAGTATGGGCAATGGCGCTCGGATCAAATGAGCCGCACGTATCAAGATGTGTTCGTGTGCCGCCGTCCGCTCGATGCAAGCCCCAGAGCTTAGCCTCCGCGCATCGGACGGCGACGGCACGCATACCGATTTGCGCATGCTTCTGGCCATACCATTCTACAAAAATGAGCGCTTGGTCGCTCCGCTGATCCAATCGCTTACGGCCTGCGAGGATGAGCTCAAGACGCTTGGCGTCGAAGTTCTGATCCTGAACGACTCGCCGGATTATCCTGCGCTGCAGGCCGCTATTGATCGCGCGCTTGAGAACGTCACCTTTCCCTTTCGCGTGATCCAGAACGAAGAGAACAAAGGCTTCGTTCGCACGATGAACATTGCGATGGCCGACGCCGTGAAGATGCGGCGCGACATCATCATCTTGAACTCAGATACAATCCTGTTTCCAGGCGCGATTGAGGAAATGACGCGCGTAGCGGCGCTCGATCCGATGATCGGCTTCGTCAATCCGCGCTGCAACAACGCCACGCTCGCGACATTGCCGGAACGGCCGATGCCGGGGCTCTCGCCCGAGCAAGCATTTCAAGTTGCACAAAAACTCGCAGCGCGGCTGCCGGATGCAACCTATGCGCCGACCGGCGTCGGCTTTTGCATGCTGATCCGCTGGAAAATCCTCGCCGAGTTCGGCCTGTTCGATGAAGTTTATGGCCGCGGCTATAACGAAGAAAACGATCTGGTCATGCGCGCGGGCCAATGCGGCTATCGCGCCGTATTGGCCAACAAGGCGTTCGTTTGGCACGAAGGCGAGACCTCGTTTAGCTCTAGCGACATTCCGCGCCTCAGCTTGAACGCACGCAATCACGACACACTCGTCACGCGCTATCCCGAATACCCGCAGCTGGTGCTCCGGCATTTCGATTCCCCACCCTATCTCGCCGAGCGCTTGCTTGAGCAATTGCTTGAGGATGAGAACGGAAAACTCGACATCGCGCTGGATTTCTCAAGCTTTGGCGCATTCCACAACGGCACCTTCAAGGCCGCCGAACAAGTCCTGCGAGAGGCCGCGCACGCCTGGCGAGACAAGTACAACCTCCATGTCATTTGCCTGGAGGATGTCTATAAATTCCACAATTACGCGCAATATGGCGTGCCGCGCGCGGACCCGCATGGCCCCAAGCGCTTCGCGGTGATTTTTCGCATCGGCCAGCCATATGACTGGAATTCGGTCGAGCGCATGGTGCTCAAGGGCGCGTGCCTCGGCATGTATGCGCTGGACACGATCTCCATCGATTGCGCCCAGCTCTATAATGAGCAGACTTTCAACATCTGGCAGTTCGCGCTCGACCATTTCGACCTGCTCGTCACCACGAGCGATCTTACCGCCGAGCAATTCGACAGACGCTTCTCCATCAACCCGCGCGCCGTGCGCGCGCGCATCATGCATTCGCTCGATCTATCAGATTATACGGCCCGCAGCGCCGACCCCGCCGGCGCGCTGCCCGCAGGCCTTGCGCCAGGCTATGTTTTCATCGTCGGCAACCACTATCCGCACAAATTCGTCGCCAGCACCGCGCGCGCGCTGGCCGGCGCCTATCCCGACCGGACCTTTCTCGCGCTGGCCACGGGGCCGAAGGCAAATGTCAGCACGCAGGAGAGCGCGAACATCTTCCGGGTCGAGGCGGGCAATCTGACCGACGCGGAGGTATCGGCCCTCTTCCGTAATGCGGCGGCAATCGTTTTCCCGAGCCATTATGAAGGCTTCGGCCTCCCGCTTTTAGAGGCGCTGGCCGCGAAGAAGCCCACCTTCACGCGCCGCACGGCGGTGAATTTGCAGATGCAAAAAGCGTTGGGCGATAACCCCAATCTGTACCTCTACGACACGACCGAAGAATTGGCGCACTCTCTCAAAGCATTACCCGAATGGATCGAAACGGCGCCTCAAATCTCTCAAGCGCATGACGCAGTGGCGGCCGCGGCCGAGCTGCGCGCCGCCATTGAGCGCGCGCTCGCCAATGTCGAATACGCATCTCTCGTGAAGCGCCTCCGCGCGGCGCAACAAGCCGGCATAGGCAACGCATTCGAACCACACCAGCATATGAGTCCAAGCGGCATTATCGGGCAAAAGATCGGACGCCTGATCGCGCCATTGCTGCGCGTGCCGTGGGTATTCGCGGCCGCGAGGGCTGGCTATCGCTTAGCGCGCTCGGCTTATCGGGGTTTGCGGGCGCTTATAGCGAGCCCAAGCGGCGGGCAATCCTGAGCGGCGCGCCGCGCCAGCCTTTCAGTTGTCAAGGATTAGGCGGGCGTCTATTGCTGCCGCCGGGAGGACGGACCAGCGTATGATCAACCGGATGATCAAAAGTTGGAGGAAAATGGGCCAGCGCGCGGACAACGCCGAAGCCCACCTTGCCAAACTGGTCGAACTCACCGCAGCCAGCGAAGCGCGCAACGCCGCGCTGGCGGAGCGTATTGAGCGCAAGCTGCTGCAACTCGACCAGCTGGAAATCCATCTTGGAAGAATTGAGCGCCAATTGGCGCTGTCGCACCCGCGCTTCACCGCGCCGCTCCGCCTGGAGCGCTACGGGCACAAGGTCTACTCGCAAAATGACGAGGACGGCATCATCGCCGAGATATTCCGGCGCATCGGCGTCACGACGCGCGTCTTCGTTGAGATCGCAGCCGGTGACGGACGCGAAAATTGCAGCGCCTTTTTGCTCAGCCAAGGATGGCGTGGGCTTTGGGTCGAGTGTGACGACGAAAACATCGCCTCCATTCGCAACAGATGGCAAAACGAACTGGATAGCGGACAGCTCAAAGTGGCGGCCGAACGCGTTACGGTCGAAACTCTTAATGGCGTCATCGATCGCGCATCGCTCGGCGACGACATCGATATCCTGATCATGGACATCGATGGAAACGACTACCATCTGCTCGAAGCGTTGGAAGCGCGGCCACGCGTCATCTGCGCCGAATACAGCGCGCGTTGGCCGCCGCCGGTGCATTGGGTGATGCCCCGCGACGACAATTTCAGCTGGGGCGGCATGCCCGACACCCGCGAGACCGGCGCCTCGTTGCAAGCATTGGAAGAATTGCTGACGCCGCGCGGCTATTCACTCGTCGGCACCAATATCGCCGGGGTGAACAGCTTCTTTGTTCGCAGCGATCTCGCGGAAGGCAAGTTCGCGGCGCCCTTCACCGCGTTCAATCACTACAATTCGATACGCTATTGGTATTTCAACCTCAGTGGCATGTCTGCGATCTGGAACGGCATCGAAGCTGATGGCGCCTAGCCGCACAGTGCCCCGCGCCGGTCGATGAACGACGCCAGAAAGCAAACGCTGCGGTGGGCAGGCTTTCTTGCGCCGGCAGCCATCCTTCTCGCGCTTGTCACCGCGACGTGGCAGCCTGCTCTGTTCGAAGGTCAGACGCTTATTCATGGCGATGCCGTTTCGGTCGGCGCCGTCTCCGCGAAGGTGCACGCGGATGTCATGTCGGGCGCCAGACCTCTGGCTTGGTCCGCGGACATTTATGGCGGCCATCCCTATTTCGCCGAAAGCATTGGCGGCTTTTCCAATCCGGTGAACATCTTCTTCGCCGCGTTCGTATCGCCGAGCTTCGGTTACATCGCGTCGGTGAACGGACAACACTGGATCTACATGATCCTGGCGAGTTTGGGCTTTGTCGGCCTCACAAGGTTTCTCGGCCTCAGTCCCGCGGCGCAGATTGCCGCCGGCATCGCCGCGATATTTTCGTCCTTGTGGGTGCAGACGCAGCCGAACTCAACGTTCGCCGCCGTTCTCGCAACTTTGCCTTGGGCGCTTTGGGCGTTTGAAGCGTGGCTCAGGCGGCCGGCTTTATTGCACGCCATGCTCTTCGGTGCGGCGTGTGCTTGGATGCTGCTTTCGGGCTATCCGCAGATCGCCTACGGCGCCGTCCTCTATATGGGCGCAAGCCTGCTGCCCGGATTCTTCCAACCTTCAGTACGGCAGGATTGGCTGCGCACATGGCGCACGCGCGTGCTCACAGGCGCGATCGCGATCGCGTTTTGCCTCGGCGCGACAGCCGTGCAAGTGCTGCCGTTGTTCGAACTTGCGGGATTGTCGTTCCGCCAGGGCGGCGCCGAACTGGTTATGCCGCCGAGCGGCGCGTCACAGATTCTAGGCGCATTGTTTTGGCCTTCGTGGACGCTGGACAGCCTGCAATTTCCTCTCGTGGGATCGATCCTCGTTTGCGCGCTGGCGAGCTTGGCGCCGATCTTAGACCGGCAAACACGCGTGCTTGGCCACTTCGCCGCGACATGCTTGCTGATAACGCTTGGCCTGGGCCCGCCCTTCCCCTTGTTCAATCTGATCTACGATCACAACCTGCTGCCCGGCCTGCACTCATTTCGCATCATGCACCCCTTTCATCTGGTCGGCGTGCTCGGCGTGGGCTTGCTTGCGGGGTTTAGCGCGGATGCATTGTCGCGCGCGCCCGGCGGGCTCAGCGCGCTGCGCGGGGCGTTGGCGAAGCCCACATTCTGGCTGAGCATTGTGCTTATCGGCGGTTGGATCGCACTCGCGCTTACGCACGACCATTCAGAATTGCCGCGGCTGACATGGTGGCTGACGCTAGCCGGAGGCGCGGGCGCGGCTGTTCTGCTGACAGCCGGCCGCGCCCTTTGGATCGCGCCGCTCTTTGCCAGCGTGTTGTGCGTCGACGCCGTGGCGCAGCGCATCCATCCTTATCCCTTCTTCGACAATGCCGTGCTCGCCGAGCCGCCGCAGGCTGCTGCCATTCACGCGCAACCCGATTGGCGGGAATACCGGCACGCACACGTAACATGGGCCGAGGTTTACGGTTTCACGCAACCCACAGACCCTGCCCTGCTGCCCGCCTTCGAGCGCGTCACGCATGGCTTGGTCGCGAGCCTCAATGTACTTTGGGACGTGCCGTCGATGAACGGATCGCTGGCGCTCATGCAGGGACGCAGGCGCATCATCGATGCAATGCTGCGCGACGAATGGCTGGGCCAAGACCCAACACCGGCGGGGCTGCGTCTGAGCGACATCCTATCGGTGCGCTTTCTGACCTTTGACGATGTGGTCCCCGCCCCCAGTTATCGCTTGCTTGAGCGCGACGCCGCGCGCGGTCTCGTATTGATGGAGAACACGGCGGCACGGCCGCGCTTCCAATTCTACGATCAGCAAGTCGAAGCAGCTTCGCCCGAAGCGGCGCTGCAAATCTTGAGCGATCTGCAAGAACCGCTTCTCGTCCTTGAAACCCCAGCGGGCGCCGCGCCGCACGGCTATGCCGCGCCGGGGGCAGCGCGCCAGGCCCGCTATGAATTGCTGGAAGACCGGCCGGATCGCTACCGCTTGCGTATCGACACCGAAGCGCCGGTTTGGCTGTTCCTGGCCGACACGAATTATCCTGGCTGGCGCGCCACCATAGACGGGGCCTCAACCCCGATCTATTCCGCGCAAATTCTCGGCAAGGCTGTGCTGGCGCCGGCTGGATCGCATGAGCTAGTGCTGGAATTCAGGTCTGACTCCATCGCCTGGGGCGCACGGATCACCGCCGCGACGCTTGTGCTAGCCCTGCTCACCCTTGTGGGACTTCGCCTGAGACGCCGGACTTCCAGCAGCCATGCGCTAAACAGCTGATCGGATTGGCTTGTCTCACCGCGTCAAGTATTCCACAGTCTAGCCAAAAGCGACGCGAGAATAGCTGGGGGAGACCTTCGAGCGTGGTCTATACGATCGACAAACTGCCTGGATTGCACGCCCTCCGCGTGATTGCCGCGGTATCGGTCTATATTGGGCACTGCATTTTCTGGAGCGCGCATTGGCTGCCGCTGAACGGCGCCACCACCAGCGTCGCCTCCAACGTCACCATCGGCCTTCAGCTCTTCTACGTCGTCTCGGCGTTTTCGCTCATGTATTCCATGCGCGTTCACGACCTGACGCCAGATTGGACGAAGAACTTTTACATCAGACGCTTCTGGCGCATCGCCCCGCTGTTTTACGTGATGATGGTGGTGGACGGCATCATCACGTATTTCAGAGAAGACCGCACGCCCTCAGTGGTTGAGGTCATCGTCAACGCGCTGTTCGTCAACAACCTGACCCCGCAATACACCAGCAGCATGGTCTATACGGGCTGGTCGGTCAGCGTTGAGATGCTGTTCTACAGCATCTTCCCGCTCGTCTTCATCCATATCCGGACTTTGAACCGCGGCATCATCTTCGCCGTGGTGACAACCATCGTCAGCCAAGCCTCGCGCCTGTATCTCGATACGATCCCGCAGCCGCTCAATTCCACATACGGCGACTGGTCCGTCATCGTGCAAATGCAATATTTCGCATTCGGCACGCTGGCCTATCTGGTTTACGAGCGGCTGAAGCAAGGCGGTTTCGCCACGCCGGCGCCGATGGTCAAAACAGCGCTGCGGCATGCGGTGTTCATCGCGCCGCTTGCAGCTATCGTCGCGATATCGGCGCTCTACAAGGATGAGATGGTTGCGATGCGCCGCATCGACCTCACCCTGATCGGCATCGGCTTCGGCGTGCTGACGGTTTGGTTCTCGGTTTTACGCATCCCAGCGCTGAATTGGGGCCCGATCCAATATTTCGGCGAACGCAGCTATAGTCTGTATCTGCTGCACACGCCGGTCATCTTCATGATGCAGCCGCTCATCATTCAGATGTTCCAATGGTTCGAGCGCGGGATCGGCGCATGGGCCATCATACCGGTGCTGATCATCGTCTACGTGCCCATCATGATTGTCTCGATGATCACCTACGCCTGGATCGAGCGCACCGGCATGGATGTGGGCCGCCGCTTGCGTTCGAAGCGGCCGTCGCGCGACGAACCATTGCCTGTTGTCTCGCAGCCTTGATTTCCACCTTGTTCGATCTTGGAGAACCCGTGCCGGCTATGCTGTCTGATCGCCGCTGGGTCATCGCATGAAACTTTCCGTTCTCGTCCCCTGCTACAATGAAGCCGACTATGTCCTTGAGTTGCTCGACATCGTCGGCGCCGCACTGCCTGACGTGGCCAAGGAGATCGTGCTCGTTGACGACGGTTCGCGCGACGGCACACGCAAACTGCTTGAGGACAAATTCGGCCCCGCGGACCTTGAGAGCGCGCTAACCGGCGCGCGTCCCACGGCGCGGCCGCTTTCAAGCAACGCGACCATCGCCATCATCTTTCACGAGCAGAACCGCGGCAAAGGCGCGGCGATTCAATCCGCGGCGCGCCATTGCACCGGCGACATCATCGTCATTCAGGACGCCGATCTCGAATACGATCCCGACGATTGGGCGCTGATGTGGAAGCTGATCGCGACACGTAAAGTGGCCGACGTGGTGTATGGCTCGCGCTTTTACGGAAGACCCCACCGCTCGCTGAATTATCATCACTTTCTGGCCAACCGCCTCATCTCGTTCTGCTTCAACCTGCTCTTCAACCAAACGCTGACCGACGTTGAGACGTGCTACAAAATGATCTCGCGCGACGTGCTCGAGAGCTTGCGGCTTTCGCAGCCCGATTTCGGCTTTGAAATTCAGATCAGCGCTCAAATCGCCAAAAGCCGGAGATGGCGCATCTATGAAATGGGCATCGCCTATTACGGCCGAACCTATGACGCGGGCAAAAAGATCAACTGGAAAGACGGCGTGAAGGCGCTTTGGTACTTAATCAAATTCCGCTTCACGGATTAGCACGCGCCTTATGGGCGCAATGAAGCGGGTTGCTTGCCGCCAAGCTGAGAACCTGCGGCGCCTCCGGAAACCCGTTCGGCCAAACGTCTTCCGAACCGCCGCAGCGGCGTCTCGACATAGGTATAATTCAGCTCGGCCAAAGCCGCGATGATGGCCAGCGAGCTGAGCAAAACGAACAACGAGAACTCAAGCGGCCAAACCGGCTGGGGCGCCGCGCGCACGGCGATATCGTGCGCGATCATGAAAACAAAAAAATGGATCACATAGAGCGCGTAGGAACGCGAACCGATCCAGAGGAATACGCGCTGCAAAATCCCAGGCGGACAAAGCGCGTCGCGGTTGAATGACGCCAGCAAGACACAAAGCCCGGCCGCAAGCGCCAGCGCCGTTCGCTCGGGCAGCGTCATCGGCCCCAGCATGCGCGAAAGCGCAATGCACGCGATCGCCGCCAGACTTATTAGAAGGGCGAGCCAGCCCGGCGTTTTTGTAAACGCCTTGGCCAGACGCCCATAGGATGGGCGCTCGGACCAAATCGCGATCATAACACCAAGCAAGAGCGTGCTGGTCCAACCGACGCGCACCAAATAGCCATGCGGGCGCCAAACATCGGCGACAGCCATCAGCACGAACACCAGCACCCACCAGCGCGGCTTTATCAGCAGCACAAGAAGCGGCAGCAACAGGTAGAATTGTTCTTCAACCGCGAGCGACCAATATTGCGGCGTCGCGCCGTATGGAAAGCCGCCACCAAACGCCTCGGCGAATCTGAAATTCGCCATGAAGAACGCGCCCGCTATGCCTGCGTCTAGGTTCGTATCGAAACCAAGCAGCGGAGAATCAAACTGAAAGGCTGCCGTGACCGCGAGGACCAGCGCCAGCCACAACCACGCCGTTGGTATGATCCGGAACGCGCGCCGGATCCAAAACGCCAGCGTTTCCCTCATACGCTCGGACCGTGACGAGGCGGACGCCAAGTGCGGCAGCAATGAGCGCGCAATCACGAAGCCCGAAATCACGAAGAACAAATCCACCCCAGCGGCGAGATTGAACCGCGCGAAGACATCCGCAAAGTCGCCCTGAAACGAAGGCAGAATCGCGGGCGCGTGGTAGGCGACAACACCGCTCACCGCGACGGCGCGCAGCATTTCAATGTCTTTGTTTTTGCCGCCCGAGACCGCCGGCGGCGGGGCGTACGGCTCCATCGCCGCAATCTGCTCCCGCCCCTCAAGCGCCATGACGCCATCCCCTCCACAAGCTTTCCCGATAGCTACATGCCTTTGGAAAAGCGCACATAAATCTTCACGGCTCGCCACAGCCAGGTCAAGGCTGAGGCGCGGCGCATCGGCCGATCATGCCGGCTTTTGTGCGACAGCCAGAATGTTTTTGCCGAAGGGCGGCGCGCCGATGCGCTCTAGCCCGCGCGAGATCGGCACCACCACGCCGTCATAGACTTTCAGCATCTTTGGATTGAGATTTTTCGCGCCCATTACCGTGTTGAACAAAAACCAGGGCGCGACTCCCAGGATGTCAAAATAACGGCTGTCGCGTACGTCTAGGCCGGCATTGCCAAGCTGCATCCGCAGCGCCTGATGATGATAACGCCGGAAATGACCCAGATCGCGGTCGAGATCGCTCATCAGCACGGAAAGCGCCGGCACGAATATCAGCAAGTGCCCGCCGGGTTTGAGCACGCGCGCAAGCTCACGAACGGCCGCATCATCATCTTCGATGTGCTCAAGCACATTGACGAGAACCAACGTGTCAACGCTGGCGTCTTCCAGCGTGGCGACATGCGCCTCAAGCATCAGATCGCTGATGGCGACACGCTCGTCGGATTGGAAACGCGCGCGCAAACTGGCATTCAGATTGGCTGACGGCTCGACCAAGGTCAGCCAATCGGAGCGCGCGCGCAGCAACGCCGAGACCGTTCCCACGCCGGCGCCGTATTCCACTGTTACGCCGCGCACGGCGCTCTCGAAGCGCTGCATGATCCAGGCATAATAATTCGGCATGTCCGACAGGGCTTCGAGATCGCGCCCCTCATAGACAACGGCGGATTCCGCATCGCTCATCAGGCGCGGTCCTGATGCGAAGACCTCACCCCAAACAATTGCCGCGAATACGTCTGCACGGCAAAGCCGAAGCCAACGATCATGATCGGCACAAAGAATGCCAATTGGACCAGGAAGGCCGCCGCCACAGCCGGCGCGGACGGCCAATTCAACGCGGAAAAGGCAAGGACAAAAGCAAATTGATAGCTGCCCAAATAAGCCGGCGCGGTCGGCAGCAAAGTTGAGAGCGAGGCGACGCTCAATACGAGCGCCGACGACACCAGACCCGCCTCAAGACCAAGGGCGCTGAGCGCCAAACCGATCGCAAGCATTTCCAACATCGCCACCAGCACACTGGCGCCCGCGAACACCCCGATATTGCGGCGGCTTAGCGCACGCAGGCCCGCTCTGAACCGCTCGAATAATGCCGACACAAAGCCGAGACCGGTCAAATTCACGCGCCGGAGAACCAGAATGGCGACCGTAGCGCCGAAGAAGATCACGCCAGCCGTAAGCATGAAAACCAAAGAGATGCCCGACGCGCCACTGTTTCCCAAGTACAGCACCATCAAGGAGCCGGCCAAAAGCGCCAGCAACATCAGGCCATCCAACGCGCGCTCGATCATGATAGCGCCAAGCGCCGAGGCGCGGCTGACCGACGTAACTTCTTTGACGACATCGGCGCGGAAAATTTCTCCAAGCCGGCCCGGCAAAGCAAAGTTCATCGCAAAGCCGACAATGAGCGCGCGCGCCACCTTGCGAAAGCTCACGCTGCCAAGCTCTTTCAGCAAGACTTGCCAACGCACGATGCGGACAAAGATCGCGCCGAAATAGACGAGAGACGCCAGAGCAAGCTTGACAAGGTCAGCATTGCCAAACGCCTGAGATACCGCCGCGTAATCGGTATCGCGGAAAGACAGCCAAACCAAAACGGCGCCAAGCGCGGCGCCTCCCAGCGCCAACGCCGGCTTGATCATGCGGAGAAGCGCATTGCGCTCCGTCGGCGGGCCTGACACGCGTCTCTCCACGCTTCGCCGGCTATGCGCCGCCCTTGAACAGGGCCTTGAGGCGCCCAGCGAGAGCGCCAACACCGCCCCGTTCGCGCCGCGGCGTGCGCACCACATCCGTTTCGCGCAGAGGAAGGCCGCCCGGCTGATAGGTCATCACTAAAGCACGGCGGCTATTGTCGCTGGCATTGCCCTTCGACCCGTGCACGACCCAACTATTGAAAAAGATCGCTGAACCCGCCGGCGCCACAAGCGGCTCTGGCGACAATCCGTCGAGCGTGCCGACATCGGAATAGAGTCTGTTAAGCGGCGTGTCGGGGCGATCCTTCGGCGGCTTGACGTGACCATGCCGATGGCTTCCCGGAATTGCCCAGAGACAGCCATTCTGCTCGGTCGCTTCATCGAGATAGATCTGCACGCTGACCAATTGATCGAGATGCTTGCAGCGAAACGCCCAATACGGCGCGTCCTGATGCCAGGGAAACGGCGCGCCGCCCGGCCGCTTAAAGTTCAGCTTGTCCGTGAACAGCGAAACTTCCGGCGTCTCCAGCAATCCGCGTATCGGACTGCAGAGGCGATCGTCGTCGATCAGATCATCGACTGCCGGCGACAAATGAAACACAGGCTCCATCGAGCGGATCTGCGTGACGCCCTCTTTCCATTCCCACTTGATGCGGCTGCCCAGCAAATCCTGAAACCGCAAGCCGTCGATGCGTTCGACCTCAGCGCTATCGGCCGCGGCCACGATTTTGCGGTGAATGTTCTCGACAGCGGTGCGCAGTTTCACGAGGTCGCGTTCGTTGAAAATAGCGCGGCGTATGAAATAGCACCGCTCGCGATACGCTTCGCGCTCGGCCTCCGTCAGATCCGAAAGGACCGGATTCGAATTGATGGCGTCCAGCGTCTGTGCGCTTTCCATACCCTTGCACCTTCCTACTCGAACCTCAGCCGCACGCTCTCAGCCTGGCTTCCGGGCGACGATCCCGATCGAGCGCGGCGCCAATTCGTGCAACGCCGCGCGAATGGCGGGCGCCCGTCCCGATTCGATCATTTCTTTCCAAGTGCGCGTCCAGGCATCCAAAACCGGATCGGACTTTCGGCCAAACTCGATCCCGGCGCCAAAGAAGAACAACCAATAGAGGGTCCAAAAAAAACCGTAGGCGAACCGCCCCTCTATGACGAGCCCCGCCTCCTCGACCAGAGCGGCCAGCTCATCGGCCTCGAATATACGTACGTGATTGGGCCTCTGGAAATAGTGCGGCGGCGCGACGCCGCGCATCAACCGCTCCGAGGCGGCTCCAGGCACGGTGAACAGATAAAGCGCGCCCGGCCTGCCGACCCGCACCAGCTCACGCAAGGCGGATGCGGGGTCCTCGACATGTTCCAGCACTTCGCAACAGATCACGCGCGAGGCCGCCGCATCTTCCAGCGGCAAAGTTTCGACCACGCCCTCGCGCCCCTCGACCTGACCCGTGCCGACCGTAGCCGCAGCATGAACCGCCTGCGCGAGAATTTCCGCGTCATTGTCGATCATGATCACGCGCGCGCCCATGCGCGAGCAGAACATCGACATGCCGCCTTCGCCACATCCCACATCCGCGACGACATCCTGCGCCGTCACGGGGAAATGCGGCGCCAATTCCTGGCTGTCCGCGTTGAACCAGCCGGACAATACGTCATCGTGCAGCGCGAGCAGGAACGGGTCCATCGGCGCATCGATGGGGATCACATTCCCGTCCGGGCCGCGCGGCCGCCGCGAAATCAGCTTGGGCGCATCCTCGTCAGGCGGCCGCTGAGCACTCATGTTTTCCCCTCTACAGCGAGCGCTTTGGAAGCGTCCGCCGCCTCAAGATAATCCGGCTCCGGAGACAAGTCCAAACCCCGGCCCATGCCGTTTTCAGTCAGCGTCCGGCGGCGACAGCCTTCTCTTTGGCTGAAAGCGCCGCGACATGGCGCATCACTTCCGCCATGCGGCTCTTGGCGACCTCCTCCGAACAAAACGCCCTCAGAGAATCCACCGCCGCCGAAGACATGCGCGCGTAGCGCGCACGATCGTCGCGCGCGACCCGATAGCTTTCCCGATATTGCCGCACGAGATCGGCGAAGCTCACCAGATTATGGCGGCAGCGCACGGCTAGGCGCTCGTCATGCGGCCAATGCGTGGGCCGCGGCTCGTACGCAATTGTGAACGCGTTGTCCGGGGACATGTAATCGGCCATCGCCGAATGCGCCGCCGCGACCGCCGGCCGGCCGGCCGACATGTATTCCATCAACGGCAAGCATTGGCCTTCGCCGTAGGCAGTGTTGACGACATAGCTCGTTGCGTCCACCAGTCGCCCATAGGCCTCATCCGACAACAGCCCGTCGATCAGCACGACCTTGCAAGAAAACCTTCCCAGCGTGCTCATATATTGCAGCACCGGCAAAAGCCCGCCCTCCAGATCGAAGCGCGTGAGCTTCACCAGCAGCACAGCCGTGGGAACGTTGCGAAACGCCCAAACGAAGCCGCTGATCAGCAATTCCCAATTCTTGCGCCCGTCATTGGGGTTCAGAACCGACGTGTAAATCACGCCCTCGAAATCGAAAGCTTGCGGATCTTCCTGCGAACGCGCTGCTAAGGACAATAAGCGCAGCGCCTGCAAGCCTTCCTTGGCGAATCCAGGTTTGAACAGCGACAAATCCACGTCGCCGGCGCTCACGGCCAAACCGCCCTCAACAACAAAGGAATATTTGTCACGCCAGCCAATCGCCGGGCTCTGCGCGCGATTGAATTTGTCGAACACGGGCGCCGGAATGGTCCAAACCGGAAAGTCCTTCCCCAACGCGTCACGCACAGCATCGGAAGAGAAGGTGCAATGCGTGATGGCCATGCCCGTGCGCTCAAGCACATAGACCCAATTCTCTCTTGGATCGTCGGTCCAGAATTCGCTGGGCAACGTATCATATTCCCACGCGAATACCGGGACGGTGGGGCATTCCTGCCCGAGAGGCGTCATGTTCGGCGGGCAGAAGGTCAGCAATACGCAATCCTCGCCGCGCGCGCGCGCCGCCTGATAATGCGTATCGATCTCCGGTCCTGGCCCACTTAATTCAATGCAATCGCCAAAGTGCTCGAGGATCGGCTCGAAAGCCTTCCGCACGAAGACGTAACTATATTCAGGCGCGCCGAACGTTTCCTTGATGGCGTTGCGCTTGTGGTTGGTGAATTCAAGCAGCTGCATCAGGCGATCTCGCCGTCAACGACATGGCGCGCGTGGACCTGCATCAACGCCTCGCTGAGTTGCGCCGCCACCACCTTTTCCGAACAAAACGCGCGCATCGTCTGCACCGCCGCCTGCGATTTCTGCTGATAGCGTTCGGGCTGATGCTTCGCCACAGCATAGCTCTCGCGGAACTTGCGCACCAAATCAGCGAAGCTGACCAGGTGATGCCGGCAACGGAACGCCTTGCGCTCATCCTGTGGCCAAAATGCCGGCTGCTCTTCGGACGCAAGCACGAAAGCGTTCTCGGGCGTCACATAATCCAGCATTGACGTATGCGCCGGAGCCAAAGCAGGCCGTCCGCACGACAAGTATTCGGTGAGCGGCAAGCATTGCCCCTCCGCCGTGGCGGTGTTGACGTAATAGGCCGTCTTATCGATCAAACCGGCATAGCTCTCCGACGACAGCATGCCGTGGATGAGAACGACGCGGCAATCGAACGGCCCCAACACGCTCATGTGTTCAAGGATTTTTCCAACCCAATCCTCAAACACCGAATGGGTGAGCTTCAAAACAAGCGTCGCGTCCGGCGTGCGCCGGAAAGCCCAGATGAAACCCGTGAGCAAATCGCGCCAATTCTTGCGATCATCGGCGGGCGAAAACACCGCCGTGTAAATCACGCCCTCCAGGCGAACCCGTTGCGGACGCGTTTGCGATCCGTGCGCCGCACCCAGGATGCGCAGCGCGCGCTCGGCCTTGCGCGTGGATCTGTCCGGCCGAAACATTGAAAGGTCGATATTGCGCGTGCTGATCGCAAGCGCTTCGTCGAGCTCGATATCGAACGCAGGACGCCAGCCATAAGCCGGCGTGCTCAGGCGCGAGAAAACATCGAACAGCGGCGCCGGCATGGGCCAGACTGGAAAATTATCTCCCATCGCGCGGCGCACCGCGTCCGCCGCTTCTTTACTGAGCGTGATGGCCTGGCCAGAACGCGCCAGCGCGCCGCACCAATTCTGTCCCTCATCGCCATCCCAGACTTCATTGGGAATCGTATCGTATTCCCAAGCGAATACCGGGATGGTCGGGCACACAGCACTTGGCGTAATTTTGTGAGGCGGATTGAACGCGAGAAAAACGCAAGGCTCGCCTCGTGTTTTTGCGTCTGAATAGATCGCATCGACCTCCCGCTCCGGGTCTTCCACGCTGACGCGCCGGCCCAAGCGGTCAAGCACCGGCTCGAACGCCTTACGGACAAAATGGTAGCTGTATTGCGGCGCTCCCAAATTGCCTTTGACGCTCGTGTCATTGAAGCGCGAATGCTCGATGAAAATCATAGAGGCGACGTCTCCGCGAGCAGTCTCGAAGGCGCCGCGACCTGGCCGGACTTATGCTGGTTCAAGCCTAGAAATGCATCCAGCCGGGCCGACACGACCGCCTCATCGCTCCAATCGCGCAAAGCGACAGATGCGGCGGCTGAAAGCGCCTGATAGCGCGCTGCATCCGTTTTGGAGATGTCGTACGCTTCGGAAAGCTGATCCCGCAGGCTGGTCCAAGACACACGATTGCGCGTCGTCGGGCCGACATCGTCAGGATGCTGCGTCCAGCTGAAGCCTTCCTTTTCCTTGTCGTCGGGCCAAGTCCACGCCTCCTCCTCGCTCGCGACAACGAGCGCATCTGTTTCGTTGACATAATCCAGCGCCGCGGTGTGCAGAGGCGTGATAGCCGGGCGGCCCGCGCGCATCAAAATCTGGCGCATGAGGCAAAAGCCTTCGGCTTTTACCGCGCTTGCCGACCAATCGGACGCGGCGATCAGCGCGCTCCAATCGCCATCATCCAGGGATGCGCGCACCGCGACCACGCGGCAATCGAATTGCGGCAAGCGGCAAAGCCATTTGAAAAGCTGCGACCACCAATCGGAGGCGGCCTCATTCAATTTCAGCAGCAACACCGCGTCCGGGCGTCTGAGATTGGCGAAAACGAAGGCGCTCACAAGGTCGCGCCAATTCGAACGGCCGTCGAAGAGATCGAGCTCCGCCGTGAACACGACGCCTTCCAGATCTAGCCCACGCTTGCCGGCCTCATCGCCCGACCAAAGCGGCGGTGGAAACTCCGTCATGCTCGCGTCGAAGGTAAAGGCGCGGCTATCGAAAATGGCGCCATCGAACGTGATGCGGCGCGCGCGCGCCCTCTTCCCGTCCGATCCATGCGGCGCCGGC
>JAUIJZ010000022.1 GCA_030430715.1 Alphaproteobacteria bacterium
CTAAGACCTTGCGCGGCAAGTCGTGGCCTTCTTCCGCTAAGCCGGAAAGAATGCTTTCATCGGTGGACCAAGCGCCGGTCTTGGTTTTTGAGCCGCCCTGTAGGCCCATTTCATCGAACAGCACTTCCCCGATTTGCTTGGGCGAACCGATATTGAACTCGCGCCCGGCCATGCCATAGGCGTCCTGTTCGTATTGCTGCATGCGCTGGGCGAAGTCGGTCGAGAGCTGCGACAGCATTTGCGGATCGACCTTAATGCCCTCGCGCTCCATCCCCGCCAGCACCGACGGCAAAGGCCGCTCCAGCGTTTCGTACACATTGATGAGCCGTTCTTGCGCGAGCTCCGGCTTCAGCTTGCGCCATAAACGCAAAGAGGCGTCAGCTTGCTCGCACGAATAGATGCCGGCGCGATCGACTGGCGCAAGATCGAAGCCGATTTGCGCCTTGCCCTTGCCAATCACTTCGGCGAGCGGCGTCAGGCCGTGGCCGAGATGCTTTTCCACCAGAGACGTCTTGTCGTGATCATCGGCCCCGCCATAGAGCGCGTAAGAGATCAGCATCGGATCGTCATAAGGCGCAAGCGCAACGCCATATTTGGCGAACAGCGCGATATCCCATTTGACGTTCATGCCGATCTTGAGGACCGAAGCATCCTCTAAGAGCGGCTTCAACACGCCGATCGCAGCTTCAAGTTTAAGGTTTTGCTGAAGCGGCGGCGCATCGGCGCCATTCGCCGGCGCTTCGATCTCGCTTGCAAACAGCTCGCCCGCACGCGGATCGGCCCCGCGATGCGCAAGCGGGATGTAAATCGCGTCATTGGCGCCAAGCGAAAGCGACACGCCAACCAGCTCAGCGCGCGCCGCGTCGAACGAAGTCGCTTCCGTATCGATGCCGACAAAACCCGCCGCGCGTGCGCGCGCGACATAGGCTTCCAGCGCCGCCAGATCGCGCACGCTCTGATAAGAGTCACGCCTGAATTCGGTTTCGACCGTTTCGATCAACGGCCCGCCGCTTGGTGCAGAGTCCGAAGGCGCGATCGCTCCAGCGGCATATTGCGCAACGATCTGCACGCCCTTTTCCTTGGCGAAATGCTCGCGCACGCGCCGGCCCAGGGTGCGGAACTCCATCGTATCGATGAATTGCAGCAGCATTGAAGGATCCGGCTCGCGCACGGCGAAGCTTTCCCACTTCTCCTCCACCTCAACATCGTCCCGCAGCGTCACCAGCGTTTTGGAGAGGCGAATCTGATCGGCGTGATCGATCAGCGTCTGGCGGCGCTTCGGCTGTTTGATTTCGTTGGCGCGCTCGAGGATCGCTTCGAGCGATCCGAACGTGGCCATCAATTCAGCCGCCGTTTTCGGCCCGATGCCCGGCGCGCCCGGCACATTGTCGACGCTGTCGCCGATGAGCGCCTGCACGTCGATCACCTTGTCAGGCGAAACACCGAACTTTTCCATCACCGCTTCGGGCCCGAGCGCGCGGTTCTTCATCGGGTCGTAAAGCTCGATCGTCCCATCGACGATCAGCTGCATCAGGTCTTTGTCGGACGAGACAATCTTCACCGTCGCCCCCGCGGCCGCCGCTTGGCGCGCATAAGTGGCGATCAGATCGTCGGCTTCGAAGCCCCCCATTTCGATGCACGGCAGATTGAAGGCGCGCGTCGCATCGCGGATCAGCGGAAATTGCGGCACGAGGTCTTCGGGCGCTGGCGGACGATGCGCCTTGTATTCGGAATAAAGCTCGTTGCGGAACGTTGTCTCGCTCTTGTCGAAAATGACGGCGAGGTGCGTCGGCGCTTCACTCGCCTTCGTCTCCTCCAGGAACTTCCACAACATGCTGCAGAAGCCGGCGACAGCGCCGACCGGCATGCCGTCCGCCGCGCGCGTCAAAGGCGGCAGCGCGTGATAGGCGCGGAAAATGTAGCCGGAGCCGTCGATCAGAAAGAGGCGGGGCGCGGAGGATTTAGCCACGTTTTATCCTAGCTGACCGCGTACGGCGGCGCGAAAGAGCGAATTCGTGCGATGAAGCAAGTCTGGATTCGGCGCGGGCGGACGCCCCTTCGCTTCCATACCCCACTGCGCCTGCGCTTCTATATAATTGTCGAGATCTGGAATGCGCGAACCCACGCCCATTTCAGATGATGATCGTTTGGCCGCTCGCAATTGTTCCAAAGCGTTCGCGGCGGCGGTCGGCAAGTCTACGCCCGCCAGCAGACTTGGCAGGTCCATTGGCGGCGGATCGCTGCGCTCTTGCAGCCATTGCAACGCTAGCGCTGGACGAACGACATAGAAATACTTTTTGAGGTTCACTTGCTCTCTGCCAGTGATGAACCGCGCGCGCTGCGTCGATAGCAATCCATGATAGTGATATGCATCGGCATAGGCATTGCGCCATGCTCGCGCGACCGGACTTAGCGCCTCAGCGAACTTCTCAAATGCAAAATAAACATGTGGCGAGGCCAGCCATTCGTGAACCACGCTGTTGCCTTTGATCATTAAGCGCAACGCCTTACCGAGGTCCCATCCGTTGACGTCGAACAGCCCATCGATGGGTGCCTCGATTACGTCGCGCGGTTGCTCCAGCGATAAGTATGCATCCTCGCTTCGTACATAGATGAAGCGGGCATCATAGTCCGAATCCGGTGAATGAAAGCCCCAGGCGCGGCTGCCACTCTCCACCGCCAGGAGTATGCGGACTTCGTTCGTAGTTTGGATCACACCTAGCCGGCGCATCACCTCGGCGCGCGCCTCTGGCGGAACAGCAGATGCATCTCGGTAGGACATTAAACGCAACCCTAGTGTGTCGCGTCTGCGGCGTCAGCCGCCTTCTCGCTAGTGCCCGCCCTCGCCCTTCAGCACGAAACGGCGGTCGCAATAGAGGCACTCGACGAAGTCCTCTTCGCCCATTTCGTAGAACACGACGGGATGGCCGAGCGCCCCGCCGCCGCCATCGCACTTGACCTTATGTGAGGTCACCTCGATCATCTCAGGCGCGGGCAGCGCGTCGGGGTTACCGGGCGTCATCTGATCGGTGACGGGATTGTGCGGCAGTTTGGACAAGGTTCTGGCTCGCCGGGAGTTGAAGCTGGGGCGTCGGCTCCGTAGGTAAAGCGCATCGCACGCCCGCGCAATGCGGCGCTTTTCTCCAGGCTTTCATGCTCGCCCCACAAGCTCCGCCGCATTTCGCCATCGAGGCCAAAGGGCTCGACAAAACCTATGGCCGCCAAGGCAAGGGCCAAGCCACGCATGCGCTGAAGGGCATCGATCTCGCCATTCCACGCGGCTCGTTTTTCGGCCTGCTCGGCCCAAACGGGGCCGGCAAATCCACTTTCATCAATATTCTGGGCGGTTTGGTCGTCAAATCGGGAGGCACGGCCTCGATCTGGGGCAACGATATCGACCGCGATCCGATGAATGCGCGCGGCGCCATCGGCATCGTGCCGCAGGAAATCAATATCGACCCCTATTTCACGCCCGAAGAAGCGCTCGAACTTCAGGCCGGCTATTACGGCGTGCCGAAGGCCGAGCGTCAGACTGAGGCGATTTTGCGCGCCGTCGGCCTGTGGGACAAACGCGCCGCCTATGCGCGCACGCTCTCTGGCGGCATGAAACGGCGCCTCTTGGTGGCGAAGGCCATGGTGCACGCCCCGCCGATTCTGGTGCTGGACGAGCCGACCGCCGGCGTCGATGTCGAGCTGCGCCGCCAGCTTTGGGATTATGTGCGTTCGCTGCACGCGCGCGGCGTCACCATCGTGCTCACCACGCACTATCTCGAAGAAGCACAGGAACTCTGCGACACTATCGCCATTATCAATCGCGGCGAGGTGATCGCCTGCGAGCCGACGCCGCAATTGATCGGCCGGCTCGACAAGAAAACACTCGTTGTCACGCCACAAGCAACGCTCGATCAACCGATCAGCGGCTTTGACGATGTAGCGTTCGCGACCCGCCCGACCGGCGCATTCACACTCACCTATCGCACCAGCGAGCATTCGGTTGAGGAATTGCTCGACCGCGTCCGCGCGGCAGGCGTGTCGATCAAGGACCTCTCCATCGAAGAGGCCGACCTTGAAGACGTGTTTGTAGAGCTGACCACCAGCAAATCCTGACGCGAACGGAGCGGATCATGGATTATGTGAATCTCGGCGCTTCCGGCTTGAAGGTTTCGCGCGTGTGCCTTGGCTGCATGGCCTATGCTGACGCCGCACAAGGATTTCACAAATGGGCGCTAAGCGAAGAAGAAAGCCGCCCCTTCTTCAAGCAAGCGCTCGAACTCGGCGTCAATTTCTTCGACACGGCCAATATCTATTCGAACGGCACCAGCGAGGAAATCACTGGCCGCGCGCTAAAGGACTTCGCCCGGCGTGAGGAAGTTGTCGTCGCCACCAAAGTGCACGGCATCATGCGCAAGGATGATCCGAATGGACGCGGCCTCTCGCGCAAAGCCATCATGACGGAGATCGACGCCAGCCTGAAACGGCTCGGCATGGATTATGTCGATCTCTATCAAATCCATCGCTACGACCACGACACGCCGATCGAGGAAACGCTGGAAGCGCTGCATGATGTCGTGAAGGCCGGCAAGGCGCTCTATATCGGCGCCTCATCCATGTGGGCGTGGCAATTCATGCAGGCCCTCGCCTTGCAAAAGGCCAATGGCTGGACGCGCTTCATCTCGATGCAAAACCACGTCAATCTGATCTATCGCGAAGAAGAACGCGAAATGCTGCCGCTCTGCCGCGATCAAGGCATTGGCGTGATCCCGTGGTCGCCGCTTGCGCGTGGCCGCCTCGCCCGGCCCTGGGGAGAAAGCACCAAGCGTAGCGAACTCGATAATCTGCAAAAGCTGCTCTACACGCGCACCGAAGACGCCGACCGGCGCATCGTTGACCGCGTTGGCGAGATCGCAGAGGCACGCGGCGTGCCGCGTGCACAAGTCGCGCTGGCCTGGCTGCTCGCCAACCCCGATGTCACCGCGCCGATTGTCGGCGCGACGAAAGTTACGCACTTGCAGGACGCCGCCGCGGCCGTATCGCTCAAACTCACAAGCGATGAAATCGCGCGCCTCGAAGAACCCTACGCGCCTCATCCCGTCGCGGGCATGTGAGGCTGGAGACACACATGCACGGCCAACCTCTCGCCTATTATGCCGCGATTTCAGCGTTGGCCGGCATACTCATACCGGTCTTGGCCGCACTCTCGGGCAGCCTTGGACGCACGCTCGACAATCCCTGGGCCGCAGCAGCCATTGTAGCAACCGGCACGTTCGCGACCGTGCTCGCCGTCACCCTCGCGGCTGGGGGCGCGCAAATTTCCTGGCCTCTTCTGAAGCAGGTCACACCACTGCAACTCGCGGCGGGATGTGTCATGGCGTTCTATCTCTTATCCGCCGCATGGCTAGCGCCGCGCTTTGGCGTCGGAAATTTCGTCATGTTCGTGCTCGCCGGCCAGCTCATTTCCTCTGCGCTGATCGACCATTTCGGCTTGTTCGGCGCGCCGCAGCGCCCCGTTGACGCGATGCGTCTTACCGGCATTGCCGTAATGGCGATTGGAGTCGTGATCGCTCAATCTGCCGCAAGCAATACACGCCCCATAGGCTGATCATGCCACTGAAATCACTCTCCGAAACGCCCGAATACGTTTTCACGGAAGACTTTGACCAGCACGCGACGCTCAAGCGCTTGCGCGAAACGGCGCCGCTGGCGCGCACTAATGTCGGCATGATGCTGGCTTTGCATCATCGCCACATCGACCTTCTCGTCACTTCGGACGCAACCCGGCAGCTCGAAACTGAAGTCACCATGCTGCAGGGCGTGATGGACGGCCCGATCCACGATCTGATCAGCAACGTCCTCTTGTTTGCGAATGGCGAGGCGCACCGGCGCCGCCGCGCCCCAATCTCACGCACCTTCGCCTTTAAGCTCATGGACGCGATGCGGCCGCGCGCAGCAGCGCTGACGGAGGAATTGGTCGCGCCACATATCGGCAAGGGCCCAGTCAATTTCGTGGACGAGATCGCCGCGCAAATCCCCGCCCGCATCATCGCCGACGTGCTCGGCATTCCTCGCTCGGACCTGCCGATCTTCATGCAATGGATCGCCGACACCGGCGAGGCGCTGGGTTTTTTCGATCCCGAGCGCCGCCAGCAGATTGAAGCAAGCCTCAAGGCGTTCAACGCCTATGTCGCGGATTTGCTTGAACAGCGCCGCGCCCATCCGCGCGAGGACTTCCTATCGGAATATGTCGCGGTCACCGCCGCCGAAGGCGCCATGAGCGAAGCGGAAATCCGCACGCAAATTGTGGGCCTTATTCTTGCCGGTTCGGATACGACACGCGGCTCCTTGTGCATGACGCTGGCGCATCTGCTTATTCGTCCCGATCAATGGGGCGCCTTTTGCGCCGACCCGGAGGGCTTGAAAAAAGCCGTCGTCAATGAAGGCTTGCGCTACGATCCTGTCGTACCGGGCCTGCCGCGCGTGGCGCTGCAGGATATGGAGGTGGACGGCTACCTGGTGCCTGCTGGCACGCCGATTTCCGTTTCGCTGCTTTCAGCGCTGCGCGATCCGGAAGTGTATGCAGCCCCCGACACGTTCGACATCTTCCGGACCGATCATCCGCGCTGGCACCCGATTTTCGGCGCAGGCGCACATCGCTGCGCCGGAGAAGCGCTGGCGCGCGCGGAAATGGAAGAAGCGATGGCGACCATCGCGCGCCTCGCGCCCAATTCAGAATTGGTTGGCGCCTTCCCGACCCTCGGCACCGGGCCGTTGCGTCAGATCGACGGCATGCAGGTTGCGTTCAAAACCTAGCGCGCGCTTCCAAGCGTGACGTCGATCCTCTCGATCTCCCCTTCGAAGCGGCCCTCGTTCTCATAGTCCCGCGTCACCGGCGCGCCGGTATCGCGGCCGGTATCGAAGGTTTCGCCCAAGCCTGCCGTCGTCAGGATGGTGCGTTCGATATGGCCTTCCCCGACTAGCCGGTCGCCGATGAAAATCCGCATCGTGCCTCCGGCCAATGGCGCGGGGCGATCCGGCGTGAACGTATAGCGGATCAGGGCGTCGCCCGCCGGGACAGACGCATCCGCCGCAACCCGATAAACTAAGCCCGAGGGTCCGGATACGGCATGTACCGCAACAGGCCTGCCCTCATCGAGATAAAAGCTCCAGCCGCCGAACTGGCTCCCGGTCGCAACCAGAACACCATTGGTTTGCGCATTCGGCAATTGCACCTGCGCGGAGATTTCGAACGGCTGCAAAACGAAGGCGGGCGCGTCATGTGTCATGATGCTGATGTCGGGGCCCCAATAGGTAAAGTTCGAGCGCCGCGCTCCGGCATAGGCCAGCGCACCATCGACGCCGCGCGCTGAAAAGGAGCGATCGTCGATTGGATAGACATTGTTGCGGCGCGCTTCTTCATCCCAAAGCTGCTGCAGCGCTTCGAGGCGCTCAGGCTCTTGCGCCGCCAAATCGCGCGATTGACTGAAGTCGCGCCGTAAATTGTAGAGCTCCCACACGACCGGCGCATCGCCCGGCGCATCCTCGTTGAGAAATTGCCAAGGCAGGCGTGTCGGCCGCGTGTTTGCCATCCAGCCGTCGTGATAGATGGCGCGCGTGCCCGACAGCTCGAAATATTGCGTGCGATGCTGCTCAGGTGCATTTGGCTGATCGAACGAATACATTAGACTGACGCCATCGAGCGGTTGCTGCGTTACGCCGTCAACCGTCACGGGCGCGGGTATGCCCGTCGCCTCAAGGATAGTCGGCATAATGTCGTTGAGGTGCGAAAACTGACGGCGCACGCCGCCTTCGCGGCGAATGCCGTCAGGCCATGACAACACCATGCTATTGCGCGTTCCGCCAAGGTGTGAGGAAATCTGCTTGGACCACTGGAACGGCGTATTCAGCGACCACGCCCATGCGCCAGGAAAATGCTGATACGTATCGGGCCCGCCGAAGTTCGGCATCGCTTCAAGCAAAGTCGGCACGTCATGTTCGACGCTATTAGAGAACGTGCCGATTTCATTCAAACTCCCGGTCAAAGCGCCTTCCGCGCTTCCACCATTGTCTCCACCGATGAAGATGACGAGCGTGTTGTCCAACTCGCCCATGCGCTCAAGTTCATCGAAGATGCGTCCGATCTGTGCATCCTGATAGGACAGCATGCCCGCGAACACCTCCATCATGCGCGAATAGACACGCTGTGCATCCGGCGACATCGAATCCCAGGCCGGAAATCCATCCGGCCGCGGTGTGAGCCGTGTGCCGCGCGGCACGATCCCGCTCGCGCGTTGGCGCGCGAAGATTTGCTCCCGCAAACGATCCCAGCCCTGATCGAACTGCCCTTCGAAGCGATTGATCCAATCCATCGGCGCCTGATGCGGCGCATGCGCGGTGCCCGGCGCGTAATAGATGAAGAAGGGACGGTCCGGCGCGGCGGCGTTCTGCGTATGCAGCCAATGAATAGCATCGTCGGCAAACTCGTGATCGAGCGTTTCCCCTTCGGGTAGCTCAACTTCGACCAAGGAGGTACCGCGATAGAGCCGCGGCTCCCACTGATTCACATCTCCGCCGACAAAGCCGTAGAAATAATCGAAGCCGAGTCCGGTCGGCCATTGCTCATACGGCCCGGCCATTGAGTTCCACGGCGCCGCATTATGATGTTTGCCGAACCAGGCCGTGCTGTAGCCATTGTCGCGCAACACCCGGCCTATCGTGGCGGCGCTTTGCGGAATCACCGCCGAATACCCCGGATAGCCCGTTGGGATATCGAACAGAATCCCGCCGCCAACGGCGTGCGCGTTGCGTCCCGTCAACAGCGATGCGCGTGAAGGCGAACACACGGCCGTCGTGTGGAATTGCGTATAAGTGAGACCGCGCTCGGCGAGGCGATCAAGATTCGGCATCGGCACCGGCCCGCCAAACGTGCTGGCTGAGGCAAAACCTACATCGTCCGTCATGATCAGGAATACATTCGGCGCGCCCTCTGGCGCCGTAACTGGATCGACCCAGTCAGGCCGCGATTCCGCACGCGTCGGGGCGATTACGCCCTCGAAACTCTGATTGGGATGCGGCAGCACAGTGCGATCAATCGCCGGCGCCGGCTGCTCCTGCGCATGAGCGGGCATGACAGACAATCCGCCAGCGACCGCAAACGCGGCGGCGGCAAGCGCGGTTTGTGCTGATTGGCGCAACAAAGATTTTTTGGACATGCAAACGCTCCACGGGCGCGGACGACGATGGATGGCGCGCACCGTGAGAGAGCGCCCGATTTAAGTCAATGACTTAAATTCGAAGTCAGCGCCGCGTCGGCGCGCACAATGCCCCGGCGCACATATCAAGCACCTGTTCTAAATACTTTTTTTGACCAGCAGCAGACAGGCCGGCGGCCGCCTTCTGATCGAGCAAGGCCACGGCGTGGAAGAAAAGCGAGCCGATCAGTTCAAGCCGCTCGCCAAACGTTCTCAGAGACATGTCCGGACAAAGCGCGTGAAGTTCGTCGAGGATGTTATGCGCCGCGGGCACAATGCCATGCTCGCGCCCCCACATCGCCGTTGCGCCGCCCCAGCCGACACGCAGCAGAAAATGCGCATAGACGTGCCGGCCTGTCTCATCCTTTAGATCGGCGATCGGCATGAACAGCGCCCCGAGCAGCGCACGTACATCTACATTTCCTTGCAGCTTCAGTTTGCGCAGCCGCGCCGCCCGAATGCGATCAAGCTCAGGCAAGCGCAATTCCAAAATGGCGCGGATCAAACCGTCACGGTCGCCGAAATGATGCTGAACTGCGTAATTGTTTGCCTGGCCGGCAGCATCCACGATCTGCCGCATCGAAACGGCTTCCAGACCGTGTTCTGCGAACAGACGCTCGGCGGCGAGCAAAAGCGCGTTAGCGCCTTTGGTGCGCGATCGAACTTCTGAAGGCGGCGCGGCCGCAGAGCGCTTTGGCGTCTTGGACATTATTTCCGTTGCAGTTGAAGAAGCATTCAGCCCGCGTCAAGCTGACGAACCCTTGGGGTATTGCAAGCACGCATGCCAATGACTGATGAAATGATCTTTCTCGCGGGCGGCGAATTCCTCATGGGATGCGCCGATGAATATCCCGAAGAAGCCCCGGCACGCCGGGTTAGCGTGAGCGGCTTTTGGATCGACGTATCGCCTGTGACGAATGCTCAGTTCGGGGCGTTCATCGATGCGACAGGCTATGTCACGCTTGCAGAGCGCCCGCCGGATCCCGCGCTTTATCCGGGTGTGTCACCCGAAAATCTCGTGGCGGGCTCGAGTGTGTTTAGCCCGCCCGCCCATCGCGTCGATCCAGCGCGCGGCGTGGTGTGGTGGGCCTATCGGCACAGCGCATCATGGCGTACGCCTGAAGGGCCAGGCAGTTCAATCGACAACATGCCCGATCATCCGGTCGTTCACATTGCCTTGGATGATGCGCAAGCCTACGCCGCTTGGCGTGGCAAGGATCTGCCCACCGAAGCGGAATGGGAGTTTGCCGCGCGCGGCGGCCTTGATGGCGCGCGCTATGCTTGGGGCGAAGAGTTCACGCCCGGCGGCATCCACCAAGCCAATACATGGCAAGGCGCTTTTCCAAATGAGAATTTGCTCACGGACGGCTTTGCACGCACCTCACCGATAGGCGCCTTTTCACCTAACGGGTATGGCCTATTCGATATGATCGGCAATGTTTGGGAATGGACCGCCGATTGGTATTCTGAGACACGCGCAGCCGCGAAGCCTTGCTGTGTGCCAAGCAATCCACGCGGCGCAAGCGAAGAAGAAAGCTACGATCCCACCCACGCCGCGCTGGCGATACCACGCAAAGTGATCAAAGGCGGATCGTTCTTGTGCGCGCCAAATTATTGCCGCCGCTATCGCCCCGCCGCACGTCATCCCCAAGAGGTCGACACATCGACCAATCATCTCGGCTTCCGGTGCGTGCGGCGCGCGGACGCTTAGCGCACGGCGAGTTCTATCCGCCGCGACACGCCAATCGCGCGCAAGAAAGCCTCGTCATGGCTCACAACCAGAAGCGCACCATCATAAGCGGCCAGCGCGCGCTCGATGGATTCAATTGAGTCGGTGTCGAGGTGATTGGTCGGCTCATCGAGGATGAGCAAAGCGGGCGGCGCCGGGCCGCCCAGAACGCACGCCAGCCCCGCCCGCAACATCTCTCCGCCGCTCAATTCGCCCGCAAGCAGATGCGCGGCCTCGGCGCGAAACATGAAGCGCGCCAGCGCCGCACGGCATTGGTTCTCATTGGCCTCGGGATTGATGCGGCGGAAATTTTCTCGCACGGACTGCGCGCGATCCAACAGGCTGACATCCTGATCGAACACCGCAAAATCCGTTCCGAGCCGCACCTCGCCCGAAAATGGCGCAAGCTTGCCCGCGATCACCAAAAGCATGGTGGTCTTCCCAGCGCCGTTCGGTCCGCTCACCGCGACTCGCTCGGGACCAACCATGCTCAACGACAGATCGCGCAGAACCGGACGCTCTGGATCATAGCCCGCGCATACCGCATCGAGTTCCAGCACCGCCTTGCCTGCGGGCAAGCGCGTGGGCGGCAAAGCAAGCGAAAGCCTTTGCAGCACCTCAATACTCTCGCGCGCGCTGCTGACGTCCGCCTCGGCTTCAGTGCGCCGCCGCTCAGCCAAACGCGCATTGCCGCCGCTAGTATTCTCGCTCCGCTGCTTCATCGCGCCGATCACGATGCGCGGCATGTCGCGCCGGGCCGCTTTCTTGCGCCCAGCCTTGTCTTTGCGCGCTTTACGCTCGGCGGTGACTTGCGTGATCCGCGCGACATTGGCGGTGCGCTTTTTGGCGTCGGCCAAATCATGCTCCGCCGCCGCGAGTTCGATATCCTTCTGCGCGCGATAGGCGCTCCAGCCGCCGCCATATCGGCGCACGCCTAGCGACGTCAGTTCCACGATCGCGTCCATCGCTTCCAATAGTTCGCGGTCGTGACTGACAACGATGGCGCCCCCGCGCCAGTCCTGGAGCAAGCGCAGCACCGCGCCGCGGCCCTCGCGGTCGAGATTGTTGGTCGGCTCGTCCAGCAACAAAAAATCTGGATCGGCGAACACCAAAGCCGCCAACCCCACGCGTGTGCGCTGTCCGCCCGACAACGCGGACAACGGCGCTTCGGGTGAGAGCGTCAAGCCAACCCGCGCCAATGCTTCACTCATGCGCGCTTCCAGCGTCCAATCGGCGCCAGCTAATGCCTCGGCATTCGCCACGCCTTGCTCAGCCTGCCGCAACAACGCTAGCGGACCGGCGGCGCCGAACAGGCCGGCGACTGTTCCAGACTCTGGCGCCAATCCTTGCCGCAAATAACCGAGCCGGCCACCGACAGCCACGGCGCCAGCCTGAGGCGATGCTTCGCCGGCGATCAGCTTGAGCAAGGTGGTTTTGCCCACGCCATTCCTGCCGACGAGCCCTGCCCGTTCGGCGCCGAAGATCAGCGAGATATTGGAGAAAAGTGCGCGCCCGTCAGGCGCTATACAGCTCAAATTGGAGAGCGAAATGGCAGACATGAGAAACCTCGAAAGCAAAACGGATGGGCTTTGCGATCGAGAGGTCCATGATGCGTATCTCCAACAATTGACGTGCAGCGCTACATAACGCGCATGCGCTGACATGCAACCCGCGAAAACGAAAACGGCCCAGCGTTCGTAGGCGCCGGGCCGTCTCGACAACCCCATAAGGGGTCATATTTCTAAATTGCGTCGCGTGACGCAGCCGCCTTAGCGGCCGCCCATCACAGCAGCCTTCATCACCGCCGATTGACGGAACGCAAGCTTCTTCGACGCCTTGATCTTCACCGGTTCGCCCGTTTGCGGGTTACGGCCCATGCGCGCCTTGCGGGCGCGGATCATGACCATGCCGATGTCGCCGATCTTCACCTTCGCGCCCTTGAGCACGTAGGCCTTCACGACATCCGTGTAGCCTTCGACGAACACTTTGGCTTCGGACTTCTTGATGCCGAGATGATCGGCAACCGATTGCAGCAGCGCGCTCGCGGTCACGGTCTTGCCGGCCGTGGCCGAAACCTTCACCGCCTTCGCGGCCGGAGCGGCCTTCTTCGCGGCGGTCTTCTTCGCGGCGGTCTTACGCGTTGCAGTCTTCTTACGGGCCGGCGCTTTTTTCGCCGTCTTTGCCTTGCGGGCCATTTGCTATTCCCCTCTTCAAAGGTTGTCTGGTGTTAACTCAACGAACCGCCGGTTTTTCGGGCGCTGCTGGCCCGATTCCGCCGTCGGCGTATGAGTGAATGCCACTCATTTCTTGATGGAGCGTGACCGCGCCTCTCCAATGATGCGCCAAAAAGCCCCATTTTTAGGGCTTTTCGGCGCGTTGGCGCGCTTCCCTGGCATGAGGCGCTGTGAGTCGCAATGCAAAAATGCTGATTTAGAGCGGTTTTCACAGGCGCGCCCGCGTCGCGCGCAACAAGCGAACGGCCCAAAAGCCCGTATTAGGTGGAGTTTCCGGCGCCCTGCGTGACTTTGAGGACACATGCGCAGGCTAACAAAACGCTTCGCTCAATCTTCTTCGCTTGCGTCGTCATTCTCCGCAGCGCCCCCGAAACGGCGCGCCGTTTGCCGATTCAATTGGTCGCGATTACGCGGGAACGGCGTCGCGGCGAGCGGCGGTTGCGGCGATGCGCTTTCGGGCTCGGGTGGCGGCGGCGGCGGCGCAGGAGGTGGCGGCGGCGGCGGTTGCGGCGGCGGATTGGATTGATTTGCGCGCAATTGCTCTATGCGCCGGCCAGCGTCATTCCTGTACGCCCCATCACGCGACTGGGACCGGTAATCCTCATAAGAACGGATCGTGTCGGCGCGAACCGCCCGATCCCACGCGATGCGATCCTCCTCACGCAGCCTATAAATGCGCCGTTCCGCGTCGCGGCGGTGAAGCCCGTCAGGATAAGCGCGCAAATAACGCTCATATTCATAAACGGTGTCACGGCGGCGCGCGCTGTCCCAGGCATAATCGTCGCGACGCGCAAACTCATCCAAGGCGGCACGCGCCTGGATGGCAAAGGGAGAACGCGGGTAGGCCCGCAAGAAATCCGCGTAGCCGCCAGGTGAATCGAGCCGCCGCGCCCGGGTCCACGCTCCTTCATCGGTCGTCCACAAATAGTCGAGCCGCGCGCGCGCCTCGTCCGCATGTGCTCCGCCAGGCCAGCGGTTGAGAAACGCTTCATAATTCTCGATGCCGTCGGCGCGGCTAGCGGAAACCCAGTCAGCCCGCTCCTCAGCCGCCAGACGCGGCGCAGCCAGAACATCGCGGCGGCTCCGCGCTGTCTGCGCATCTGCGCCCCACGGATAATTCGACAGATACGTCTGGTATGCGACTTCAGTATCGAGCCGCTGCGCGCGCGACCAGGCGTCGCGCTCCTCCGCCATCAGGCTTTCCACGCGCACGCGCGCTGCCTGAGCGTTCGGCCAATCGCCATAGAGACGCAGATAATTCTCATACGATGACGGCGAATCCGCGCGCTGCGCCACCAGCCAAGCCCGCGCCTCAGCCTCTTCCGGGGTTGGCGGCGCCGTCGCACAAGCCGCCAGGAGCCCGGCGGCCGATGCCGCAGCCAACATTCGCCAGCGAATAATCCAGCCCTGCTTCACGCTTTCCCCCTGGCGCAGCGATTGATCCTCTCATTCTTGTAACACCGCGACCTGAACGCTGACGGAATCGAAACCCAATCCATCTTTTCACCTTCTTCCGCTGTTCAAATCGGGTTGCGCTTTGTGTTGCCTCCGGGACAGAAACTCAATGCCATGACGCGACGCGGTTATTATCTGCGCCTCGGATTTTCCGTGTTGATCGACCTGGTCGATTTTACACTGGGACGGATTCCGATTTTCGGCTCAGTCTCCGAGGGCGTGGGAACGCTTGTGCTGTTTGGGCTCTGGGGGCCAGCGGGTCTGCTCAATCTCTGGGAGCTAGCCGACTTCACCGAACAAGCCGACGCTTTCATCCCCACCGCAACCATGATCGCGCTTTATGTCGGATGGCGCGAAGGCATGTTCGGAGCGCGGCCCGGCGGCAATGCGCGCGAACGAGACATCGCGGAACGATCATGAGACCGCGAATCGCCGCATCTTCCCGGCGCCCCGCGTGGCCACAATTCTGATGAGGAGCATTTCCATGCGTAAATTAATGCTTGGCGCGGCCCTTCTGGCCTTGGCTTCATGCGCGACGCCGCCGACGGAGCGGCTCGATTGGGGCTGCGACGGCGGCGCGGCGTTCTCGGTACGCTTCAATGGCGAATCGGCGGAGGTGTTTGCCGGCGGACAGCTGTACAACTTGCCGCAGACCCAATCCGGCTCCGGCATCCGATATTCCAACGGCGCGGTTGAATATAGCGAGCATCAAGGGCAAGCCACCTTGAGTGGCGCGGCAGGCGGGCCCTATACCAATTGCCAACGCTGAAGCTGGAGGGAAGCTCGAATGAACCGGATCGTCATCGCCGCAGCTGCGGCTTGTGCGCTCAGCGCGTGCGCGGTGAACCAGCAATCGCTCGCCGCGGGCGAACGCTATAATTGGCGTTGTGACGGCGAGAAGGAATTCAGCGTCCGCTATGCCGCCGGTTCAGCCGAGGTCTATGCCTCAGGTCAGACCTTCAACCTCGCCCCCACCGAAGAGGGTCAATATTCCAACGGCACGGTGACCTATGCGCATGGCGGCGGCCGCGCCTATCTGGTGGGCGCCTATAATGGGCCGTTCGAGAATTGCGACCGCGTCAGCGGACCAGGCGACCGTTCCTGGTGGCGCTTCTGGTAGGCGGTCGCGCCCCCGATGCGCGGCTATTTCGGAATTGGTGCGGAAGAAATTTCCAAGCCGATGAATCTCGGCGCGCTGATGCGCACAGCGCATGCGTTCGGCGCCAGTTTCTTCTTCACCATCAACGCAAACCCGAAGGTGCGCGAGGCGTATAATAGTGACACCTCGCGCAGCTTCGGGCACATGCCCTATTACCCCTGGGATTCAACGGACTCTTTGTTGCTGCCCAAGGGATGCGTTCTGGTCGGCGTGGAACTGACGGACGATGCGATTGAGCTGCCGCGCTTCCAACACCCGAGCGCCGCCGCTTATGTGCTTGGACGCGAACGCGGCTCGCTCTCGCCTGAATTGCTGTCGCGCTGCGCCCACGTGGTGAAGATACCGACAAAGTTCTGCGTCAATGTCGGTGTAGCAGGCGCTATTCTCATGTATGACCGCGCGCTGGCGATGGGCGGATATCCGGCGCGGCCGATCATGCCTGGCGGCCCGCCCCAAAAGATGACGGAAAATCCGCGCAAAAAAATTTGAGTTCAAACGCTCATGAGAAATCTAGGGGGAAAGCCGTGAAGAGACCCAATCAAGCATCAGCGAACCGCATGCCATTTGCCATGCGCGCGCTCATTCTTTCGGCGCTCTTTTTGTGCGGGGGCGCGCTTAGCGCGCATGCGCAACCGGCTCCCACCGAAAGACAAGTGCGGCCGAACGAAATCGTGCTGCGCCCTGCCCCACGCCGCGCACAGCCGGAACAATGGATGGTCAATCCGCGCGGCTATCGCTCAGTCCGCAATGTCGTGACGCCAACGCTTGAGCCCTTTTTGCCCGATCCCGCCATCGCCACCGGCGCCGCCGTGATCGTCGCGCCCGGCGGCGGGTTTGAAACCCTTGAGATCGACAATGAAGGCTACCCCGTCGCGCAATGGTTGGCCGATCACGGCATCGCCGCTTTCGTGCTCAAATACCGCTTGCGGCCTACCCCACGCGAACATCAAGATTTCATGGCCGCGCTCCAGGCGCGCTATACGCGCATGGCGGCTTCGGCAAACGCGCCCGCGCCAACCCCATCGCCTGCTCCGGACCGCAACGAAGCGCTAAACAATGCGCTTGAGGACGCGCAGGCGGCGGTGCGTCTCGTGCGCGCGCGGGCCGAGGAATGGCATGTCGATCCAGCCCGCGTGGGTTTTGTCGGCTTTTCCGCGGGCGCCTTCACCGCGCTTGCCGTTGGCCTCGACGACGACCGCGACGCACGGCCGGACTTCATCGCGCCGATTTATGGCAGCATGGCAGCACGTGAAATTCCCAGCGATGCGCCGCCCATGTTCTACGCTGTTGCTTTGGACGATCAGCTCATGGTTCGCGATACGGATTTCGGTCTGATCCGTTCCTATCGCGAAGCCAACCGGCCGGTCGAAGCGCATTTCTATTCCAGCGGCGCACATGGTTTCGGTATGCAGCGCAAGACGCCGAACTCGGCCATGTGGATCGACGCGTTCCACGCGTGGATGCAGGATCTCGGCGTCGTGCCAACACCGCAACCCTAGTGCGACAACCTTAGTGCGACGGGAAGCCGGCGCGCGGCTCCCCGCCATCCGGATCAGGTAAGCGTCAGCCCGCTCCGCCCTGCGCCCTCTTGGCGACGGGCCAATCAGCGAAGGCGAACCAGATGAAGAGAACGATGTTCACCAGCGGCACCAGCATGAGCAAAGCCAGCCAGCCGGAATATCCCGCCTTGGAAAAAATCTTTCCGTAGCAGAACAGCATGAACACGAAGACGGCGAGGGCGATGATCAGGGGGATCAGCCCCAGTCCCGCCATGGCGCCCAGATCGGCAGTCGGATCGGCATAATCGTTCATACGTCTCTCCCCTTTTTGTAGTACTGGGAGCCTAGCGCACTGCCGACACTCGGCAACGCGGATTAAGCGACACGGTGCTGCGCTTTTTAGGTTACACGCCCTTGAATGAGCAGGCGCAGCATATTCATAAGGGCGGCGTGACCGCCGCTCTTCCCTCCCCGCCCTCGCTGGCCGGCCTTTCCAAGGCCGCGCTGGGCGAAAAGCTCGTCGCCGCCGGCGTCGAACCCGACAAAGCGAAGATGCGCGCCGAGCAGCTCTGGCGTTGGATTTACCATTATGGGGTCACCAACTTTGCTGCGATGACCAATGTCGCCAAGGAACTACGCGGCACGCTTGCCGAGCATTACACGTTGGCGCGCCCTGAAATCGTCACCGGCCAAGTGAGCCAGGACGGCACGCGCAAATGGCTGACGCGGTTTGGTCCGGGCACGGAAGGCGAATGCGTTTTCATTCCCGACGTTGGCCGCTCCGGCGCGCTGTGCGTTTCAAGCCAGGTCGGCTGCACGCTCAATTGCACCTTCTGCCATACCGGCACGCAGAAGCTCGTGCGCAACCTTAGCGCCGCAGAGATTGTCGGCCAGGTGATGATCGCGCGCGATGCGCTGAACGAATGGCCCACACAGGCGCGCCCGCTCAATGACGGAGACCGCCAGCTCACCAACATCGTTTTCATGGGCATGGGCGAGCCGCTCTACAATCTCGACAACGTGGCCGAGGCCATCGACACCATTTCGGATGGCGATGGCATCTCAATCGGCCGCCGCCGTATTACGGTCAGCACGGCCGGCGTCGCGCCGCGTATCAAGGAATTGGGTGAGCGAACCGGCGCGATGCTCGCCATTTCGCTGCACGCCACCAATGACGATCTGCGCAACGAACTTGTGCCGCTGAACAAGAAATATCCGTTGGCGGAATTGTTCGACGCCATTCGCCAGTATCCGTCGCTGGGCAACGCCAAGCGCGTGACCTTCGAATATGTGATGCTCAAAGGCGTGAACGATACGCTGGCCGAGGCTAAAGCGCTGGTGAAATTGCTTGCGGGCGTGCCAGCGAAGATCAATTTGATCCCATTCAATCCCTGGCCCGGCACGCCTTACGAATGTTCCGAATGGGATGTGATCGAGCGCTTCGCCGAGGTGTTGAACCGCGCCGGCTATTCCTCGCCGATCCGCACGCCGCGCGGGCGCGACATCCTCGCCGCCTGCGGACAATTGCGCAGCGAAAGTGTCAAACAGCGCGCCAGCGAACGTCTGAAAACAAAAGCCGAGGCCGAAGCGTGAAGAAAGTCCCCCGCCTCAACGCCGACGGCTTGGTGCTGCGTCAGCTCGAACCGGGCGATGCGCCCGCGATGTTCATCGCGCACTCCGATCCACTGGTGAAACAGCACAGCCACCGCAGCGGCGACGTCCACCAGGATGTCGCCGAAACCGAAGCCTATATCAAAACCGCGCTCGCGCGCCCTGGGGCACATGTCTGGGCCGTCACCGAAGATGGCGGCGAAGCGCTAGGCCGGATCGCGCTTTATGTGATCCGCGAGGGCGTCGGCGAGTTCGGCATCATCTTGCGCCGCGATGCGCAAGGCCGCGGCATCGCCTCCAAAGCGGTCGCACTGGTTTCCGAATACGGCTTTGAGAAACTCGGCCTGCACCGCCTAATGGCTGACATCGACCCCGAAAACGGCTCGTCGCTCACGCTGTTCATCCGCAACGACTTTCACCGCGAAGGCGTGCTGAAGCAGAACTGGAAAACCCATTCCGGCCTGCGCGATAGCGTCATCATGGCCAAGCTGAAGGGCGCCAAGCCCGACTAACCAAGTTAACCGGCGCTGCCCTGGAAGAGGCGAACCCGCGCGCCTGTTTCACCTTCCCTTTCCGACTGGGCAAGGCTATATGCACCCCAACTGACTTCGTCCGCGCCCGGATGCGTCAGCCCGTTGCACCAGATGGCTAGCGCCTGGCGACGTCGCCGGGCGCTTTTGCGTATTTGGAGCCCCGCCATGACCGCCAACGTCCTGATGCCAAAGGCCACTGCCGTGTGGCTGATCGAGAACACCTCGCTCGCCTTCAATCAGATCGCGGATTTCTGCGCGCTGCACCCGCTGGAAGTTCAGGGCATCGCCAACGAAGATGTGGCCAAGGGCATTCGCGGCGTCGATCCCATCGCCGGCGGCTTCCTCTCGCGCGAGGAAATCGCCCGTGGCGAGGCGGACGAGACATACAAGCTCAAGCCGCTGGAACAGAAGCGTATCGACCTGCCGCAGGTGAAGAAGCGCTCCGGCCGCTACACGCCGATCGCGCGCCGTCAGGACCGTCCCGACGCCATTTCCTGGTTCTTGAAGAACCACCCGGAAGTCCCGGATTCAAAGGTCGTGAAGCTGATCGGCACCACCAAGGCGACGATCGACCAAGTGCGTAACCGCACGCACTGGAATTCAAATAATATCAAGCCGGTGGACCCGGTCTCGCTCGGCCTGTGCAGCCAGATCGAACTCGACGCCATCGTAGCGGACGCCGCAGCTGCGCGCGCCCGCGCCGATGCGCGCGCCACAAAGGCCGAGGCCAAAACGCTCAAGGCAGCTCAGGAAACCGTGCCCCCGGAAACCTACGAGCAGCCCGAGGATAATTGAGCGGCACGCCGTAGCGATTGAAACTAAGTCGCATTTGAAATTCTGAGCATCTTCCGCTACCCCTTTTGCAAATTACACGCAGAAGCGGGGGTGATGGTGAGTTTGCGGTATGGAATTAGCGCTTTGGCGCTTGTGGCTGGGCTGTCGTGGAGCGCGGTCGCGCAAGCTCAATCTGAGCCGATCCAGGTAGCATCTGTCTCGGATATCGTCATCGTCGCCTCAAGCCAGGAGGCGGCCGAGGTTGGCGGCTCGGTCCATTATCTCGACGAAGACGCACTCGAAACCTTCTCTTACGGCGATGTGAACCGCACGCTCCGGCAGACGCCGGGCGTGTTCTTGCAGGAAGAAGAAGGCTTTGGCCTCCGCCCGAATATCGGCATTCGCGGTTCGGGCACGGACCGCAATTCCCGCATCACCGTGATGGAAGACGGCGTGCTGATCGCGCCGGCGCCCTATGCCGCGCCCGCCGCGTATTATTTTCCACGCATCGGACGCATGACCGGCGTCGAAGTCTCTAAAGGACCGGCAGCCATCATGTATGGGCCAATGACGGTCGGCGGCGCGCTCAATATGACATCGCGCCCAATCCCGGATTCATTCGCCGCCGGCCTTGATCTGCTGGCTGGAGAATATGGCGGCGAGCGCGCACACGGCTTCGCCGGCGCCTGGAGCAGCGGTCAGGGCATTCAATATGGCGCCGGCATCGACGTGCTTCACGAAGCTTCCGACGGCTTCAAAGACCTCGATTCCGGCGGCGACACAGGCTTTGAGATCGACGATGTGGTGCTGCGCCTCGGCCTTCGCAGCGCACCCGGCGCGGACATGCCGCAATCGCTGGAATTCAAGTTTCAACATTCCGACGAACATTCGGACGAAACTTATCTTGGTCTTGCGCTGGCGGATTTCGCCGCCGACCCGTTCCGCCGCTATCGCGGCAGTCAGGTCGACCGCATGGACGTAGAGCACAGCACGTATCAGCTCACGCATCAGATCGAACTGACGCCGAACATCGACCTGACGACCGTCGCTTATCGCACCGATACCACGCGCGTTTGGTACAAACTCAATGACGTGCGCAACAGCGCCGACAGCGGATGGGTCGGCATCAGTTCGGTTCTCGCCGATCCGGCGACATACGCAGACCAAATGAATGTCTTGGTCGGTGCGCCGGGCTTCACCTCCTCGCTGAGCGCCGGCGGCGATCTGCGCGTGCGCAACAACAATCGCGAATACTATGCCCAAGGCATTCAAAGCGTGCTCGGGATCAATTTCGACACGGGCAGCGCCAGTCACCGCTTGCAACTCTCGGCGCGCTATCACGAAGATGAAGAAGACCGCTTCCAGCAGGACGACCGCTACCACATGGTCAACGGCGCCATGGTTCTGGTCACGCCAGGCGCGCCCGGCACGCAAAGCAACCGCGTGGGCGAAGCTGAGGCATGGGCGTTTTTTGCGCGCGACACTATTGAATGGGGCGCGTGGACTTTCACGCCCGGCCTTCGCTACGAAACCATCGAGCTGACGCAAACTGATTTCGGCAGCGCCGATCCGGGACGCGCCGGACCCGCGACCATAGCGTCGCGCGATGTCGATATCTGGATCCCAGGCATCGGCGTCACCTATGCGCTCAACGAGCGTTGGCGTCTGCTTGGCGGCGCCCATCGCGGCTTCGCCAGCCCCGGCCCCGGATCCAGTGTCGATCCTGAAACATCGTGGAATTACGAAGCCGGCGTTCGCTACCTCGATGGCGCGGCGCACTTCGAAGCAATCGCCTTTTTCAACGATTACGAAAATCTCGTAGGCACCTGCACAGCTTCAACCGGCGGCGGTTGCGCCATCGGCGCCCAATTCGACGGCGGCGAAGTCGATGTCAGCGGTCTTGAATTCGTCGCGGGCTACGATTTTGGCGAAGCGCTCGGCTTTGGCCTCAGCGCGCCGGTTTCGCTGCTCTACACCTTCACCGAGGGCGAGTTCCAAACCAGCTTCAACTCAAGCTATGGGCCTTGGGGCGCGGTCTCGGCAGGCGACGAACTCCCCTACTTGCCGGAGCATCAATGGACGTTGAACGCAGGTCTTGAGGCGGACCGCTGGCGCGCGGACGTGAGCTTCAACTATGTCAGCGAAGCGCGCGCCGAAGCCGGTCAGGGCGCCATTGCCGCCGATGAATTGATCGATGATCGCCTGATCATCGATCTTGCGGGGGAATTCCGCCTTACAGAACGCGTTGCGTTGTTCGGCACGATCACCAACGTCACGGACGAAACCTACAATGTTGGGTTCTCGCCCGCGGGCGCTCGCCCCGGCGCTCCGCGCATAGCGATGGGCGGTCTGCGCATCCGCATGTAAGTATAAGTCAGTATGCGGGTGACCACGTATCACCCGCATACTGCCGCTTATGCAAGAAATCGGATCAAGCCCAATTTCGTCTGCGGCTCGGCTTATCCGGCGCAATCCGCTTACACGCTCTAATCACAGTTCCGATTAAGCTGGACATCGCGCGTGCAAGTGAGACGCGCTGAGAACGCTAATGATGCGTTCGACCTCGAAGCCCTTCGATTTCTTCTTTAATCTTCAGCTTCTGTCGCTTCATGGCGGAAAGGCGCATCGCGTCCGCGGAGGGCCTTTTTGCCTCATTTTCGATAATTAGATCCAAGTCCCGATGTCGGGCGTCGAGTTCACGAAGCCGATGCTCGATGGCCATCTTTGGCGCCTCCTCTAGCTTGGCAAAGACAGAATGGCGCAGATGCGGCTGATTGTCTCCTTACATCCTGTTACAAATGTTAATCTTTCCGCAGGCGCCGCGTAAAAACGCCGTGCGCCGCATTTTCGAGCGTCTTTACAGCGCCGATCAGGCATGGCTTAGCTCCAAACAGCGGCCGCGCCGGCCGCGCAATCCACAAGCACGGCGGAAATGCCATGGATGCCGACGACGAAACCGGCTTCGACATCGCTGACACGCCTGAAAAACGCGAACTCAAATCGCGTCTCATGGAACTTCGGGAGGAGCATCGCGCGCTCGACAGCGCAATTTTTGCGCTGCAGGAACAGAGCGGTGGGGATGCGTTGCAGCTTGCGCGGCTAAAAAAGCGCAAGCTCGTTCTGAGGGACCAAATTCAGTGGATAGAAGACAGGCTCACGCCGGACATCATCGCCTGAACCTATGGATGGGCGCCGCCATGATCGCGGCGCTGCCTGGGATCGCACACGCGCAGGAAAGCGAAGCCGCGCAGCGCAAAGGCGTGCTCTCGGTCGTGGTTGAGAATGACAGTCTCTCTTCCGGTGAAGATCGCAATTACACATCGGGCATCAAGCTCGCCTATGTGTCGCCAGCTGAACGCGTGCCCGATTGGCTGCAAGGCTTGGGCGATTTCACCGAGACGCTGTCCGGCTCCGAACCTGATTTCTGGGGCGCAGCCATCGGCCAATCGATTTTTACGCCGGAGGACATTAGCGCCGTACCGGCGCCGCCCGACCAGCATCCTTATGCGGGTTGGCTTTATATGCAGATCCTGCTGGCGGTCGAAGACGACGTGCCCGCCGGACGGGCGCCGCGCTATCTCGACACCTACGAATTCGAGTTCGGCATGGTCGGCCCCTCCGCACAGGGCGAAGAAGCGCAAAGCGGCATTCATGAATGGCTCGGCGCCCCCGATCCGCAGGGCTGGGACAGCCAGCTGAATGACGAGTTCGCGTTCGCCGTGTCGTTCGACCGCCGCTGGCGCGCCCTGCGCGTGTTCGGCGACTTTCTCGGCGGCCTCGAAGCAGATCTAACGCCAAGCGCCGGCGCCACGCTCGGCACGCTGCGCACCGAATTGCGCACGGGCCTCACCGCGCGCATCGGCCAGCGCATCGACAATGATTACGGCCCCCCGCGCGTGCGTCCCTCCCTTGCCGGCGTGGAGCACTTTCGCGGCGGACAAATGTCTTGGTCGATCTTCGCCGGCGTTCAGGGACGCGCCGTCGCGCACAATCTTTTTCTCGACGGCAACACGTTCGAGGATAGCCCCTCCGTCGATCGCGAGCCTCTCGTCGCTGATTTCCAGACAGGCTTTTCCTTGAGCCTTGGCGATGTGCGTCTCGCTTACACGTATGTGTGGCGCACCGAAGAATTCGAGACGCAGAGCGGACGCCAAGATTTCGGTGCGCTAGCGCTCAGCGTGCGCCTCTAGATCACCGCAAAGCGTTCGGCAGAGCGAGCGAAAGCTGCGGCACAAACGTGACCGCAACCAGCGACACCAACAGCGCGAGATAGAACGGCCAGATCGTCCGCACCGTCTGCTCCACGGGCACTTCTCCGACAGCTGAGCCGACGAACAGCACCGACCCCACCGGCGGCGTCACCAAGCCGATGCCCAGGTTCAGCAGCATGATGATGCCGAAATGCACCGGATCGACACCGACGCTCTGCGCCACCGGCAACAGAATCGGCGTGGTGATGACGATCAGCGGCCCCATATCCATCACCGCGCCAAGCACCAGCAGCGTCACATTGATGATCAGCAGCACCAGGATCGGATTGTCCGTCGCCGCTGTGATGAGCGCGGCAAGCTGGGCGGGTGCTTCAAGGATGGCGAGCGCGTAGCTGAAGGCGGTGGCGGCGCCGATTATCAGCAGAACCATCGCCGTGATCCGCACGCTCTGCATCGCCGCTTGAGCGAAACGCCGCCAGCCGAGGCTGCGATAGACAAACGCGCCGACAAAAATCGTGTAAACCACAGCGACTGCGGAAGATTCCGTCGCGGTAAAAATACCGCTCAGAATGCCGCCCATAATGATTACAGCCGCCATCAAACCGGGAAGCGCGAACACGATCGCGCGCGCAAACGCGCCCCAGCCCGGAAACTCGCCACGCGGATAATTGCGCCGCGCCGCAACTAGCCACGCGACCAGCGCCAAAAACGCGGCTGTCAGCAATCCGGGCACGATGCCGGCAAGGAATAGATCGCCGATCGACACACCCAAGCCCGTGGCGGCCGAATAGATGATCATGTTGTGCGATGGCGGGATCAGCAGCCCGACGATGGCTGACGTCACCGTGACGTTGACGGCGTAGTCGCCGTGATAGCCCTTCTCTTTCATGAGCGGCATCAGCGCCGAGCCCATCGCCGAAGCGCTGGCGATAGCCGAGCCGGATACGGCGCCGAACAAAGTGGATGCGCCCACCGTGACGGGACCAAGCCCGCCACGCGAACGGCCAAACGCAGCTTCCGCCACGCGCACCAAACGCTCGGCGATGCCGGAGCGGTACATAAGATCGCCAGCGAAAATGAAGAACGGAATCGCCATCAGCGAAAACACGCTCACGCCGGCCGCAAGCCGCTGGAACACCACGACCAGCGGAATGTCGAGCGCGAAGAAAGTAGCCATCGCCGCGCCAAGCAGCGAAAACGCGACGGGCACGCCTAACGCCAGCAACACCAGCAGCGTCACCACCAGAACAATCAGCTCCACTGGGCATCCCCTTCGCCAGCTTCCGTCCCGCTCGTGAAATGCTCCAGCACGCGCTCAAGCGCGAACAGAACAATCAACGCGCCGGCGATCGGCAATCCCAAATAGGCGAGCCCACGCGGAAGTCCGAGTGACGGAATCACATGCTCCCACGTGCGCGCCACCAACTCGCCGCCCCACACCAGCATGGCGAGGCCGCACGCCGCGACAACAAGATCGGCGCCGATCAACATAATTTTTTGCAGCACCTTCGGCGCGGCGCGCTGCAGCGCCACGATGCGAATGTGAAAGCCTTCGCGCACGCCCGCCGCGGCGGCGAGCGAAACGAACCAGATCATCAGCGTCAGCGACGCCTGCTCAGACCAGGACGGGCTTGAATTCAGCACATAGCGCCCGAACACCTGCCAACTAATGATCGCGGTCATGGCCAGGAGCCCGGCCGCGGCCACCCAAATCAAGGCGGTGCTCGCCGCCTTTGTTATGCGCGTCAAAACGCTGATCATGCGACGTCCATGTTCTCGATAGCGCGCAACACCCGGACTTGCTCGGGCGTAACGACAAAGCGATTCCAGATCGGGCGCATCAGCGAAGCAAACGCTTCACGATCCGCAACCTCATTCACCTCAACGCCTGCGGCCAGAATTCGCTCACGCGAGGCGGCAACGCGCGCATCCCAAAGCTCGCGCATGTAAGGCACGGAATCTTTCGCAGCCTGGCGCACGATCTCGCGATCTTCATTCGACAACCGCTCCCAGCGGCTCAGCGACATCACCAATACTTCCGGGCCCATCACGTGCTCATCCAGGCTATAATATTGAGCGGCTTCGAAATGCCGGCTCGATTCATAGCTGGGCCAATTGTTTTCAGCGCCGTCGACCACACCCTGCACAAGCGCCTGATACACTTCATCGTAAGGCATTGGCGTCGCATCGGCGCCGAGCGCACGCACCATCGCGACATAGATGTCGGAATTCTGCACGCGGATCTTGAGGCCGCGCATGTCCGCCGGCGTGTGTATGGGGTGTTGGGTATTGTAAAATGAGCGCGCGCCTGAATCGTAATAACAAAGGCCGATCAGATTATGCCGGCGCAGCGAAGCAAGAATGGCCTCGCCAGGCTCACCATCCAACGCCGCGCGCATATGCTGTTGCGAGCGGAATAAAAATGGCAGCGATGTGATCGCCGTCATTGGCTCAATCGATGTGAGCGGCGCGCTGTTGACGCGCACCATGTCCAACCCGCCAAAGGTAGTGATCTCTAGCGTATCGCGCTCGGCGCCAAGCTGACCGCCGGAATAGACTTTGATGTCCATTCGGCCGCCGGTGCGTTCGCGCAGCAGCTGCGCCATATATTCGACGGCCAGCACGGTCGGAAAATCGGCCGGCTGACCATCGCTGAGGAAGAAGGGGCGGTTTTCGGCGCGGCCGCAACCAGCGATCAACGCCGCCCCGGATACGATTGCGGCGCGCCGCGTCATGGCGTTGCTTATTTGGGCCATTTTCGCCCGACCTCCCTAGGCGCGATTGTACGGCTACGCGCTGTCCCCGAACGCAGTTAGAACACCCGGCGGGAGCGCATCAAGCTTGACTTTGCAGGCAAAATCAAAACTCGCGGGTTAAGCCCACCAAAACGCGCGCGCTTTCGTGATCGTCCTGAAACTCGCCCGAAGCAACCACCATCAGGCGCGCATTGGACCACGCGGGGGTCGTGAAGCCAGCTTCCAGCCGTGCATAGCCATCGTCGTCAAAGTCAGGCGCGTTGACGCTCCATATGCCAGGCGTGTTGACCAGCGAAACGGAAACATCCCCTGCATCGCTATCCAGAGGTTCGACATAAGCGGCGCTGGCGAATGGGGCAAAGCCTTGCCCGCCATAGCGGACCTGGTAGCCGATGACCCCTAAGGTGCGCCGCAATTCCTGATCGCCAAACTCAAGTGCAAATGGCGAAGCGCCCGCTTCCGCATAATCGTCGATATCGAGCGATTCATGGCTGATTTCGCCGAACAGACCGTGCGAAAGCGGTCCGCCATCACTCAAATCATAAGCGATCCGCACGGCCGCCGCATAACCGAACGCTTCAGTATCGCCCGCTTCGCTAATGGCGCCGCCATAGATGGCGAAACGGCGCGTCACATCATCGATGTTGAGATAAACGCCGCTCAACCGCCCTGAAACGGAAACGCGCTCGCTGATTGGCGCCCCGACAAAACCCGTCAGGCGAAAGCTTTGAACATCGTGCTCCAAGCCAGGCGCATCGCCCTCGCCGGTTTCGAAGGAGAACATCGCACCATATGCGCCGCCCTCTCCGGCCGGACGTGTAAGGCCAATCAACACGCCGATGCCATCCGCATCATCGCCCGCCTGACCGGTCAATCCGCCAAACAAGCCGCCATGCCCGGCCGCGCGGGCGTCATTCAACGCCGCGCTCGCCACGGCGCGGTCGCCATCCGCTGCGCCGATCAGCGAACGGCCAAAGCTTACGGCGCGATTGGGCGCATCGAGCACCGACGCGGCATAATCGGCGAAGGCTTGATGGCCGGCGCCCGTCGGGTGAATGGCGTCGCCAAAGAAATAGGTGTCTTCAGCGCCGGGCGCGACCAGGGTCGCCGTCGTGCAACTGAGCGCACTGCCAACGGTGCAAGCGGGCGACATCGCGTTGGCAAAACCAAACCGCGCCGGATCGGCGACCACGGCGTCAATGAAGCCGAACGTGTCCAGCACCAGAATGTCGCCGGAACGCGCGGCGACTTCATCATAAAGAACAGTGTTGAATGCGTTGACCAGGAGATCGAAATTTTGCCGGGCGGCAGGGCTCGAAAGCGCGCCGAGCGGCGTCGCGGAGATGTTCGGCATATTGAGCATGAGGATCAGCCCCGCGCCCGAAAGGCGGTCGAGCTGTGCGGTCAGCGCTGTCGCTTCCGCTTCGATCGCGGCTTGTGCCGCCGCCTCTCCGCCCGGCGTCAAACCGGCGGCAATGACGAAGACATCGTTGGGGCCGCCTTGCAACACAACGAGATCGCGCGCGCCCGGCGTGCTTGCCGCGAGAAACGCGTCCACTTGCTGCGTTACGTAAAGCCCTGCACCAAGGCGCGGCGACGTTACGCCAACCCCGCCCGCGCCATAGATCCACGCATCCGCATTCGGCGGCAGCCCAAGCGGCACAGCGGGCAGCGTTGATGATCCATATTGCTGCGCCAGCAATTGCGTCGCGACGAGATCGGGATTGGTCGTAAACCGCGCGCCATAGGTTCCCGCATCGGTCAGACTGTCGCCAAACACCACAACGCGATTGAAATCGTCCAGACCCTGCGCGAAGGCCGAACCGCAAACGGTCGACGCCAAAGCCGCGAGCATAATTGCACGCATCGCCCATCCTCCCTGCTTTTGTGCGCTCGGCGCATAGCGCGCGAACGGGCGGCATCTTTGGCCGCGCAGCTCAATCTAGCTCACAGCAGAGCCGACAGCGCAAGTCATGCGCCCTAGCCCGGAGGTTCGAACAATTCGATCAATTCGCAGCGGCCATCACCGGCAAGGCGCATAAACGCCTGCGAATCCTTGATCACGTCCGCGCGGTCTTCGGCCTGCAAGATCGCCCAGCCCCCTGCGAGCATCCAATCGCAGCCCGGCTTCTCATCCACGCCGAGGGTTCCATCCTCCAGAGTGACGATAAAGCCATCGCCATCGCGCTTCTTGAGCGCGCCCGTAGCAATGAGTTTTCCGGCCTTTATTTGCGCATCCATATACTTGCCCATTTGCGCCATGTGCTCGGTGCTGGGCCGCCCGGACATGGGCTGGGCTGGCTTGTACAGGCTGAGATAACGCGGCATCTGTTCGTCTCCTCAAATCGTCTTGGCCAGCGCTTCCATCTGATGCGCGGTTTGGGTCCAGCCTTCCTTGAAGCCCATCTGTTCGTGTTGCGCCTTGGTCTCGGCGCTCCAATGGCGCGCGACGGCGCGATACCGCGTCTTGCCTGCGCCGGCATCTTCGAACGTGATTTCGGCGATCATGAACGGGCCTTGCGGCCGGAAGTCCTGATTGACCGCATCGGTGGTCACGAGCCGCTTGTTCGGCTCAACCGCGAGGAAGATGCCGCTGTTCGGGAATTCCTGCCCCTCGGGCGAAGCCATCACGAAATTGAACCGCCCGCCCGCGCGCACATCGATATCGACGCTTTTGATCGTCCAGGGCTTTGGCGCGAACCATTGCTGCAACAATTTCGGATCGGTGTAGCAGCGATACAGCTTTTCCTTCGGCGCATCGAGCACGAGATCGATGGCTAGTTCGTGAGCCTCTTCCGTCATCTTGGTCTCTCCTGTTCGTGCTCAAAGGACGGTTGCGGCCATGACGATCCGACAAGGGCCGCTTTATTTTTTCGGCGCGCTTAGCTGGTCCAGATGACGCCGGATATGCGCCGCCTCAGCGGGCGTATTGGCAAGCGCGATCGCCTTGTTGAACGCTTCGCGCGCCTCAGCGTTGCGGCCGAGCTGCATTAGAAAATTCCCGCGTGCGCCGTGAAAATAGAAATAAGCGCTTAGCCGCTCCGTGAGCGGCGCGATCAAATCGAGCGCGGCCTCCGCTCCGTACGCCTTGGATACCGCGACAGCGCGATTGAGCGTGATCACGGGAGAAGGCGTCTCTTGCTCCAACGCCGCGTAAAGCAGATTGATCTGCGCCCAATCTGTATCCTCGGGCGTCTCCGCACGCGCATGCATCGCCGCGATCGCCGCTTGGATTTGATACGGGCCACGCGTGCGATGGCGGATTGCCTTATCGATCAGCGCCAGCCCTTCAGCGATCATCACCCGGTTCCAAAGCCTACGATCCTGCTCATCAAGCAGCACGATCTCGCCCGCCGCATCATGCCGCGCCGCGGCGCGCGCATGCTGCAACAGCATCAGCGCGAGCAGGCCCATGATTTCGGGCTCGGATGGGAAAAGTTGCAGTAGAATCCGCGTCAGCCGGATGGCTTCATCGCAGAGCGAACCGCGCGCATCCGTCTCGCCGCCCGGTCCCGTGTAGCCCTCGTTAAACACGAGATAGAGCATCGCCGCGACGGCGGCCAAACGCTCGGCGCGCTCGACAGCGCCCGGCGTTTCGAACGCAACGCCAGCCGCCGCGATCTTCGCCTTGGCGCGCGTGATGCGCTGCTCCATGGCGCTTTCGCCGACCAAAAACGCACGCGCGATGCGCGGCACGGAGAGGCCCGAAACGATCCGCAACGCCAGCGCGATCTGCTGCGTGCTCGGCAAGTCGGGATGACAGCAAATAAACATGAGACGCAAAACGTCGTCGCGATAATCGCCCTCATCGAGCGCCGTAACCGCCGCGCCTTCGGCGTCGCCCAAATCCGAAAGCTGATCTTCTTCGGGCAATGATGTGAGCCGGCTTTTCTTCCGCACCGCATCGATGGCGGCGTTGCGCCCAACCATGATCAGCCATGCAGCGGGATCGCGCGGCGGACCGTTCTTCGGCCAATTCTTCAACGCGCGCAGGCACGCATCCTGAAACGCTTCCTCTGCTGTATCGAGGTCGCGGAAATAACGCAGCAATGCACCCATGGCCTGCGGGCGGGCCGCATTGATGGCGGGCTCGATCCAGCCGAGTTCGCTCATCAGGCGCCGGGATTGTAGAGCATGATCGGACGCAGCTCATATGCGCCGCCCGGATTGGCCGCCGTGAGCTCACGCGCAAAAGCAAGCCCCTCTTCCAGCCCCGACACATCGATGATGTAAAAGCCGAGCAATTGCTCCTTGGTCTCCGCATAGGGGCCGTCGAGCACGACATCGTCCTTCTTGCGCAGCGTCGTCGCTGCGCTGGTGGGCAGCAGCCGCAAGGACGGTTTCAGCTTGCCGGCCTTCTCCCACTTCTCATGCACGACATTGAGCTTAGCCATGACGGCATCGTCCTGCTCCTTGGTCCAGGAGAAGACTTCCGCTTCGTTGTTGTAGCAGAGCAGGGCGTAGAGCATGGACGGGCCTCTTTCGGACTGAGGACGCACGGATAGGCCCTGCGCCGACATGGCGTCGAGCAATTTTGCAGGCTATGCCGCCTTGATGCCCTGGCGCTCCACCTATTCCGGCCCGGAACCTCAACGCGTGAACAAATGGCTCGCGTCCGAGGGCGTATGCTCACGGCGCGAGGCCGAGGCGCTGATCGCCAAGGGGCTAGTAACGATTGACGGCGAACGTGTGGACGATCCCGGCCGCAAGATCGCGCCCGGCCAGACCATCGAGGTCGGCGAAGCACGCACGCGCCCGCAGATCAGCGCGGTCGTGAACAAGCCCATCGGCTTCGTTTCAGCGCAGCCCGAAGGCGATCAAGTGCCGGCCGCGCGTCTGCTCACGCGCGCAAATCTCATCGGCCCGCCACGCAACCTGCCGACCAAGCGCACGCGGCTCGCGCCGCTCGGACGGCTCGACCAGGATTCGCGTGGATTGCTGCTGCTGAGCGAAGACGGCGTGCTGGCCAAGGCCGTGATCGGACCGGAATCCAAACTCGACAAAGAATATAACGTCACCGTCGAGGGCCACATCGACGACAAAAAATTGGCTTTGCTCCGTCACGGCCTCGCACTTGACGGGCGTCAGCTCAGGCCGGCCAAGGTCAGCATCATCGCGCCACAGACCTTGCGCTTCGTGCTGATCGAAGGACGCAACCGGCAAATCCGCCGCATGTGTGAAGCGGTTAGCCTCATTGTGACGGATTTGCTGCGTGTGCGCATCGGCCCGCTTGAGTTGAGCGACGTGCCGGAAGGCAAATGGCGCATGCTGACCAGCGAGGAGCGCGACGCTCTCATTCGCGAAAGCAAATAGCGTGAGACTCGCTCTGACAAACTTTCGCGACCCCCATTTCCTATAGCCGCCGCAAATCGAGGAGACTTGGCATGAAGAAAATCGCAGCGTCGATGAGCGCCCTTGCTGTGGCTATGATCGCGGGCGTCGCGCTGGCGCAACCAACGCCGCAGCCGCGCGCCTATTATGTCGGCAATGAGGGCGTGGGGTTGCCGGTTGCGCCACAGGAGAACGGCGAAAGCGCCTTTGCCCCGGCCAGCGACAACGTGCGCGTGTTTGGCGGCCTCTACAGCGTTGAAAGCTGCACCTACGATGCGCAACGTGGCGTCATTGTCGCCCCATCGCGCGGCGTCGGTCAGAACGTCCGCGGCAACGATGCGTGGATCACGCTCATCAATCACGATGGCAGCGTGCACACGCCGCGCTGGATCGGCATCCAAAATCCAGGCGCGCAGCGCGATACGATGACGCCGCCGTTGGTGCTGAATGAGCCGTTCGGCAGCGCCATTCACAATGGCCAGCTTTATCTCGCCGATCGCGACGGCGGCGAGGCCGATCCCGCCAATCCCGGCCAAAACACGCCAAGCGTCGCGGTCATTCGCGTGTTCGACCTGGCAACCGGCCAGCCTGTGCGCAGCATTCCCGTGCCCGGCTCGGAATGGCTGAACGACATTGCCGTCACGGCCGACGGCACGATCTACGCAACGAACACCATCCCCAACGGCCAAGTGACGAACGAAGCCGGCGCGGTCTGGCGCATTGGGCGCAACGGCCAAACGGCCATCTTCGTGGAGGGCGCGCCCGTCAACCGGCCGAACGGCGTGGAAATCGACGGCGACGGCAATATCGTCGTCGTCAATATGGGCAATCCCGACGTCATCACGTTCGCGCCTAACGGGTCGGTCGTGCGCACGCAGCAAGCCGCGCAAGCCGGCAGCGACGGCTTGGTGATCATGCCAGACGGCGTGAAATTCGTATCGAGCGTTACGCAAGGCGGCGTTTCCATGATCCCGCCGGACGGGCCCGCGCGCCTGATCGCCGAGAACATCCCCAGCGCCGCTTCCATGTGCTACGATTCCGGCGCCAACCAGCTTGTGATCCCGATCAATTCGCACAACGGCTTGGCGTTTGTTTCGCTCGACGGCATCTGGTCGCCCCAGCGTTAAGTCAAAGCGCGAAGCGCCGGCGCAATTCAGCCAGTAAAGCGGCATCGAAACTTTGCGCCGGCGCCGCGTTTACCGCGCTCACGAACTCCGTCATGTCCGAGCGAGCATGCGCCTGCGCAAAGCTCTCGCCCGGTATGATGCCACGCCGGAACAGGTATTCGTCCGAGCGCCCCGTAAGAATAAACGCTGGGGCCCAATCGAAGCCGGCAGCTTTGGCCAGTTCATTGGTACAATTTGACAGAATGGTGTTGTAATAGCGCGGCCGCGCCTCAAGCGCCTGTGTGCGCTGCAAGAGACTTTGAAGCAAAGCACGCTTCTGCGCATCGGTAATGGCGACCGGATACAGAAAGACCTCGTGATCGAGCATCACCGTGCGGCGGGTAAGAAAATCGCGCGCCGTGCCCCACACATAGGCGAGCTCAAACGCATTGAATATTCCGGCAAGCGCTGAATATTCTTCATGCGCCTCACGCCGCGCCTCAATGGTGAGGCCAAGCAAACGATCGCCCTCGAATTCGAACAGCAGCAAGGTGTGCGCCGCCAATTGCGAGCCCGGCTGCGGTTCCAGCATGAACCAGACTTCTCGCAACGCATCGAGATCGTAGTCCGCCGCGATATAGGTTTGCGCCGTCGGCCCGTCGGGCGCGTAACTCCAATCGCTGACCGGGCTCACGGCGAAACGTGTTTCGCTCAATGTCACCGCCGCCGTGCGCGCGAGATAGGGATACCAATCGCGGTCGCTGCGCGCAGGACCTGCCAGCGTTGCGCAGGAACTAAGCGCGAAGATCGCGGCGATGGCGGCAATCGCGGGCCGCAACGGATGCGCGCCGAACCAGGCAACGATATGCTTCATCCCCCCTCCTGCGGGCCGCGCGTCGGCCACGGCTGGCCCTCGGCGTAGATTCGACTATGTAAACCTGCAGAAAGCCGAAGCGAAGAGAGGGACAAGATGAGAATATTCCTGCTTGTGGCGGCCGCCGCTACGATGAGTGCGTGCACGCCGCCGGCCGAAGAGCCAGTCGGCGAAACCCCAGCGGAAATGGCGGCCGCGCCGATCCGCGTCGAGTTGCAGCGCGCCACCGAACAAGGACCAGGCGAGAGCGTCGGTTATGTTGAAATCAGCGAAAGCGCGGACGGCGCCGCGTTCGCCGTAAACCTGACAGGCCTTGAGCCAGGCCCACACGGCTTCCATGTGCACGCCAATGGATCTTGCGACCCGGCGACAGCCGATGACGGCGCGATCACGCCGGCTGGCGGCGCCGGCGGTCATTATGATCCCGCCAATACCGGCCAGCATCTTGGCCCCAACGGCGAAGGCCATCTGGGCGATCTGCCTGTGCTCGAAGCCAGCGCCGAGGGCGCGATCACGACCTCGGCGACAGCGCCGCGCATCACCGCAATCGACCAACTCCGTGGTCACGCGCTCATGGTGCACGCACACGGCGACAATTACAGCGACGAACCGGCGCCGCTCGGCGGCGGCGGCGCACGCGCAGCGTGTGGCGTGATTCAGTAACCAAACTTCAGCACTCGCCTTGCGGGATTCAACGGCCGCTTATTCGAATCCCGCAAGGCGAACTTGCGCATCCGCGGCGCGAGGCCGGTTGCCAATTCGCGCAACAACGTCATTCTGTCCCTTAGCGTCGCGACAAGACGCACCGGGAGGATGACGCATGATTTTTGAGCAAGTCGCCACAGGCGGCTGCCAATCTTATTTAATCGGCTGCCCCAACAGCTATGTCGCGGCCGTCATTGATCCGGAAATACGACAAGTCGAACGCTACCAAGCCATCGCCGCCCAGCACGGGCTGCGCATACGCTATGTGATCGACACACACACTCATGCAGACCACTTCTCGGGCTCCAAGCGGCTAGGCGCCGCCTTAGGCGTGCCCGTAGTCATGCACAAACTCTCCCCCGCACCCTACGCGGACATGCGCGTCGATGAGGGTGAAACCATCAAGGTCGGCGAAACGCGCCTGCGCGTGCTGCATACTCCCGGCCACACGCGCGATTCCATGTGCCTGGTTTCGAACGATCGTGTGTTTACTGGCGATACGCTGCTCATTGGCGCGACTGGCCGCACCGATCTGCCAAGCGGCGATCCTGGTGAGCTCTATGACAGCCTCTTCAACAAGCTGCTCAAACTTGATCCGAAACTAAAAATCTATCCGGCGCACGATTATAAGGGCCATACCTGCTCAACCATCGGCGACGAACTCACGGACAATCCGCGTTTGCAGAAACGCGACCGTGAAGCTTTCATCGAAATGATGCGAACGCTCTCGCTCTCTATGCCGGAACATCTGACCGAAGCGCTGCGCGTGAATATGAGCGGCGGCGTAAGCGTGGCGCAACTCCTGTTCGAAGCCGCGACGCAGACGCCTTTCATGACCTTGGAAGACGCGCGAGATGCAATCGAGTCCGGCGCCAATGATTTCATCGTGCTCGACACGAGGGAAAAAGAAGCGTTCGAGGCTGGCCACATCCCCGGCGCCATTCATCTGCCGCGCGGCCAGCTGGAACTTCGCGTCAATGATGTCCTGCTCGATCCTACTGTGCGCATTCTCTGCACTTGCGAATTCGGCAAGATCTCAACGCTGGCGGCGCAGACGCTGCGGCGCATGGGCTTCTCACGCACAGTGGCGCTCGACGGAGGCCTTCAAGCGTGGCGCGATCAAGGCTTTCCGACCGAGATCGGCGCAGCTTAGGCGAATACGTCGCGCGCCTCATTGTGGCGGCGGGCATACGCGACCGCGTAGGAACACAGCGGCGTGAGCTTGCGCCCGGACGCGCGCGCATCATCCACAATCGCGCGCATCAACGCCTCGGCGTGCCCGTTGCCACGGGCCGCGGCGGGCGTCTCCACATGCAAAATAAGGCGCACGCCGTCACGCTCCGCATAGCGGGCGAATGACGGCCCACCCACATGATCCAGCTCGTATCGTCGCTCGGCGGCGTTATCCCGGAAGTCTGCCATGCAGATGAATATGGCGCGGCAGGCGCGGCGCTTCTAGTGCGCCGCCAGGGGCCGCGCTAAAGCACGCGGGTGAATTATCGCCACGCCTTCCACGCCGGCAACCATGCCGACGTCCTCAAACATCTTGTGCTGGTGCAGTGTCTTGAAGCGCTAAAGCGAAAAGACACGCCGTTCGCCATGCTCGACACCCATGCTGGCCGGGGGCTCTACGATTTGAGCAGCTCCGAAGCGGAACGCAGCCCGGAATGGCGTGACGGCGTGGACAAATTGCGCGCGTGGGCCGAAGCGCCCGCGCCGGTCCGCGCCTATCTCGACGCCATCGGAGATGGGCCCGCCTACCCCGGCTCGCCTCTGCTCGCTTTGCGCGCGGTACGCCCACAAGATCGCCTTATGCTGTGCGAATTGCACCCGGAGGAATTCGCGCTCCTGCGGCAGGCCTGCGCGACCGGGAGCAATGTGCAATGCCACCAGCGTGACGGCTACGAAGCGCTTATAGCGCTGACGCCCTTCGCTGAGCGGCGCGGCCTGGTGCTGATCGACCCGCCTTACGAGGCCACGGATGAAACCGTGCGCGCCTTGGCGGCGCTGAAGGGCGCGCTCAAGCGCTTTCGTCAGGGGGTTTATCTTTGGTGGCGCCCGCTCAAGAACGAAGCGCTGCTCGATCGCGCCGATGCCGAGCTTGCCGGCGGCGCTGCAGCGCCGTCCATGTTGCGCGCCGATCTATGGATCGACCGTCCGCAAGCGGAAGGCAAACTGAACGGCTCCAGCATGCTGGTGATCAATCCGCCATTCGGCTTGGCGGAAGCGCTACGCGGGGCGTTGCCGGCCTTGGCCGATCGGCTCTCACTCGGCGCCTCCGGCTATCGGTTGCGGGAATAAAGCAAGGGCGCGGATTGCTCCGCGCCCTTCCCCCTCGCCACGCGGGTTTCGCCCTTGGCGACCATCAGCGCGGCTTGGTTCAAAACTGTCATCGCGAACGGGGCTAACATCACGACCGCTGCGAACAGGCTGGCGAACTTTGTCACGACGAGTTCCCTGGTCAATTCCGACGCCGCGTCTCTTGCTATGATTTCACGCTAAAAGCAGTGGAAAACGGCGCGGCGTGCCGGACGTCACGGCTCTGGACGCGGCCATGACTGGCGGGCAGGAATGCTGGATGGATTTCGAGGCCGCGTTCCTTTTCCTGCAACAATGGTGGATCGCCATTCCGCTCGTGATGGGCGCTATGGCCGCTTATTTCTTCGCCGGGTGGCGCTGGGCGGCGCTTTATGTGGGGCTAATGCCCTTCATCAATTGGTCATTTGCCCACGTACCGACCTTCGAAATCCCCGACTGGTTTGGCGGAGGCATGTTCCAGCCGCTAGCCATCATCACCGGCTTGATCTTGGTGGTGCGGGATTTTGCCCAGCGCGAACTGAAGCATTGGGTATGGGCCGCGATGATTACCGGCCTTCTGCTTTCCATGCTCACGTCATGGATCGTTGTGGTGTTCGCGAGCGCAGCAGCGTTCTTGATCAGCGAGACCGTAGACTGGGCGGTCTATACTTTTTCAAAGCGTCCGCTGTCGCAGCGCATCATGATTTCGAGCCTTGCTTCGGCGCCGCTCGATCAGATCGTTTTCATCGGCCTTGCCTCGCAAATCCCTAGCCAAGCGGGCATTTTTGCGTGGGGCACCATCATTACGGGGATTTTGTCGAAGCTTCTCGGCGCTTGGATCGTGTCGCAGATTGTGGCTGCCCGCGAACGGCAGGACATGAAAAGTGAGATGAATCCCGCGTAAAGCCAGCACTTCCCGCTTGCCTCTAGGAGACCCCTCCCGCATAAGCAGGTTGTGGAGAGCTGGCATGGTGGCCAGCCTAGGTGCGAATTCCGCGGCGTGCGGCAGACAAAACTTCCCCCAACAAAGCAGACATTCGCGATGACAGTCGTACGCATTCGCGCGTACGCAGCCGGCGGCGTGCGCCTACGGCTTCAGCAGGAACATGGGAAATGAGTTTCGACGACGATTTTGACGACGACGCCGGCAGCGATCGCAAGAAAGACAAGCGGCGCAGCCGCGACCGGGGTGAAGGTGCCGCGCCCGAATTTGGCGGCGGTGATTTTGGCGGCGGCGGCGGCTTCGGC
>JAUIJZ010000138.1 GCA_030430715.1 Alphaproteobacteria bacterium
CCGAAATAGTCCTTGACGTAGCCTTCCCAATCTTCGGGCGCGTCCTTCACGCCCTTCATGCCGCCGCCCGTCATGATAATGGAATCCGGCGCGAATTCTGGCTTCAAACCTTTTTCGATGCCGCTCCGCGTGGTTTTGACGAGGTCGCCAAAACTGCCGCCGATCTTGACGCGCTTACCGCGGAAATCCTCAAACAGCTTGAAGAACCACGCTTCGATATCTTGATCGCGGCGCTTGGCCTGCGCGATCAAGTCCTCACGCGCCTTCAACAATGCCGGCTCCAAGCCAAGGCTTTCCAACTCGCCGCGATCTTCCGCCGCCTGCATGCGTCCGGCCAACGACATGAGATCGGCCGAAATGGCGGTCTGATAGAGCGTGTGATAATTCTCCTCACCGCCCGCCGCCGGAATGTTGAACAGCGACACCATCTTCAGCATCATGTGATGGCCGCCGCGATAACCCGGGAAAAACGTATCGATCGGATCTGTATATGAATCGATGCCCGTCGTGGCGCGGCTCGCTTCCTGATAAGAGCGCGTCCATGCCGGCAGCTCCACCTGAGAGCGCGGCACAAAGCTCAGCTTGCCGGTGGTGCCGGAAGATGTGCCAACGAGCATGCCGAATTCATCAAGCCGCGTCAGCCAATCGTCGATCATGGTGAGACCGGTAAGATCGACCTTGGACAGATCGTGCGTCGTGAGCCGCCCGAGCCAAGCATTGAGCTTGGGAATATCGCGCTTTTCGATCAGGCTCAGCGGATAGCTTTTATAGATGCGGTGATCGAACAGGAGCGGCAGCACCTCCTCGACGCTGCTCACGCTCTCAATCCCTTGGCGCTTGGCCAGGCGCTCAAGTGCAGCCACCGACCCTTTGAATTGATCGAACCGGCGCTGCATGATGTTCAGCTGAATATCGTAATAGTCGCGCCAGCTGAGCTCGTACATCCGCTCATAGCCGTCATCGAGCCACGTACCGGGCCGGTCCGCAGGCAACACATCTGAAATTGAGCGCGAAACATCAAGGGCCATCGCCGCGTCTCCTCACTTCTGGCGCCGCCGACGAACTCCGCCGCCTGGCAGCGCATTTGGCTCGTGCATCCGAGCTTGCTTACCACCCCTTATAGCAACCCCGCAATCACCTCAGCAAGTGCTTGCTGTGCAATCCCCAGCTCGCCAACATAATTGACGCCTGCCGGGCGCTATATAATCTGGTAAGCAAGTGGCTTACGCCGCGTTTTCCGCCGGCCAGGAAGACACGGCCGGGAGGTCGGACATTGGCAAATTCATGGGTAAAGCTGGCTATTATAGCCGCGATAGCAATAGTCTCAGCGCAGCCTCACGCTGACGCCCAAGAGGCGCAAGGCGGCGCGCGAGATCTATCGATTGTACTCACGGGCCAATCGTTGATTATCAACGATATTCGCATGGCAGGCCCCGCATTCGACGCAATGACGCCCGTACTTGACGCCGATGTCGTCTTCACGAATTTCGAGACCACGGTGCGCGAGCCGGGCGCCAGCATCGCTGAACTTGACCCCATGTCTGGCGTCTATGCGCCGCCCGAGGCGCTAGACGCACTTCAGGAACAAGGGTTCAATCTCATCGCCTTCGCCAACAACCACATTTACGACATCGGCGAAGTCGGCATCACCGGAACACTGACAGCCGCAAACCAGCGCGGCCTCGCCCATTCGGGCATTGGCGCAAATCTCGACGAAGCATCGGCGCCCGGCTATCTGCGCACGCCACGCGGCGTGGTGGCGCTCGTCTCGGCCGCGTCGGGTTATTTGCATGGACGCGGTCGCGCCTCAGCCACGCAACCTGGCCTGAATGAACTCGCCATTGATGGAGGCGACGTTGTCGGTCCGGGCGGCCTCGACGAACAAGATGCCGAGCGCATTCTTACGCAAATTCGGCAAGCAAGAGCGCACGCCGACATCGTGATCCTATCGCACCACAATCACGTTTATGACCGGCCATTCTATGATCTCATGATGGAACGAAGCCCCGACCGGCTGCGGCCTCCTGCCTGGGTAAGAGCTTGGGCGCGCCGGGCAGTCGACGCTGGCGCGGACGTCATCGTGATGCATGGCGCGCCATTTCTTCAGGGCGTGGAAATCTATAACGGCAAGCCGATATTCTACGATGTCGGCAATTATATATTCCAGGTTGCCCCCCAATATGTCGACCTGTTCGGACCACTCGCAGGCGAAAGCGCTGTCGTGCGCGTGAATTTCTCCGGGCAGGAACTTCGCGGCATTGCGTTTCACCCCATCGTTCTTGACCCCCGGCCCAATGGCGAGGGAGCAAGCGCCGAAGCCGCAAGAGGCCTGCCCTCTCTCGCCGAAGGCGATGAAGCGGCAACGATTCTACAACGCGTTACAGATCTCTCGAGCGAACTCGGCACAACGCTTCGCATCACCGATGGCGTCGCTCACGTTGTGTTGCCGAATTTAAATTGAACCACAGAAACTGACGCCTCGATCTGCACACGGCACGTTACTTCCGCCGTTTTCGGACCACCTTTTCTGGCGGCCCTTCCAGCGTCTCAAAACACCAATCGGCGAAGGCGCGCATCTCCTTGTGCCCCAACCCAAAGCCCATAGCCTCCTCGCGATCGAGGAAATTGCCGACGAACATGATGAGCATGGCCGGAACCATTGGGGTCACCGCTTTTGGAACGCCTCTTTCTTTGAGCAATGGCGCAAACGCCTTCGCCTGCATCGCGCGCGACACCTCAAGATAGGCAAGCACTTCTGCTTTCAGCGCCTCATTCTGCAATGCAAGGGCGTTGAATTCGATGTGAAGCCGTGCATTGGCGGTGTCGCTATAGAGCCGCCAAACATTTTGGATCGGTTGCTCGCTCGCAAGCGCCACCTCCAGACGCTTCAAGCCGCTGTCCACGCGCCGCCGGAACGCCCCTAAGACAAGCTCCTCCATGGTTTGGAAATAGTAGTAGACGGTCTGATGATTGAAGCCGGCTTCCTCCGCCACGCGGCGCGCGCTCAAGGCGGCGTAGCCCTCCTTTTGCAGCACGCGCTCCACCGCATCGAACAAGGCGTCCCGGCTCGCTGAAGTCTCCGGCCCCATTCGCCGCTTTACCGCCAGTCGCGCGCCGGCACGCGCTTGTGGCTTTGTCTTTGCCATGTCTCACAATCCTCGGTCGTCGCGTCTGGGCAACGCTTACAGCGCCTTGCCCGGCAAGGTCGAGGCGGCGCACCGCATGGAATTATAGGCAGCATGAAGTTCCGAGCCTTGAGCATTGAATGAGCTGGCCGCTTGCGGAGGCGCCGACCGGCGCCCTCTTGTTCTTAGCGCCGCCCTGGCCCAGGTTCAGGTCCATGCCGCGTCTTGTGATCCTCTTCTGCGTACTCGTGCTGATTGCTTGCGCGCCGCCTACGGAACAGGCCGGCGAGCAACCGACACAAGAAACGGTTGCAACGCTCGGACTTGATGAAGCGATCATGGCCCGAACTGTGGCCGCGGCCCAAGAGCTGCCACGCCTGCGGTCGCTTCTCGTGCTGCGCCATGGCGAGACGCTGGCCGAGCACCGCTTCAACGGGGGACCGCCACTCGACCAGCCAGTCAACATCAAATCTGCGTCGAAGAGCGTCCTATCCGCGCTCATCGGCATCGCCATCGAGCGAGGCGTTTTCAACGGACCCGATCAGACGGTGCTTTCAGTATTGCGCGCCGACGCGCCCGCCGATCCCGATCCGCGCCTTGAGCGGCTCACAATCGATCATCTTCTCTCTATGCGCGCCGGCCTTGAGCGCACTTCGGGCGCCTATTACGGGCGCTGGGTCACCAGCCCCAATTGGGTGCAATATGCGCTGTCGCGACCGTTCACGGACGATCCCGGGGGCAGCATGCTCTACTCCACCGGCAGCTCGCATCTGCTCTCCGCCATGCTAACCCGCGCGTCCGGACGCGACACCCACGCGCTCGCACACGAATGGCTTGCCGAACCGCTGGACATTCGCATCCCGCCATGGCCTCGCGATCCCCAGGGAATCTATTTCGGCGGCAACGACATGATGATGTCCCCGCGCGCGCTGGCCCAATTTGGCGAGCTGTATCGCAATGACGGCCGCATCGGTCCCCGGCAGGTCGTGCCCGCGTCTTGGATCGCGGAAAGCTGGAGCGAGCGGACGGTATCGCCCTGGAGCGGCAACGATTATGGCTATGGCTGGTTCATCGGAGAGGCACGCGGATATCCGCTACGATTTGCGTGGGGTTACGGCGGACAGATGCTCTACATCGTACCCGACCTCGCGCTCACCGTCGTTATGACGTCGGACGCATCCGCTGCGCGCGGCGGCGGCCATATCGATGCGCTGCATGCATTGCTTGCCAACGGCATTGTCCCGGCGGCCATTCGCGGCGCGGCGCCGGTAACGAGCGCCAACTTCCCTTGAACACGGCCGCTCACGCAGGAAGTGGAAGCACGGGCCGAACCTCGTCAAGAGTCGACACTTCAATAGAGCTGAAATACCAGTGTGGACGGCCCATCAAACTGGAATTGCTGTTGTATATTTTACTTGGCTAAGCGCGAAGTTCGAGGACGTCGTCGCCACGTTCGGGTGATTGAGAATTTCACGCATCAGGAAACGCTCATAATCGGCGACGTCTTCCGCCACGATGCGCATCCAATAATCCCACTCGCCAGACATTGAATAGCACTCCATCACCTCACTGCGCGAACGAACAAAATCTTCGAATGCCGTTCGCTTTTGCGGCTCATGCGATTTCAGTCTGATCTGAATCATCACCGAGACGCCACGCCCAACGCGCGCGGCGTCGACGAGCCTCACGGCGCCCAGCAGCACCCCCGCCTCCTCCAGCGCCTTCACGCGTCGCCAGCACGACGCCGGTGAACTGCTAACCGCCTCGGCCAGTGCCGCGTGGCTCAGCGAGCCATCGCGCTGTAGGGCGCGCAATATCCTACGGTCCGCCTCTTCCATTGAAATGTTTGATCCGTTTTTCTCCATAAACCGACGATCCATATCAATTTTGCGCGCATATCCCTGACATATGAAACATAATACCGCGCAGGCAGGAATAGAATAATCCCATGCCGAGTGTGCTTACATCGCCGCCCGAAGGCGCCGCCGCGGATTGGACCATCCCGCAAGATTGGCGCGCCTATAGTCCTGACGAGCACGCGATGTGGGACCATCTCTTTGCTCGACAGGCGGCGATGCTCCCGGGCCGGGCAACCTCGGCCTTTCTGCAAGGGCTGGACGTCCTACACATGACCAAGTCCGGCATCCCGGACTTCGACGAACTTTCTGCACGCTTGTACAAAGCGACGGGCTGGCGCGTGGTCGCCGTGCCCGGCCTCGTCCCAGACGATGTCTTCTTCCGCCACCTCGCCAATCGCACCTTTGTGGCCGGCCGGTTCATCAGAACGCCTGCGCAAATCGACTATCTTGAAGAACCCGACATCTTTCATGATGTCTTTGGCCACGTTCCGCTTCTGGCAAATCAGGTATTCGCCGACTACATGCAAGCCTATGGCGAGGGCGGCCTGCGTTCGCTTGAATTCAACGCGCTGCACCATCTGGCTAGGCTTTATTGGTATACGGTCGAGTTTGGATTGATCGAAGAGCGAGAAGGCCTGCGCATCTATGGCGCTGGCATCGTCTCCAGCTATGGCGAGTCGCGCTTTTCGCTCGACGATCGCTCTCCCAACCGCGTCGCCTTCGACCTCCAGCGCGTCATGCGCACGCGCTATCGCATTGACGACTACCAGCAGACCTATTTCGTCATCGACAGCTTTGAAGAGCTACTGCGTCAAACGCTCGAAACTGATTTTGCGCCGCTTTACCGCGCCTTGAGCGGCGCCGTCGACTTGGACGCCGACACCCTGGTCGAGACGGATGTCGTGCTGCAACGCGGGACTCAGGCCTACGCCCGCCGACGCACCGCGCAACACTGAGGATGTTTCATGGCAGACCTTTTCGAGAATCCGCTTGGCACCGACGGCTTCGAGTTCGTGGAATTCACATCGCCCGAACCGGGCAAACTCGCCGCCTATTTCGAACAAGTTGGCTTCACCGCCGTGTCGAAGCACCGCTCCAAGAATGTCGTCCGCTACAAGCAAAACGACATCAATTTTATTCTGAACATGGAGCCCATCGGCCAGCCCGCAGATTTCCGCTCCAAGCATGGCCCCAGCGCCAACGCCATGGCGTTTCGCGTCAAGGATGCGCGGCACGCTTTCCAAGAGGCGGTGAAGCGCGGCGCCAAACCCGTCGACATGCCGATCGGCCCAATGGAGCTCGACATCCCCTGCATCGAGGGCATTGGCGGCGCCTATATCTATCTGGTGGACCGCTATGGTGCGCAGACAATCTACGACGTCGATTTCCAACCGATCGATAGCGCCGACGAAAACGCCAACGCGATCGGCCTCACCTATCTCGATCACCTGACGCACAACGTTTTCCGCGGCAACATGAAGACCTGGGCCGATTATTACGAGAAGATCTTCAACTTCCGCGAAATCCGGTATTTCGATATTGAAGGCAAAGTCACCGGTCTGTTCTCGAAAGCGATGAC
>JAUIJZ010000139.1 GCA_030430715.1 Alphaproteobacteria bacterium
GCGGACGCGCACACAATTCCTCGAAGCTAAAACGCGACACTCCGGCGGCTTGCCGTTCCACCTTCAGCGGACGTCCGCCGACATCAAGCATCACGGCATGGGGCGTAGCATTTTGCGTCAGGCGCCCCCACGATTGCGCCATCGATTCATCGGCGGCAGGCCCAAGCGGCGCGTAATAGACCGGCGCGGCCATCAGCTGACGCAACCGGAAATCCTGTGGGCCGGCGACCGAAAGCTCCTCAAGCTTTTCTTTGATCAACCCGATGAAGGGCAAAAAGAGCTGGCGGTTGAGGCCGTTCTTGTAGAGTTCGTCGGGCGGGCGGTTGGATGTCGCCACCACCACGACGCCTTCCTCGAACATGCGCTCGAACAGACGCCCCAGGATCATGGCGTCGGCAATGTCGGTAACCTGCAATTCGTCGAAGCACAGCAGCCGCGCCTCTTCGGCGACCTGCTTAGCCGCCTGCGCGATCAATTGATCCTGCCCCGCTCCATTGGCGCGGGCGCCGCGCAGGAAGGCGTGCCGCGCCAGCATGAATTCGTGGAAGTGAACGCGCCGCTTCTTCTTGACCGGAGCGGCCTCGAAGAAGATGTCCATCAGCAGCGACTTGCCGCGGCCGACCGGCCCCCAGAGGTAAAGCCCGCGCGGCGGCTTGCCCCCGCCCAGCCACGCGCCCGGCTTCCAGCGCGCCAGATCGCGGGCCAGCGCGTCCAGCCGCTCGGCGGCGCGGGCTTGATCGGGATCGGGAACGAGATCGCCCGCGCTGAGGCGCCGCCTGTAGGCGGCCAAGGGCGAGGTCATTTCAGGCGGGCTCCGTGACGGTTGCGCGGCGGCGGGCGCAAAAAACCCGCTCGCGCCGGCAAAGGCAAGCCGCACCAGCCCCTTTGCGGCGGCGCGCGGGCGTGCTTTTTTCAGCATCCGAGTCGCCAATGACCCAAATAGACGCCGCAGCGGCACGGCCCGCACCAAATGTGCAGATCACGCCAGACAAGCACATTGTCGACGTCCTGATCGAAGAGCGCGCGCCCAAGCTCTCCTCCAGCGCCGTTTGGCCGCTCTTGCGTCGGCTGCTCTACCGCGTGCTCAATTACGACAAGGCCGTGCACATGGCCGACACGATCGCCGACATGGGCGGCAGCGACGCGCTGGAATCCATTTCCAGTTTGCTGCGTGTGAAACTCGACGTCACCGGCCTTGAGCGCATGCCGCGCGAAGGCGCCTTTTTGTTGTTGGCCAATCACCCAACCGGCATCACCGATGGCATCGCCGTCTATGACGCCATCAAACAGCGCCGTCCCGATACGCGCTATTACGCCAATTCAGATGCGATGCGCGTGTGCCCGCGCTTTGACGATATTCTCATCCCAGTGGAATGGGCCAAAGCCAAGCGCACCCGCGAACGTACGCGGCTTACGCTCAAGATGACGGATCAGGCGTTTGCCGAAGCACGTCCGCTAGTGATCTTTCCCGCCGGACGGCTCGCACGGATGATCGACGGCAAACTGACCGACCGCGAATGGGCGCCGACCGCCGCAAGCCTTGCGCGCAAATACACGCTGCCCATTCTGCCATGCCACGTGGCCGGGCCGTATTCGTTTTGGTTTCACACCTTCTCGAAGTTTTCGGGCGAGCTGCGCGACATCACGCTGTTTCACGAATTACTCAACAAGCAGGGAAAAACATACCGCCTCACTTTCGGGCCGGTGATCCCTGCAGAACACGCTAGCGGCGATGCGGTGAGCACGGTGCGCAAGTTCAAACATTATATCGAGCGCGTGCTGCCATTGGCGCCGGATCAGCCGTTCGATCCGAACGGACCGGAATGTTCGTGGCGTGATCCGCCGCTTCCACAGATAAATCCGTAGAATTAGCGCCCGCGCGCGCTGCGACGCCGGTCACGCAAGTTTTATAAAAATTTCGCCATGGACGAGAAAGCCGGCTCGGTGCAACATGATGTTGCGAGGGGCGGGTTAACGGATGGAGCGGTCCATGCGCGCCCGATTGTCGATGATATGCGGAATAGCGGCGGCCTTCGCGTGCTTTGCCCTTAGCGCTGCCGCCATTCCGTACATTCCACCGCCGCAACCGGTTTACGAAGCGCCAATCGATCGCGCGCTCGAAAATGTCGCCGCCATGGACGGCCTCGAAGAAGCACAACGCGAGCGTCTGCTGGGCCGGCTCAATCTGCTCGCCTATGCGCGCAATGACGGCGCCTTCACCTATCTGCGCGACGGCGACCGGCTCAACGAAGCGGGCAGCGTGTTGTGCACAGAAGCGCCACGCAATTTGCGCATGCCCAGCAACGAGCCCGAACCGAATTTTGGCCCCGGCGATCGTTGCGCCCGCCTCGATTACGCGCTCGGGCCGAACAATGAATTGCCAAGCGATACGGCTGCGACACCCGGCGATGACGCAATAGCGCGGCTTGAAGCAGCGTGCCGGCATTACGAACGCGCGCTGCAACTCGATAGCGATAACCTGCGCGCGCGGCTCGGCCTCGCTTACGTGCTGGACCGCTTGGGCCGCACCAATGCCGCGCGGCGCCAATTGCGCACGCTGCTGCGTCTGGGTCTGCCACGCCTTTCTGGCGGGCAATCGGAATGGGAAGACCACGCGGTGCTGACGGAAACCGCCGCGCATTTGGCGCATCTCGCGGCCAGCGGCGGCGACCGCGCGAAAATGGAGTGGCTGCGCGAGCGCCTGCAAGCGAGCCGGCCGATGATCTACGTCACGCCGATGGTGGTGCCGCTCGCGGATGCGCCGTTCGGGCGCCTCACCGACAATGCCTCGCCCGTGCATTTCGATTTCGCCGGCACTGGCGATGCGCGCGCACAAGGCTGGCTCACGCCCGATGCAGCGTGGCTGGTGTGGGATCCGGAATGGCGCGGCGACATCCGCTCGGGCTTCGATCTGATCGGCGCGCGCACTTGGTCCGTGTTCTGGAGCGACGGTTTTGAAGCGTTGCGCGCGCTTGACGATAATCGCGACGGAGAATTGACAGGCGCCGAACTCGGCGGCCTCGCCTTGTGGCGCGATGAAAACCAAAACGGCGTCAGCGAACCTGGCGAAGTGATCCCGGCCAATGTGCATGGCGTGGTGTCGCTATCGGTGCGCGGGCGCGCAACACGCCCTGGCCTCATCACGGCGCCAGCAGGCGTTCGCTTCGATAATGGCGTGACGCGCCCGCTCTACGATTGGACGCCCGGCCTTGATGCCCACGCGCCTTCAGCTTAGCGCAGCGCTGTCGCGATCGCGGCGCGCATCTCTTCAAGCTGAAACGGTTTTTGCAGCACCGGACGATCGGCCCACGCCTCCTCGAGCCCCGCGGCGCCGTAACCGGTAGCGAACACAAACGGCACGCCGCGCGCCGCGAGCTTCTCCGCTATGGGAAACGTGCGCGCGCCATGCAGATTGATGTCGAGAATGGCTATGTCGATGTCGGCGTGCTCCGCTTGCACGAGCGCAGATTCCATACGCCCGACCACCGCGACCGCATTGTGGCCGAGTTCGTCGAGAATGTCCTCGATATACATCGCCACAAGCGACTCATCTTCGACGACCAGGACGTTGAGACTCGCGTTCACTTCATTCTCTTCAAGTGCGCGCCAATGCATCTAGCTCCGCGCTGATGATAGCCCTAACCCCGCTTGCGTCATAGTCTATGCGAGCCTCGCCGCCGAGTTCACGCGACAAACCTCGCTCGATCAGACGTGTGCCGAACCCGCTACGTTTTGGCGGCGACACCGGCGGTCCGCCGGATTCAATCCAATCGAGAAGCATCGCATTGCCTTCGAGCTTCCATGACAAGCGGACCACGCCCTCATCGTTGGATAGCGCGCCATATTTCGCGGCATTGGTCGCAAGCTCATGGATCGCGATCGACAAGGCCAGCGCGCGCTGCGGTGAAAGCCTCACGCCAGGTCCATCGATGCGAATACGGGTTGCATCGACCTTGAACGGCGCCAGCGCCCGTTCGGCGACGTCACGCAAATCGGCGCCCGCCCAGCTTTGCCGTGTCAGCAGATCGTGCGCGCGCGATAGCGCGGCCAAGCGCGATTCGAACAAGGCCCGCGCATCCTCGCTGCGCTCGGTGTGGCGCAGCGTCTGCATGGCCAGGGATTGCACCGTGGCGAGCGTGTTCTTCACCCGATGATTGAGCTCGTTGATGAGCAGCGTGCGCTGCTCATCGGCGCGGCGGCGTTCGCTAATGTCGCGCGCGATTTTCGATGCGCCGACGATATTCCCATCAGCGTCTTTCATCGGCGACACGGTCAGCGAAACGAAAAAGTTCGAGCCATCCTTGCGCCGCCGCACAGTTTCATAATGGTCTATGCGTTCGCCCCGGCTAATGCGGCCGATGATGGTCGGTTCTTCGTGCTGATATTCAGGCGGAATAAGCGTCAGCACCGAGCGGCCGATGATTTCATCGGGCGTGTAGCCAAACAGGCGTTCGGCGCCCTGATTCCAGCTATTGATGATGCCGTTCAGATCCTTGCTGATAATCGCATCGTCCGAATCTTCGACGATGGAGATCAGGCGCTGGCGCGTCTCGAAAGCGCTGAGGCGCTCAGTGATATCGGTATTGGTGCCGAACCAGCGCACCACCGCGCCGGTTTCGTCACGGATCGGCAAGGCCCGCGATAGAAACCAACGATAGGCGCCGTCAGCGCCGAGCAGCGGAAACGTGTCTTCCCAATCTTCCCCGGCTTCGATGCAGCGCTTGAACTTTTCGGTCACGCGCTCGACGTGATCGGGGTGATGCACTTTCCGCCAGCCCCAGCCCTGCATCTCTTCCAGGGTTGTCCCGGTATAGTCGAACCAGCGCTTGTTGTACCAATAGATCCAACCATCCGCCTCGGTCATCCAGGCCAGCTGGTGCATGTTGTCAGCCAGCGCGCGGAATTCCGCATCCCGTCTGCGACGGCCTTCCTCTGCGCGCCTGCGCGCGCTGATGTCACGGGTCACCGCCAATTGCACGACCTGCCCGTCGGAATTGCGGAACGGCGCGGCGTGCGTTTCCATGTGGCGCCGCACGCCAGTGAGGCTGACGATATCGAACTCGAGCGATCCGCGCGCGCCATCGCACACTTGCTCATTGAAGGTGCGGAAACGCTCGCGATCCTCCGATGCGATCACATCATAGACCGACTGGCCTTCGACCATCTCAAAACAATCGGCGCCGATCATGCCTAAGCCCGACGCGTTCATGTGCAGCAGCGTACCGTCGCGCGCGACGAGCTTCACGCATTCAGGCGTCGTATCCACGATGGCGCGAAACCGCTCTTCGCTTTCGCGCAGATCGGCCTCGACTTTTTTCCGGCTCGTGCGCGCGCGCTGCCGTTCGATGGCGAAGCCAAGCTGCCGCGCGATCGTCAGCGCAAGGTCGATTTCCTCATCCGTGAAAACGTGCGGCCGGTCATGATAGATCATGAACTTGCCGATCACGCCGCGATTGATCACGAGCGGCACAAAAGCCAGCGCGGCAATGCCTTCGGAACGGATCGCCGGCTTGAGCGCTTCCAATTCGCGCGCGTTTTCGATGTCAGCGACCGTGATCGGCTGCGGATCGATTTCGCCCCGCGCCCATGGCGTAAATCCGGCGACCGTTTCACGATAGACCGTCGACAGCCCACGCGAGGCCACGAACTGCATCGGATTGGCGCCGTCGAATAAAAGGATGGAAGCACGGCTGCATTGCAGGCCAGCGCAGATTGCATCCAGCGCGGCCCGATAAATGTCCTCCTCGCCGCTTGAGCGATAGAGCCGGTCGGTAAACTGATAGAGCGCCGTCAGACGCCGAAATTCCAAGGCGGCGGCCTCGTGTTTAGGCTCAGCTACACTGCTCACAAAGCTCCCCGCATCACGCACCAACCACGTTCATAACGCAGAGCGGCGAGGACGGTTCCCTCCCGCCGGCGGGAAAGCCGGAACTCAGGTTTTGACCATCGCCTTTTTGATCTCGGCGATCGCCTTGGCCGGGTTCAGGCCCTTCGGGCACACCTGGGCGCAATTCATGATGGTATGGCAGCGATAGAGCTTAAACGGGTCCTCCAGCGCGGCGAGGCGCTGCTCGGTGTGCTCGTCGCGGCTGTCGGCGATCCAGCGATAGGCCTGCAGCAGCGCCGCCGGCCCGTAGAATTTATCCGAATTCCACCAATAAGAGGGGCAGGCCGTGGAGCAGCTGGCGCACAGGATGCACTCATAGAGGCCATCCAGCTTGGCCCGCTCTTCGGGGCTTTGCTTGCGCTCGGCTTCCGGATCGGCGCTGTCGGACTGCAAATACGGCTGAATCGCCGCGTATTGCTCGGTGAAATTGGTCAGATCGGGCACCAGATCCTTCAGCACCGGCTGATGCGGC
>JAUIJZ010000140.1 GCA_030430715.1 Alphaproteobacteria bacterium
GCTGGCGGCTCGTCGCTGACGCTGGCCGATCTGCACAATCCCGGACGCATCGCCGGCATCGGCACGGAATTGTTTGGACGCACCGTCGCGCTCAGCGAAGGCATGAACATCATCACCGATTTCGTGCCGCTGATCACGACCTATGTCGCGGCGTTCTTCGTCATGATCGGCTTCTTTCTTTTGGCGCTGCAGCTCTTTGTGATGCTCATCGCGTTCAAGCTCGGCAGCCTTGCGGCCTTCGTGGCGTTGCCCTGGGGCGTGTTCAGCGGCACGGCCTGGATTGCCGAACGGCCGCTTGGCTGGGTGGTGGGATCAGCCGTGCGGCTGTTCGTGTTGGGCTTCGTCGCTTCAATCTCAATTACCTTTGTCAATTCGCTGCCGGCGACGCTCACGCTCGATGCGGGCGGCGCGCTCAACGTGTTGCTGTTCGGCCTCACGGTGATGGCGCTCGCCTGGTTCGGGCCGGTGCTTGCGAGCGAAGTGGTGCAGGGCCAGCCACATCTGTCTGGCGCCGACGCCTTTCGCGCCGGGCTCGGCGCAACCGTTATTGGCGGCGGCGCTGCGATTGCCGGCGGCGTGGTGGCGACGCGCATGGCGATCGGCGGCGCTCGTCTCATCGGCCGCGCCGGTGGCGCCATGAAGAGCGCGATGTCCAGTCGCGGCGGTGGCAAGGGCGGCGGCGGCGGCAGCGGCGCGCGTCCCGCCATCAACTATGCCGGCATGCAGCCCAAACCTGCGCCGCCGCCATCAACGCCATCGTCTGGGGGAAGCAATCCATGAAGACGCCATTCACGGCGCCCGCGCAGTCCTTTGCGGGAGAAGAAGGCGACACGCCCTACAAGCGGGCGCGTCAGGAATGGGACCGGCGTATGGGCGCAGCCGTCATATCGGCGCGCGCCTGGCGCATGATGGCGATTGCAGGCCTTGCGCTCTCGGCCGGGCTCGCACTGGCGTTGACCATTGTCGCCCTGCAGCAGCGCACCTTCGTTCATGTCGTCGAGGTCAGCCCGGAAGGGCAGGTTATGAATGTGCGCGCCGCGAGCGGCGAGTGGCGCGCCAACGATGCGCAGATCGCTTATCACCTGGGGCGGTTTGTGCGGCTTGTGCGCGGTCTGCCAACGGACGGCGTGGTGCTGCGCGAGAATTGGCTTGAGGCGTACAAGTTCCTGACTCCGCAGGCGGCAGCGCAATTGACCGAAATTGCGCGCGAAGATGACCCGTTCCTGAGTCTCGGCCGGGTGGGGCGCACAATACACATCCGCTCGATCATCCAGCGCTCGGATCATTCCTGGGAAGTGTCCTGGATCGAACGCGAGACTAATGCGACCGGCTCGCCGGACGGGCAGGCCTATTCGGGTGTGTTCACTGTCACGACTCGCCGGCCAAGAACCGCCGACGAGATCGCGACCAATCCCCTCGGGCTTTTGATTTCCGAATTCTCCTGGAGCCGTGTGCGATGAAAGCCGCCTTACTGCTCGCTGCGGCTGCCGTCGCCGCTACGCTCGGCACGGCGCCAATGGCGCGTGCGCAAGAGACGCAAAGCCAATGTCCCGCAATCAGCGTGGCAGCGCCGCAAGCCGCTGTGTCGCGGCGTGGCCGCGCCCAGACGTCGGTGGAGATGCTTGCGGCGGCCAATGGCGCAGCGCGCCAACGGCCCGATGCGCGGAGTTTTGCGCAAGCGCGTCAAATCTACACCTACGCGCCGGGCGCAATCTACGAACTCTACGCCAATCCCAATTTCATCTCCGCGATCTTGCTTGAGCCTGGCGAGACGCTGAACGATGTCGCGGCGGGCGATACGGCGCGCTGGATGGTGACGGAAGCGCAGGCGGAAGCCGAAGTCGATGGACGCACCATCGTCCTGGTGAAGCCGCAAACCGCGAATCTGCGCACGAACATCGTGCTCGTCACCAGTCGCCGCACCTATACGATCGAAGCGATCGCACAAACAGGGCAGACCTACTCGACCGAGATCGCATGGTGTTACCCGGAGCGGGCGGCGCCGAGCGCGAATGTGGGCGACCTCAGTTTCAGCTACCGCGTTCGCACGACGCGCGGTCGACAACCAACGTGGCTCCCGACGCGCGTCTTCGATGACGGGCGGCGTACCTGGATTGAGATGCCGCCGCAGGCCGCTTCAACCGATCTGCCGCCGCTCTTCGTCATCACCGGCGAAGGCGTGGAGTTGGTGAATTACCGGCTGCAGGGTGATCGCTACATGGTCGATCGCGTCTTCGATGTTGCGGAGCTGCGCCTCGGCACACGCTCGCCCGTCATCGTGCGAATCGAACGCGAGATGGATGAAGCATCCAGAGCGCGCCGGATCGGGAGGCCCTGATGAGTTCGCTCGCATCAGCGCCGCAGACGCCGGGGCCGGACCTTTCCATTCGCGCGCGTGCGCCGAGTCCGCGCCGTCTCTCGCGCAAGGTTTTGTTGGCCGGCGCGATTGCGGCGGCGTCCGTTGTAACGCTGGCGCTGTTCTACGGGCTGAGCGAACGTCCACGCCGCAACGCGGCGGAGGCGGACGCCGTCGCCGCTGCGGGTGGTCCACCGGAATCCATTCGTAATGCAGCAAGTCAGTACGAGGCGGGCGATCTGCCGGAAGGACGGCTCGATCCGCCGCAAGACATGCTCTGGGGCGATCATCCGCCCCCGCAGGCGGCGGCCGAACTCGCCCCGCCGCAAGACGCAAGCTGGCGCGGCGGCGGTGCGAGCAGGGGCGCCGGCCCTGCCGCGCCCGATGCGCAAACGCTGGCGCGTGGATCGCCGATCATTTTCGCAAGCCGCGAGGAGACGCGCGGGGCAGAGCGGGAAGACGAAGCGCGTTTAGATGCGCGGCTGGTTCCGCCCCGCTCGCGTTATGAACTCATTGCGGGTTCGGTGATCCCGGCGGCTTTGGTCACGGCGCTCAATTCCGATCTGCCTGGCAGCGTCATCGCGCAGGTCACGTCGAATGTGTATGACAGCGTCAGCGGTGATTATCTGCTCATTCCGCAGGGATCGCGCCTGATCGGCGAGTATCGCGCCGCGCCTTCTTACGGCGACCGGCGCCTGCTGTTGGTCTGGAATAGACTCATCTTTCCCAATGGCTGGTCGATCAGCCTGCGCGGCATGCAAGGCGCCGATCCGTCGGGCGCATCTGGCGTGCGCGATCGCACGGACAATCATCTGGGACGGCTGGCGGGTGCTGTGGCGCTGTCGGCCATTGTAAGCGTCGTCGCCGACAATGCCGAGGATGACGATGAAAACAGCTTCAGCCAAAGCGTTGGCGACGCCGCAGCCGCCGAAGCCGCGCGCACGGGCGGGCGCATCATCGACCGCGAACTGCAAGTCCGTCCGACCCTGCGCGTGCGCGCCGGCGCTTCGGTGCGGGTTCTGGTGACGCGCGACATCCAGTTGAGGCCTTATCGAATGCAGTGAAGGAGCAGGACGTGAGCTTGGAGAACCAGGAGCGGCATCAAGTCATGGCGCCAATGAAGCGAGCGAATCTGAGAGAACGCGAGGCAGCGCTTCATATTGGCGTTGCGCCGAAGACGCTGGCCAATTGGCGCTCGGCGGGCAGGGGGCCGCGGTTCAGCCGGCTTGGCCGCGCCATTGTCTATCGCGTCGAAGATCTTGACCGCTTCGTGGAAGAGCGCTTGCAGGCCTAGCGGTCGCTCTTCCTACGCTTCGCCGGTTTCGCCTGATCCTCGCTGCCATGAAGTGCCGCGCCGCGTGCGCGCTCCCGCAACTTGGCGCTACGTCCCACGCGCAAGCTGTCTCCATCTTCGCTCTCTTCGATTTCCTGCGCCAGTATGTCGGTCCGCCGACGCGGGCGAGACTGACCCGCGCGACGCTTGGCGTTCTCCTCTGCACGTTCGCGCAATTCGCGCGCGGTCTCGTGCAGCTTTTCCGGCCGCAGATTGGTGTAGCGCCGCAACATCTTCCAATCCTTGTGGCCCGTGACGAGCGCGACCTGCTCAATGGTGAAGCCTGCCTCGAACAAGCGGCTAGTGCCTTCGTGGCGCAAATCGTGAAAACGCAAATCCTCGATTTCCAATTCGCGGCAGGCGCGCCGGAAGGCGGCGCTGATGGAGCGCGGATCATACGGAAAGATGCGGTCGAGATGGCCGGTGATGGCGCCTTGATCCTTGAGGATGGCCCAGGCGTCAAAGCCGGTGGCCGCGAGCAACGGCACGGGTTGATGGTTGCCTTCCTTGTGGCGCGGGTCTTTGCGATCACGCACGATCACCGTGCGCTTGCGCTCATCGATGTCATTCCAGCGAATGCGCGTGATCTCTTCAATCCGCATGGCGGTGGCGACCGCGAAGCGGACGATGCGTCCGACCGGAAGCTGTTGTTTTGGATTGCCGTCGAGAAACGCCGTAAGGTGATCGAGTTCGTCCTCTGTCGGACGGCGGTCGCGTTCGTCGGCCTTCCCGATAAGGCCAAGCCGCACCAGAGCGGCCCGCGCGAGCTTCACCTGTTCGACCGACACGAGAACGCCGTGCACGGCGGCGGCGTGCGTGATGATCGTGTTGAGATAGGCAAAGTCGATTGCGAGCGTCGGAGGCCCGGCGCCTTCGCGGGCGCGTTCGCGGCCGTACTCGACAAGCCGCTCCCGCGTCAGCGCCTCGAAGGCCAGCCGTCCAAGCCGATCCTTGAGCGTCGCGAGCACGAACTTCTTGGCGTCGGCGAGCTCGCGCCCGACATCGTTCATGTCGGCGATGTGGAGGTCGATCAGATGGCCGAGCGTGGTCTGGCCCTTCTTGGGCGCGGTCTGACCGCGGCGGGGTGGTTTGAGGCCCCGGTCGATGGCTATCTCGGCTTCGCGCGCCCAATCCTGAGCCTCTGTCTTGCGCAGGAAGGTCTCGGCGACATACGCACCCTTGCGGCGAACCTGAACGCGCCAGGCGCCCGACCTCAATAATGTGAAACTCGCCATGACCCGTCCTTCCCGAAACCCCGTTTTCAGTCGCGCCAATGCCAGTCGCTCCAATCCGGAAAAGTCGGATTCAGTGCTGGCAATGCCAGTCGCTGAGATGACCGGAACGTGTGCGATCCATGTGCACTCAGCCCGGGAAGACGCGGGACGTTCCGGGAACATGAGTGCACACAGAGTGCACACGTTCGTGCTTTGACCCATGACTCATAACGAAAAAACGTCCAATTATCAAATGCATAGATTCTGTATTGCACCTATGATGGATTGGACGGATCGGCATTGCCGCGCCTTCCATCGCGTCCTGACGCGCTGCTCGCTTCTTTACACTGAAATGCTGACGGCTGATGCTGTGATCCATGGCGAGCGCGAGCGCCTGCTCGGTTTCGATGAAAGCGAACATCCGGTTGCTCTGCAGCTTGGCGGCGCCGATCCCGAAAAGATGGCGCACGCTGCCCGCATCGGTGCGAGGCATGGCTACGACGAAATCAATCTCAATATCGGGTGCCCGTCTGATCGCGTGCAATCGGGGCGCTTTGGGGCTTGCTTGATGCGCGAGCCTGAGTTGGTTGCGCGACTTTGGTCCGCGACGCAGGAGGCTGCACCGGATATTCCCGTTACCATTAAGTCGCGTATTGGTGTGGATGAGCAGGAGCCGCGCGACGCATTGTTCGCGCTGGTGGACGCGGTCGCACAAGCTGGTTGCGACACATTTATCGTTCACGCGCGCAAGGCTTGGCTAAAGGGTGTCTCGCCGAAAGATAATCGCGAATTGCCGCCCTTGGATTATGATTTGGTGCGCGAGCTTAAGCGCATGCGTCCCCGCCTGAACATAATTCTCAATGGCGGATTGCATGATCTGGATCATGCGCTTGACGCCAGTGCAGGGCTAGATGGCGTAATGCTTGGGCGCGCTGCGTACCAAAATCCTGCGCTTTTGCTTGATGTGGATGCGCGTTTTTATGGCGAGGCGTGCGCCTCGCTTTCGCGTGAAGCGGCAGTGAGGGGGTATTTGCCCTATGTCGCACGCATGCTTGCTCAGGGCGTTCCGTTGCATGCCATGACGCGGCACATATTGGGCTTGTTTCACGCTCAGCCTGGCGGGCGCCGCTGGCGCCGCGTTTTAAGTGAACGCGGTGTGCGCCCTGGCGCTGGTGTTGAAGTGATTGAGGCGGCGATCGCAGAAGTGACGCAGGCGGAACTCAGCCCGGTACAATGATCAATTGAAGGTATTGTACAAGAAA
>JAUIJZ010000023.1 GCA_030430715.1 Alphaproteobacteria bacterium
GGCGTCGATTGGTTCGACCAGAATCTGAGCTATGTGGCCGATATCGGCGCGGGCTCGCCGCCGGTTGATCAGAGCGCCGAAGCGCTGGGCATTTTCGTCGAGGACGAGATCGGTTTTGGCGATCGCTTCTTCCTTCGCCCCGGCGCGCGCTTCAACGATTACGAGATCACCTATGACGCCACGGGCGACAGCGGCTCATGGGATGAAATGACTTACGGCCTGGCTGGCGAACTCATTGCCTTCGAAGGCTTCAGTCTGCTCGCAAGCTATACGGAGATCTTCCAAGGCCCCGAGCCCGCTGAGCCGTTCGCCGGCGGAGGCGCCAACAAGATCATCAACCCCGGTCTCGAACCGGAAACCGGAGACAATGTCGAACTTGGTTTCCGTTACGCCTCCTATTTCGAGGATGCGCGGATCCATGTTGGCGCCAATTGGTTCCGCACGACCATAGACGGATATATCGGCGAGGCAGCCGTGCCCGGCACGACCACGGGTCAAACCTGGGACGTCAATCTTGGCACGGCCGAAATTGAAGGCGTCGAGTTCAGCGCCGGCTTCGGCTACGGCAATTTCGACGCCCTCCTTACCCACGCGAGCGCCGATCTTGACGCAAGCCGTTTGAACACGGGCGGGCTCACGGAAAACATCCGGGAGGTCGGCGATTCCTACGGTTTGGAATTCTCTTATGTGTGGCCGGACGCTGGCGTGACGGCGAACCTCAACACGCAGATCATCAGCCCTCTGACAACGTTCAACGGCGAGGTGAAGCCAGGCTATTCGGTCGTGAATTTGTACACACGTTGGGATGATGCGCTGACCGTCGATGGGCTGTCGCTTACCTTCGGCATCGATAACCTGCTGGACGAAGCCTACACTTCACATGCTTCGCGAACGGGTACCACTAATCACCCGCGGTTCGGTCCGCTCGTGCTTTACGATGTCGAGCCCGGCCGCAATGTGAAGCTGACCGTGGCGATGCGGTTCTAAGCTTAAGCTTGAAGCTCTGTCGCGTGCCTGCGCGACAGAGCTCGGCAATGAATGGGAAGCGCCGCTTCCGAGAAGCGGCCCCGCCTCGCCCTCAGAGCATCGCCGGAATGACGCGATCCGGCGGCTTATGGCCGTCGGCGAACGTCTTGATGTTGACGATCACCTTCTCGCCCATGTCGATGCGGCCTTCGATCGTGCCGGAGCCCATATGCGGTAGCAGCACGACGTTTTCGAGCTTCTTGAGCTTGGGATTGATCGCCGGTTCGTGCTCGAACACGTCGAGCCCGGCGCCGGCCAGCTCTTTCTTTTCGAGCATGCGCGCGAGCGCGCCTTCATCGATCACTTCACCGCGCGCCGTATTCACGACGTAAGCGTGCGGCTTCAGCAGCGCGAGACGGCGCGCGCTGAGCAAATGGTAGGTGGCCGGCGTGTGCGGACAATTCACCGAGACGATGTCCATGCGCGAGAGCATCTGATCGAGGCTGTCCCAATAGGTCGCCTCCAATTCCTGCTCGATATGCGCGCTCACCTTGCGGCGGTTGTGATAATGGATCTGCAGGCCGAACGCTTTCGCGCGGCGTGCAACAGCCTGTCCGATGCGGCCCATGCCGATAATGCCGAGCCGCTTGCCGCCAACGCGGCGGCCCATCATCCAAGTCGGACTCCAACCCGTGAATTGATCGGACTCGACGATCTTCACGCCTTCGACGATGCGGCGCGGCACGGCGAGAATCAGCGCCATCGTCATGTCGGCTGTGTCTTCGGTCAGCACGCCAGGCGTGTTCGTCACCGTGATGCCGCGCTGTACGGCGGTGGCGACATCGATATTATCAACGCCGGCGCCGAACTGCGCGATCAGCCGCAATTGATCGCCGGCGCGCGAGAGCACCCGGCCGTCGAGCCGATCGGTGACGGTGGGCACCAGCACGTCGGCGCGCGCCACGGCGGCGGCCAAATCCTCCGCCGAGAACGGCTTGTCCTCCACGTTGAGATCGGCATCGAACAATTCGCGCATGCGCGTCTCCACCGGATCCGGGAGACGGCGTGTGACGACGACTTTGAGCTTCTTGGCGGCCATGCTCTCCCTTAGCTCACGCGACGCCGCACTCCAAGGCAGCGCGTTAAACCAGCCTTCACGACAAGCCCTCATGCTCGTTTTTTGCGTTCCCCGAGAACCGGGATGGGCGCCCAATTAGGTGGACACAATGCGCCGAGGGTATGCCGCTGCGCTGGGCGCGGCTTTCATGCTTGTAAGTTTTGGCGCCGCCATGGCGGACGCGCCGGCGGTGGGGACGGATTCGAACCTCCCTCTGCCCCGCTATGTCAGCCTAGACGCTCAGAACGCCAATGGCCGCCGAGGCCCCGGCCTCGATCAGCGTGTGGAATGGATCTACCAGCGCTCCGGCCTACCGCTGCAAGTGACAGCCGAAAGCGGGCCCTGGCGGCGTGTGCGCGACCCGGACGGGGCGGAAGTGTGGATGCACGCTCAGCATCTCGCCATGCGCCGTTCCGTCTATGTGCGTGAGGAAGCGGCGCTGCGCCGTGGGGCGCAGGCGGGGGCGCGTCCAGCCGCCTATCTGCAACCCGGTGTTGTCGGCGCTTTGACCGGCTGCGAGGGCGAGTGGCGGCGGGTCTCGGTCGGCGGCCGTGTGGGCTGGGTTGAAGCGGACCGGCTCTGGGGCGCCGACGATTGCAGCGGCATCTGACCGCCACAATTAAAGTTCGGCCCTGACGCGAAAAAACTAGACAGACCTCCCTTGTCTTTCCCCATTAACCATAATGTGTCGGATCAGACGGGCAAAAGGGGGTCATTATGCGCCATCTCGCACTCATTTTCGCTGTTGGGCTGCTCGCCGCGTGCGAAACCATGCCGGAAAGCTTCGCGCAAACCACGCGCAATCCAGCTAGCCTAACCAGCACCGCAGACGCCCAAACGGCGCCGGCTGCGATGGACGTTTTTAGCCCGCCGCCGGATCAGCAGCTGCTTGAGCTGGAGCGCCAGCTTTCTGCGACGGCCCAGGAACGCGGCCTCGGCGGCGCGCTCGCTTCAGTGCTCGATCCCACCCAGGGCATGTCGATCCGCTCAGGCGTCGTTTACACTGCGGCTGACATCGAGGGCGGCCTCGCCGCCCCCTCCGGCGCGGGGCCGATGTATTGGCAGCCCGACCGGGTCGAGGTCTCAAGCTCCGGCGATATGGGCATGACCAGCGGACGCTACGTGCAAGTCATGACCGGGTCCGAGGCCATTCAGGGCCGCTATGTGGTGGTGTGGCGCCGCGACTTCAGCGGGGAGTGGAAAGTTCTCACCGAAACCCGGATCGCCGATCCGGCGCGCGCCCGCCGCCGCTGAGGCGGCGCACTCGCCTTGCTCCGCGTCCGCCCGGCCTGTAAGCCGGGCGGACACATTTCCAATTTTTGAGCTACGCATGGCGACGACCGACCGTCCTTCCAGTCTCTCCTATGAGGATCTGATCGCCTCCGGCGAAGGGCGCCTACATGGCCCCGGCAAAGCGCAATTGCCGCTGCCGCCCATGCTGATGTTCGACCGCATCACGCACATCTCTTCCGAAGGCGGAGAGTTCGGCAAAGGCGAGGTGGTGGCGGAGTTCGACATCAACCCCGAGCAATGGTTCTTCGAATGCCATTTTCGCGGCGATCCGGTGATGCCGGGCTGCCTCGGGCTCGACGCCATGTGGCAGCTGGTCGGCTTCTTCATGTGCTGGGCCGGCTCGCCCGGCAAGGGCCGCGCCACGGGCGTCGGCGAAGTCAGTTTTCGCGGCGAGATCACGCCCGCGACCAAGCTCGTCACCTACAAGATCGACATGAAGCGCGTGATCCAGCGCAAACTGCACATGGGCGTGGGCGACGGCATCGTTCTGGCCGACGGCCAACCCATCTATAGCGCTAAGGATTTGAAGGTCGGCCTCTACACGCCGGACCAGCTTAACCCAACGAAGTAAGCAGGAAGGAAGCCATGCGTCGCGTCGTCGTCACCGGCATGGGAATCGTCTCGTCCATCGGGGCCAATGCGCAGGAAGTATTGGCGAGCCTGCGCGAAGCGAAATCAGGCATCCGCGCCGCACCGGAATATGCCGAGCACGGCATGCGCTGCCAGGTGCATGGCGAACCGCAAGTGCGCCCTGAAGATCTGGTCGATAAACGCGTCATGCGTTTCATGGGCGAAGGCTCGGGCTGGAATTACATCGCCATGGAGCAGGCGATCGCCGATAGCGGCTTGAAGCCTGAGGAAGTCTCCCACGAGCGCACGGGCATCATTATGGGTTCGGGCGGGCCGTCCGCCCGCGCCATCGTCGCCGCCGCCGATACGGCGCGCGAGAAAGGCGCCAAGCGCGTCGGTCCATTCGCGGTGCCGAAAGCAATGTCGTCCACCGCCAGCGCGACTTTGGCGACGCCGTTTCAAATTCGCGGCGTGAATTATTCGATCAGCTCGGCCTGCGCCACCAGCGCCCACTGCATCGGCAATTCCTACGAACACATCGCGGCCGGCCGCCAGGATGTGATGTTCGCCGGCGGTTCGGAAGAATTGGATTGGACGCTTTCGGTGCTGTTCGACGCCATGGGCGCGATGAGCAGCAAGTATAATGAAACGCCCGGCATCGCCTCACGCGCCTTTGACGCCAATCGCGACGGCTTCGTGATTGCGGGCGGCGCCGGGGTTTTGGTGCTTGAAGAATTGCAACGCGCCAAGAAACGCGGCGCGACCATCTATGGCGAAGTGGTGGGCTACGGCGCCACCAGCGACGGCCACGACATGGTCGCCCCTTCCGGCGAAGGCGCGGCGCGCTGCATGCAGATGGCGATGAAATATCTCGACCGCCCGGTCGATTACATCAATCCGCACGCCACCTCGACGCCGGTCGGCGATTCCAAGGAGATGGAAGCCGTGCGCGCCGTGTTCGGCGACAAAATCCCGGCTATCTCCGCCACCAAGTCGCTCACCGGCCATTCACTCGGCGCGGCCGGCGTGCAGGAAGCGATCTATTCGCTGCTGATGATGAACAATGGTTTCGTCTGCAAGAGCGCCCACATTGAAGACCTCGACCCTGAATTTGCGGGGCTTCCCATCGCGCGCGAAACGCAGGAGCGCACGCTCAATTGCGTGCTCTCCAATTCGTTCGGCTTCGGCGGCACCAACGCAACGCTCGCTTTCGCCAAGCTGGCGGCCTGAACGCACAAAAGACGCCGGCCCGCATTTCTGCGCACCGGCGTCCTACGACGCCGAGACAAGGGGTTAGTTCGCTCCGGTATCGTTAGACAGAATAAACGCCGCCGCTGCGTCTCCGTTCCGAACCACGAACTCACTTTCCGGCGCTTTGGACCGCAAATGTTCCAGCCGCGGGCTTGACCGCCGCCGCCCGGCGCGCGCAGGTGCGCGCCAGTGATTTCAAGGAGTACGGATCGATGGCCGACGAGTGGGCGTTTCCGAAAGGCAATCTGTTGGCAGGCAAGCGCGGCCTGATCATGGGCGTCGCCAATGACAAATCGATCGCCTGGGGCATTGCCAGCCAACTCGCGGCGCAAGGCGCTGAACTCGCCTTCACTTATCAAGGCGAAGCGCTGGAAAAGCGCGTGCGTCCGCTCGCGGAAAGCATCGGCGTCAAGATGATGATCGAGTGCGATGTCACCGACGACGCGCAAATGGATTCCGCTTTCGGCCAGCTTGAGAAGGCGTGGGGCGGTTTGGACTTCCTCGTCCACTCGATTGCCTTTTCCGACAAGAACGAACTCAAGGGCTCGTTCGTCGAAAACACCACGCGCGAAAATTTCCTGCGCACGATGGATATCTCCGCCTTCTCTTTCGTCGCCGCCGGAAAACGCGCCGCGAAAATGATGAAGACGGGCGGCTCGATGGTGACGCTCACCTATCTCGGCGCCGAACGCGTGTTGCCGAGCTATAATGTGATGGGCGTCGCGAAAGCCTGCCTTGAAGCGTCGATGCGCTACATGGCGCGCGATCTTGGACCAGCCGGCATTCGCGTGAATGCGATCTCCGCAGGCGCCGTGCGCACGCTCGCGCTCGCAGGCATTCAGGGCGGACGCGGCTTGCTCGCCACTGGCCGGGAATGGTCGGTGATGAAGGAAGACACCAGCATGGAGGGCATTGGCGGCGCGGCGCTCTGGCTGCTCTCCGATCTCGGCAAATCCACCACCGGCGAAGTCGTGCACGTTGACGCCGGCTTCCACATTGTCGGCGTGCCCGACGGAGGCGGCGAGTGAGCGAGAACAAACCCATGCAGGGCAAAGTGGTCGTCATTACCGGCGCAACGTCGGGGCTCGGCGAAGCCGCCGCCATAGAAATGGCGCGTCAGGGCGCAACTATCATCTGCATCGCGCGCGACCAAGGTCGTCTCGACGTCTCAATGCCGAAAATTCGCGCCGCCGGCCCTGCAGCTGCGCACAAATCTTACTTGGCGGATTTCTCCAGCATCGCAGACATGAAACGGGTCGGCGCATTAATCGCCGCCGAAACACCAAAGATCGACGTGCTCGCCAACAATGCCGGCGCAATGTTGTCAAAGCGCGTGACTACCGTTGACGGTCTCGAACTTACTTTTGCCGTCAATCATATGGCGCCGTTCGTGTTGACCAACGCTCTGATGGAAAGCCTTAAACGCGCGACCAACGCGCGGATCATTAATACCTCCTCAAGCGCGCATTCATTCATCAAGGCGATCGATTTCGACGACCTCGACAGCAAGAGCGAAGGCATCCTCACCGCTTATGCCCTGTCTAAGCTCTGCAATATTCTGCACGCGAATGAGCTGGCCAAGCGCTTAGCCGGATCGAACATCGTTGCGAACAGCTTCCATCCCGGCATGGTGCGTACGCGGTTTGGCACCGGAAACGGTTGGATCAGCGTCTTGATCAATGGCTGGCACACGATGACTGGCGTGACGGCGGAGCAAGGCGGCGATACGCTCGTCTGGCTGGCGAGCTCGGACGCGGCGGCGCGTGAAAGCGGCGGCTATTTCGCGAAGCGCAAGCGCATAGCGCCAAAATCCCCTGCGTGTAACGACGCGAACGCACGGCGTCTGTGGGAGGTATCCGAAGCGTTGGAGCGGCGCGCACCTGAACGCGCGCAATCAATCTAGCGCCTAGCTACACCCGTAGCGAAGACTAGAGACAATACGCGAGCGGCTATATTAAAGGCCGCGTGGCTTAAGCAGAGACAAGAGCATGCAAGGCAAAATCGTTGTCATCACCGGCGCGACGTCCGGCCTCGGCGAGTCCGCGGCGATCACGTTCGCCAGGCAAGGCGCGCGCATCGTCACGATCGCGCGCGACCAACAGCGCCTGGACGCCTCCATGGCGAAGATCCGCGCTGCCGGCCCGGGCGTGGAGCACAAGGCGCACATCGCCGACTTTTCCAGCATCGCCGATATGCAGCGCGTTGGCGCGCTGATCGCGGCGGAAGAGCCGCGCATCGACGTGCTCGCCAACAATGCCGGGGCCATGCTGTCCCAGCGCGTGACCACAATTGATGGTTTGGAGCTGACCTTCGCCGTCAATCACATGGCCTATTTCGTGCTGACCAATGCGTTGCTGGAAAACCTGAAGCGCACGCCGGGCGCACGCATCATCAACACCGCCTCCAGCGCGCATGCCTTCGTCCGCAAGCTCGACTTTGACGATCTCGACAGCAAGCGTGACGGCGTGATGGCGGCCTATGGCCTCTCCAAGCTGTGCAACATGCTGCACGCCAACGAACTCGCGCGGCGGCTCGAAGGCACGGGCGTCGTCGCCAACAGCTTCCATCCCGGCGTGGTCAATACGCGCTTTGGGCAGGGCAACGGCCTGATCGGACATCTGATCGGCATCTGGAATAATTTCGCGGCGATCACGCCCGAGCAAGGCGCGGACACGCTGGTCTGGCTGGCGACCTCCGAAGCCGGCGGACGCGAAAGCGGCGGCTATTTCTCCAAGCGTAAACGCGTGACGCCGAGCGCCGCAGCCCGCGATCCGGAAAATGCGCGCCGCTTGTGGGAGGTGTCGGAACAGATCGTCGCGCGCGCCGCAGCCTGAGGCTCACATGCTCAGCTTCGCTTCGGCGAAGATAAGCCGCGCCGTCTCGACATCCTCTTCCAGCACGAGCAGACGCCAGCCTCCCATCACGCCCATATCGAGTTCGGCCGCGACAAGCCCCTGCTCAGGCATGACGACATCCACCCCGCCCGATTCAAGCAACGACTTCGCCACCATGGCTTCGGGCAAAGAAGCGAAACGTGCGAGCAGAACAAGCGCCATGCCGCAAGCCTAGCGGCGGCGCACGCGCGCGGCAAACCATGACGCATTGAGTTGGGACAAAGCGCCATATAGTGCGCGGCTGCGCTCGACACATCTTTCCGATCTTGGAGCCCTTAGAATGAGCATGCTGAATGGAAAAACCGCGCTCGTGACCGGCGGGTCGCGCGGCATTGGCCGCGAAGCCGCGATCCAGCTTGCACGCGCGGGCGCGGATGTCGCGGTTGCGTACAGATCAGGGAAGAGCGAAGCGGAAGCCGCCGCTGGTGCGATCATCGCCATGGGACGCCGGGCGATCGCTTTGCCGGCGGACCTTTCCGCGCCTGAAGAAGCGCAAGCGCTCGTCGAGAAAGCCATCGGTGAACTCGGCAGCGTCGACATTGTCGTCAACAATGCCGGCATCAACCCGTCCAAGCCGATTGGCGATCTGACCGCCAAGGATTGGCAGGAAACGATCAGCGCCAATCTCAGTTCAGCGTTCTATGTCACGCAAGCCGCGCTGCCCGGCATGCGCGCGCGCAAATGGGGGCGGATCATTCTGCTGTCTTCGATTGCGGCGCAGACCGGCGGCGTCATCGGACCGCACTACGCCGCGAGCAAGGCGGGATTGATCGGCTTGATGCACAGCTACGCCATCACTCTGGTCAAGGAAGGCGTGACGGCCAACGCTATCGCGCCGGCTTTGATCGAGACCGATATGATCAAGGGCAATCCCAACATCACGCCCGACCGCCTGCCGATTGGCCGTTTCGGCCAGCCCGACGAAGTGGCGCAAATTGTCGTCATGCTGGCGACGAACGGCTTCATGACCGGCCAAACCATCAATGTGAATGGCGGCTGGTATATGAGCTGAAAAGAGAAAAGCCCGCCTCTTGCGAAGCGGGCTTTTCATTTTGCGTTGCCGCGAGCCTGATTACTCGCCGCCGCCGCCGCCGCCTTCGCGGCGCGGACGACGGTCACGGCGCGGGCGATCGCCGCGATCACGGCGCGGGCCGTGGTCTTCGGCTTCTTCGCCCAGTTCAGCCGTGAGATCGGCGCCGGTGGCTTGATCGACGACCTTCATCGAGAGGCGCACTTTGCCGCGATCGTCGAAGCCCAGGAGCTTCACCTTCACGGTATCGCCTTCCTTGACCACGTCGCCCGGCTTTTCCACGCGCTCGCGCGCCAGCTGGGAAACGTGCACCAGGCCGTCCTTGGCGCCGAAGAAGTTCACGAACGCGCCGAACTCCATCACCTTCACGACCTTGCCTTCATAGATCTGGCCGACTTCCGGTTCGGAGGTCAGCGACTTGATCCACTTGATCGCCGCTTCGATCGACTCGGAATTGGCGGACGCCACTTTCACCGTGCCATCGTCCTCGACGTTCACTTTCGCGCCGGTCTTTTCGACGATCTCGCGGATCACCTTGCCGCCCGTGCCGATCACGTCACGGATCTTATCGACCGGGATCTTGATCTGCTCGATGCGCGGCGCGTTGGGGCCAACGCTGTCGCGCGGCGCGGTGAGCGCTTTGTTCATCTCGCCGAGAATGTGCATGCGGCCCGCGTGCGCACGCTCGAGGGCGACCTTCATGATCTCCTCGGTGATGCCCGCGACCTTGATGTCCATTTGCAGCGAGGTGATGCCCTTCTCGGTGCCCGCGACTTTGAAGTCCATGTCGCCGAGATGATCCTCGTCGCCGAGAATGTCGGTGAGCACTTCGAAGCCGTAATCTTCCAGGATGAGGCCCATGGCGACGCCCGCGACCGGCGCCGCAATCGGCACGCCCGCATCCATCAGCGCCAGCGACGAACCGCAGACCGTGGCCATCGAGGACGAGCCGTTCGACTCGGTGATCTCGGAAACGAGGCGCACCGTGTACGGGAATTGCTCGGCGCTCGGCAGCACCGCCTTCATCGCACGCCAAGCCAGCTTGCCGTGGCCGATTTCGCGGCGGCCCGCACCGCCCATGCGGCCGGTTTCGCCGACGCTATAGGGCGGGAAGTTGTAGTGGAGCATGAAACGCTCCTTGGTCGTGCCCGAGAGCGCGTCGATGAATTGCTCATCTTCGGCGGTGCCCAGCGTGGCGACGACAACGGCTTGGGTTTCCCCGCGCGTGAACAGCGACGAGCCGTGCGTGCGCGGCAGGAAGCCGACTTCGGCTTCGATGGGACGCACTTTGTCGACCGGACGGCCGTCGATGCGGCCCTTCTCCTTGACGATGCGCGAGCGCACCGTGTCGGATTCCACTTCCTTGAACACTTCCTTGAGCACGTTGGCGTCGGCGCCGTCCGGCTTATCGTCGGTCTTGCCGAATTCGGCCTTGGCCTTATCGCGCAGCGCGCCGACAGCGGCGTAGCGCTCGGCCTTGTTCGTGATCTTGTAGGCGGCGGCGAGGTCCGCGCCGATCAAGCCTTCGATCTTGCCCTTCAGCGCCGAATTGTCGGCCGGTTGGAAATCGAACGGCTCTTTGCTGGCTTGTTCCGCAAGCTCGATGATCGCGTCGATCACCGGCTGCATGCCCTTGTGCGCGAGACTGAGCGATTGGAGCATTTGCTCCTCGGTCAATTCCTTCACTTCGGATTCGACCATCATGATCGCATTGGCGGTGCCGGCGACGACGAGATCGAGATCGGAGGTTTTCATCTGCTCGATGGTCGGGTTCAGCACCGGCTGACCGTCAATCCAGCCAACGCGCGAAGCGCCGATGGGGCCGAGGAACGGTACGCCGGAAATGGTCAGCGCAGCGGAAGCCGCGACCATGGCGAGCAGATCGCTCTCGTTTTCATTGTCCCAGGACAGAACGGTGATGATGACTTGCACTTCGTTCTTGAAGCCATCGACGAACAGCGGACGGATCGGGCGATCGATCAGGCGCGACAGCAGCGTTTCGCGCTCCGTGGGGCGGCCTTCACGCTTGAAGAAGCCGCCGGGAATGCGGCCCGACGCAAAATACTTTTCTTGGTAGTTCACCGTGAGCGGGAAGAAGTCCTGCCCGGGCTTGGCTTCCTTCGCGTACACAACAGTCGCGAGCAGCGCGGTTTCGCCCCAGCTGGCATAGACGGCGCCGTCGGCTTGGCGCGCGACTTTGCCGGTTTCGAGCGTGAGCTTGCGCCCGGCCCAGTCGATAGAAACGGATTTGGGATCAAACATACATCATACTCCAGCCGCGCTGCCCCTGCAGGGCGGCCTGTCAAAGCACGCGGACGGATTCCGCGCGCGAATACCCGCGCCGCATATCGGCGCGGGGTCGTCACACTCCTCCTCCCGTGTGAGAGAAGGCATCAGCGCGCGCAGCGCGATGACGGATGAGGGGTGAAAGCGAGGTCTGACAATCGCGTCAGCACCCCTCACCTGCGATCGCAAGCGAGCGATCTCCTCTCCCGCGTGGGAAGAGGAATGAGTCCGCGCCTAGCGGCGCAGACCCAGCTTTTCGATCAAAGCGGCGTAGCGCGATTGATCGCGATCTTTGAGATAGTCGAGCAACCGGCGGCGCTGCGAGACCATCTTCAGAAGGCCGCGGCGCGAATGGTTGTCTTTCTTGTGGGTCTTGAAGTGCTCGGTGAGCGTGGTGATGCGCTCGGACAGAATAGCGACTTGTACTTCCGGCGAACCGGTGTCGTCCTTGCCGCGCGCATGTTCTTTGATGAGCGCGCTCTTGCGCTCAGTAGAAATCGACATCGGGGCTCCTATTGGTTTGCAATGTGAAACACGCGGGTCGGCTTAAAGCGGCCGGCCCGCACGTCACCCAGAGCCACCGCTTTGCCCTCGAAGAGAGCGAGCGCTGCGCGGGAGGCATCCTGACCGCTAATCGTGCGGTCACGGAATTTCGGCTTCAGCGCCTCCACCACATGGGGGAGGAGAACGATCGGCCGTCCCTGTCTGAGCTTGAACGCGTCCTCTCCGTTGATGGCCAGCGCCGGGATGTCGGCCAGCGCGGTCTCAACGGGTTTCAGGCGTTCTGACGCGGCGCCCTTATGGCGCAAATCCTCCAGCACGTCGAGCGTTACCGCGCCCTCTTCGCTGAACGGCCCCACGGCAGTCCGGCGCAGCCGCCAGACATGGCCCTCAGCCCCCAGTTTGGCCGCCAGATCGCGGACCAGGGCGCGGATATAGAAGCCTTTTCCAGAGCGGACGCGGAAATGGGCGAGGTCCTCGCCCTCCGTGCCGGCCAGTTCGGCCTCATAGACCGTGACCTGCCGTGCTTCGAGCTCGACCGTCTCGCCCGAGCGGGCGATGTCATAGGCCCGCTCGCCATCCACCTTCACGGCGCTGAACTGGGGCGGGACCTGCTCGATCTCGCCGATAAAGCTCTTCAGCGCTTCGCTGATGGCTTCGGGGGCGGGCCGCACGGCGCTTTCGGCGACGACCTTGCCTTCACGATCCTGCGTGTCGGTCGAGACGCCCCATTTGATGGAAAAGAGATACGTCTTCTCCGCTTCCATCAGCCAGGGCACGGTCTTGGTGGCTTCGCCCAGCGCAATCGGCAGGATGCCCGAAGCCAAGGGATCGAGCGTGCCCGAATGGCCAGCCTTTTGCGCATTGAAGATGCGCCGCACCGCTGAGACCGCATGCGTTGAGGTCATGTCTTCGGGCTTGTCGAGAACCACCCAGCCGGAAACGTCCTCACCCTTCTTGCGGCGGCCCATCAATCTTCGCTTTCGTTACGCAGGTCGCGCGCGACTTCCGGGCTCGCGAGAATTTCATCGATATGGCGCGCCTCTTCGTAGGAGACGTCCGGCTGGAAATGCAGTTCAGGCGTGAAGCGCAGCTCGATCGCGCGCGCCAGCCTGCCGCGCAAAAATCCCGAACAGCGTGTCAGCGCCTGCGCGATCACGCGCGCATCGCCCGGCCCGAGCGCCGAGACAAACGCCGTCATGTGCTTCAAATCGGGAGAGGCGCGCACTTCGCCCACCGTGATCGAAACACCTTGAAGGTCGGGATCGCGCAGCTCCTCGCGCGCGAGAATCTCCACCAGCGCATGGCGCACCAATTCACCGGCGCGCAATTGGCGCTGCGAAGGCGCGCCGTTGCCTTTGGTTTTGCGTTTCATCTTATTGCGCCGTGTAGGCGTAGGCGCCGCAATTTTGCACGTCGCGGCCCGACGGCGGCTCGCTTTCGCCTTTGAAGGCCGCGATCTTGAACACCCAGCGCCCGCTGCCGTCGACAAATTCGCTGACGGCCATGTGCCGTGTGGGGTCTTCGCCGCAAAGCCCGCCGCGCACGGCGCTGCGCGTCACGTTTTCGTCGAGCACGCGATAGAGCCAGGCATCGACACGCGGATCGCCGCCCATCACGGCGGCAAAGCTTTGTCCGCCCACGCCCGATCGCGAATCCGACGGCACCACCGAATAGGGCTGCGCCCGCACCGTCACGCCATTGGCGAATGCGAAAATCACCGGCCCGCCACGATTGCCCGCGAGGCTCACGCGCAAATTGCCCGCCACGCTGCGCGCCTGATCGTTGGCGGCGCGCCATTGCGAACGCGCCAGCGCCGGCTCTTCCTCGGGCACGGTATCGACCCGCGTTTCCGGCGACACGATCGTTGAGGCGCGCACGCTCGGCGCCTGCTCGACTTCATCTTCACGCCCGCAACCCGCTGCGAAAAGCGCAAGCGCGGCCGCCGCTGCCGCAAACCATTTCATGTTCGCACGAGCCCTTTAAAGCGTGCGCTGCACGACTTCGACGTTGAAGCACTCGACCACGTCGCCCTTTTTGATGTCCTGGAACTGGCCGAAACTCATGCCGCATTCCTGACCCATGACGACTTCGTTCACTTCATCCTTGAAGCGCTTAAGCGTGGTGAGCACGCCCATTTCCTGGATCACGACATTGTCGCGCAGGATACGCACCTTGGCGCCCTTGCGCACGACGCCTTCGGTCACGCGGCAGCCGCCGACTTTGCCGACCTTCGAAATCTGGAAGACTTCAAGCACTTCGGCATTGCCCAGGAATGTCTCGCGATTGATCGGCGCGAGCATGCCGGACATGACGCCCTTAATGTCGTCGATCAGATCGTAGATGATCGAGTAATAGCGAATTTCCACGCCTTCGCGTTCGGCCAGATCGCGCGCTTCCTTGGAGGCGCGGACATTGAAGCCAATCACTGAAGCGCCGGACGTCTTGGCCAGCTGCACATCGGATTCGTTGATGGCGCCAACGCCGCTATGCACGGTGCGCGCCTGCACTTCTTCAGTGCCCAGCTTATCGAGCGAGCCCGTGATCGCTTCCGCCGAACCTTGCACGTCAGCCTTGATCAGCACCGGCAATTCGGACGCGCCCGTATCCTTGATGCGCGCCATCATCTGCTCAAGCGAGTTGCCGCGGCTGGCGCCCACGGACATGCGCTCACGGCGCTTACGCTGACGATAATCGGCGATTTCACGCGCGCGGTTTTCGTTTTCGACCACCTGCATCGTGTCGCCCGGATCGGGCACGCCTTCGAGGCCCATGATCTCCACCGGCTCGGACGGCCCGGCTTCGTTGAGCATCTGCCCGCGCTCGTTGGCGAGCGCGCGCACGCGGCCCCATTGGGCGCCGGCGACGACAATATCGCCGCGCTTCAGCGTGCCTTTTTGCACGAGAACGGTGGCGACGACGCCGCGACCGCGATCAAGCCGCGACTCGATCACCGTCGCCTCGGCGGCGCGCTTCGGATTCGCTTTGATATCGAGCAATTCCGCCTGCAGCAGAATGGTCTCAACCAGCTTGTCGAGACCGGTTTTCTTCAGCGCAGAAACTTCGACGTGCAACACTTCACCGCCGAAATTCTCGGTGACGATCTCATGCTGCAGCAATTCCTGCAGCACGCGTTCCGGATTCGCGTCGGGTTTGTCGATCTTGTTGACGGCGACGATGAGCGGCACGCCCGAAGCCTTGGCGTGGCTGATCGCTTCAGCCGTTTGCGGCATGACGCCGTCATCGGCGGCGACCACAAGCACAACAACGTCCGTAACCTGGGCGCCGCGCGCGCGCATGCTGGAGAACGCGGCGTGGCCAGGCGTGTCGAGGAATGTGACCCGGCTGCCGTCCTTCAGACGCACCTGATAGGCGCCGATATGCTGCGTGATGCCGCCCGCCTCACCGGCGGCGACATCGGTCTCGCGCAGCGCGTCGAGCAGCGATGTTTTGCCGTGGTCGACGTGGCCCATAATGGTCACGACCGGCGGACGCGGCTTGAGATCTTCTTCGGCATCGACTTCGCCGGAGAGCCCCTCTTCAACGTCCGATTCCGCGACGCGCTTGACGATGTGGCCATATTCGGTGGCGATCAGCTCAGCCGTATCGGCGTCGAGCACATCGGCCTGCTTCACCATCTGGCCTTGGCGCATCATGAATTTGATGATGTCGGCCACGCGAATGGCCATGCGGTTGGCGAGATCCTGAACCGTGATGGTTTCCGGAATCGTCACTTCGCGCGTGATGCGCTCGCGGTCGCCGCCGCCCATCAGCTTGGCGCGGCGTTCTTTTTCTTTCTGCTGCGCACGGCGGTACGCCGCCAGCGAGCGAACGCGATCGTCGTCCCCTTCGGTGATGCGCTCGACCATGTCGAGCGTGAGCTTGCCTTCGCGGCGCTTCGGCTCACCCTTCTTAGCGGGCTTGACCGGCGCCGTGGGCAGCGGCTTGCGCGCAGACTTGATGCGTCCGCCCAGATCGCCCAGCAGATTGGTATTCTCTTCTTTCGCAACCGGCCCGCGCGTGGGCTGCGCGGGAGCGGGCGGCGCTTCGGCAGGCGCTTGTGCTTCAACGGCTTCCGCCTCGGCCTCGGCTTCCGCTTCACGGCGGCGCGCTTCAGCTTCCGCTTCGGCGGCGGCGAGTTCGGCCGCCTTCTTGCGCTGCGCTTCATCGAGCGCGCGGCGTTGTTCTTCTTCGGCGCGCAGACGCTGTTCGCGCGCTTCACGCTCGGCCATGGCGCGGCGCACCGCTTCTTCGCGGCGGCGCGCTTCAACATCGCTGATGTCGCCCGGACGCACGGGCGGCGGCGCGGGTTCCGGCGCGGCCGGCGCAGCCTTCGGCGCGCGCGACTTGATCGGCGGCGGCACGCCAGGACCAGGCGCGCTCGGCGCGGCGCCAGCACCGCCGCGGCCGATCGCACGCTTCTCACGCACTTCGACAGCGACTTGCTTGGTGCGCCCGTGGCTGAAGCTCTGACGCACGGTGCCCCCGCTCGTGGTGCGGGTGAGCGTCAGCGGCTTGCGGCCGGAAGCGCCTTCTTTCTGTTCGGAGCCGTCACTCATGCAGTCGGGTTCACATTCCTAAATTCGCCGCCATCGCGGCTGATCACAGTTCCAAATCCTTGGGCTCGCCGCGGCTCTGGAGCTTCAAGCCAGAATCCGCGCCGCCCAATCCCCATCCGACGGAGCGCCAGGAAGCGGGCCAAGAGGCCGGAACAATGGTCCTAAATCCCGCGAGACGGCTGATTTCCGTCGCCCAGACCAGCGCCAAACGCTCTTGAAGCAGGGTAGCGTGTATCACACGTTCCCGCCCAAGCGCCACGCCCAATTCGGTCGCGTTGAAGCAAGCTACGGCCGGCGGCGGCGCGCGCCATAACCCTATATGGAGACTCATCAGCTTTTCGCGACCCTCTTCGGCGCCATCGGCAGCCTCAATTAGCAGTCGCAATGGCTGTGCGCGGATTGCGTGTTCTACCTTCGTTGCGCCGACCGCGAGCGCGCCGGCCCGCTGCGCCATGCCCAGCAAATCAAGGCAACGCCGGGCCAGGAGCGCTTCTGTCTGCCCGGCGAGATCCACGGGCGTCTTCACCGCGTTCTTAAAGGCCCGTGCGAAACCGCCTTTTTTTACCGCTTGTTCCAGCGCCGCGCGGTCGGCGCGCGCCCACGCGCCCCGTCCCGGCAGTTTCGCCGCCACATCGGGAACCACCATTCCATCCGGCCCCAGCGCGAAGCGGATCAGCTGCGCATCGGGCAAGCTTTCGCCGCTGGCGACGCAGCGGCGCTCTCTCAGCTTCGGTTCGGCTTTTTTTGCCGGCGCGGGCGTTGGGGTGGAGGCGACGATGGGCGCATCTCCCTATTGCCGCATGTCGCGGAGCACTTCCGCGATCTGAACGGCATTGAGCGCCGCGCCCTTGCGCAGATTGTCGCCCGTCACGAACAAGGCGAGGCCATGCGGCACGGTGGGATCCTTGCGCACGCGCCCGACATAAACCGGATCGCGGCCCGTGGCGTCGAGCGCATTCGGGGCCTCGGTCACCACCACGCCCTCGGCCTTGCCCAGAATGTCCAGCGCCTGTTCCGGCGCGATCGCGCGTTCGAACTCGGCATTGATGGAGAGCGAATGGCCCGTATAGACCGGCACGCGTACGCACGTTCCGGAAACCGGCAGATTGGGAATCTCCAAAATCTTACGGCTCTCGTCGCGCAGCTTGATCTCTTCTTCGGTGTAGCCGTCTTCGACGTAAACGTAATTGAGCGGCGCCACGTTGAAGGCGATGCCGGCCGGCCACTTTTTCCCTTCGGGAAATTTCAGCGCATCGCCCTTATAAGTCAGCGCGGCGGAATCCGATGCGGTCGCCCGCACGGCGGCTTCAAGTTCGCTGACGCCGGCGAGACCGCCGCCAGACACCGCCTGATACGTGCTCACGACCAAACGCTTGAGGCCCGCCGCCTTGTGCAGCGGCTTCAGCACCGGCATGGCCGCCATGGTGGTGCAATTCGGATTGGCGACGATGCCTTTCGGGATCGTCTTCAGCGCGTGCGGATTCACTTCGGAGACGACAAGCGGCACCTCGGGATCGCTCCGCCACGCGGACGAATTATCGATCACCGTGGCGCCCGCCTTGGCCGCCACCGGCGCCAATTGCTTGGAGGTCGAGCCGCCGGCGGAAAAGAACACGATGTCGAGGCCGGAAAAATCCGCCTGCGTCGCGTCTTCGACGGTGATGCTCTTATCTTTCCAAGGCAGCGTCTTCCCAGCCGAGCGTGCAGACGCGAAATAACGCATCTGCTCTACGGGAAAGGCGCGCTCCGCCAGGATGGAGCGCATGAGATCGCCAACCAATCCGGTGGCGCCGACAATGCCGATGCGCATGGCTCTCAGCTTTCCTCCGCCTGGTCCGCGGCCGCTTCTTCTTCGGGCGGCGCGTCGATCCAGCCGGCCGTGATGCGCGCATTGAGCACCAGCGCGTCAGCCTGTTCCTGGGTCAGCTGGAAGCTTTCCAGCATGCCCGGCTCACGCACGCGCTCGCCGCCCTTGGTCTCGAACCAGCCACGCAGATCGTCGCCGGTGAGGCCGGCGAAATCGTCGAGTGTCTTTATGTCCTGCTCGCCGAGCGCAACAAGCATCGGCCCGGTAAGACCCGGCGCTTGAGCCAAATCGTCGGCGACGCCGAGTTCCTTGCGCCGCGCTTCCAGTTCGGCCGCGAGCTTCTCGAGATATTCGCGCGCCCGCGCCTGCAATTCCTCGGCGATTTCCTCGTTGAGGCCTTCCAGCGTGGCGAGTTCGCCCTGCTCGATATAGGCGATCTCCTCGACCGTCTCGAAGCCTTCCGAAGCGAGCAATTGCGCGAACATTTCGTCGACTTCGAGCGCCTTGATGAAGAGCTCCGTGCGTTCCGCGAATTCCTTCTGACGGCGCTCGGATTCCTCGGCTTCGGTGAGAATGTCGATCGACCAGCCCGTAAGCTGCGAGGCCAATCGCACGTTCTGGCCGCGGCGGCCGATGGCGAGCGAAAGCTGCGGTTCGGCGACGACGACTTCAACGCGCGCCTCTTCCGGGTCGAGCACGACCTTGGACACTTCCGCCGGCTGCAGCGAGTTGACGATGAAGGTCGCCGGATCGGGAGACCAGGGGATGATGTCGATCTTCTCGCCCTGCAACTCGCCGACGACAGCCTGCACGCGCGCGCCGCGCATCCCGACGCAGGCGCCGACCGGATCGATCGAGCCGTCATGACTGAGCACGGCGATCTTGGCGCGAGAGCCAGGATCGCGCGCGGCGGCCTTGATCTCGATCACGCCCTCGTAAACTTCCGGCACTTCCTGCGCGAACAGGCGCGCCATGAATTCGGGCTTGGCGCGCGACAGGAAGATTTGCGGGCCTTTCGACTCGCGGCGTACGTCATAGATGTAAGCGCGGGTGCGGTCGCCGACGCGGAGATTTTCGCGCGGAATGCTCTCGCTCTTGCGGATCACGCCTTCGGCGCGGCCGAGATCGACGATCACGTTGTAAAATTCGACGCGCTTCACCACGCCATTGATCACTTCGCCGACGCGATCCTTGTACTCGCCAAACTGACGCTCACGCTCAGCTTCGCGCACTTCGTGATTGATCACCTGCTTGGCGGTCTGCGCGGCGACGCGGCCGAATTCGATCGGCGGCAGACCTTCTTCATATTCCTTGCCCGGAAATGCTTCCGGATCCGTCTTTTTGGCGACGTCGACCATGATATCCGTGGACGGATTGAACGGACGCGTTTCCGGATCCAGCATGCTCTCGTCCACCACCGTCATCACCCGCTTCAGCGTCATTTCGCCGGTCTCCGGGTCAATGTCGGCGCGGATGTCATGTTCAGCGCCGTAGCGCGAGCGCGCCGCCTTTTGCAGCGCGTGCTCCATCGCTTCGATGACGATTTCCTTCTCGATGGATTTTTCCCGCGCCACCGCTTCGGCGATCTGCAGGATTTCCATGCGGTTTGCGGAAATGCCTGTGCTCATGATGTCTTCCCTTCGTCGAGATTTTTCTGTTCGGCGGCCTCTGCCGCCTTCGCCCGTTTCAAATCCAATTCGATCAGTCTGTCGGTCAGCACCAGGCGCGCATCCGACAGCGCCGAAAAATCAAGCTGCACATCGCCGATCTGCGTCTTCAGCGTGATCGCGCCGCCATCGACGCCGCCAATGACGCCCTTGAAGCGGCGCTGCCCGTTGACCGGCGCGGCGGTTTCGAACTTCGCGTCATAGCCTTGCCAGCGTTCGATATCGTCGATCGTCATCAGCGGCCGGTCGATGCCGGGCGACGACACTTCCAGATCGAACTCGCCCTGAATCGCCTCCTCCATGTCGAACAATGGCGAGATCGCGCGCGAAAAGCGCTCGCAATCCTCAATGCCCATCTGTCCGTCGCTCAGCCGTTCCGCCATGATTTGGAGCCGCTTGCGCCGGTTGCCAGAGAGCCGCACCCGCACGATGCGGTAGCCCAATTGCACGGCCGTGGGCTCAATCAGCGCGATGACGCGCTCCTCGGCGGGATTGATCGCTCTCACGCGCGCGCCTTAGCTCCAAGCAAGGCAAGCCACGCCGGATCGATCTGGATCGCCTTTTCCGGCGGCGGCTCAAGGCGCAGCTTGAGCGGCGCGGAAAGCATCAGCTCTTCGGCCTCGCGGGCGACCTCCATCGCCGCGAACAAGGCTTTCACGGCAGGCTTGGGCTTACGCACGGATCGTCTCCGATGAACGACAAGCGGCGCGGCCAGACCGCACCCCAAATCGGGTAACAAAAAAGCGGCGGGGCTGGGCCCCGCCGCTGCGCCTCCATCGGAGGCATCAGCGATGTTGGATGTGGATATAGCCGATATCGCGGAGCAGCGCTAGCCCTATTCACGCTGGGGCTGTAGGCCCGCCATATCAGCACGGAGGAACGCGCCCATGAGCATCGAACGCCGCACGCTGCCCGAGCAGCATTACATTTACGTCGATCGCGCGCCTGCGTTCACCCCGGCCGAAATCTCAGAAGCGATGGCCAGTGGTTTCGGCGAAGTGTTCGGGTTCGCGCAACAGAACGGCATCCAGCCGCTCGCCATGCCGATGACGATCTATATGGAAATGCCCAAGAGCGACCGGATGGCGTTTCGCGCCGGGCTTTTCGTCAGCGCCGCAGACGCCAAGCGCGCATCCGGCGCGGTGAAATCCGACGTCATACCGGCAGGCGATGTTTTCACGACGACGCATGTCGGCTCCTACGCCAATCTCAACCAATCCCACAAAGCGTTGTGGGATCACATGGATGCGCAATCGGCCGCCAAGGCGATGCCGGTGTGGGAAGTCTATGTCGACGATCCGCACAAAACGCCGGAAGCAAAGCTCCGCACCGAAATCTACCGCGCGATCCAAGATTGAGCCGGCGGACGCGCGCTAGCAACGCGCAAACCGCAGCCAAATCGGCGCGCAATCGCCGAGCTTTTTAGATTCATAGCGCGTGGTGACATGGCCCGGCCATGGCTCGCGCCAGTCGCGCGCACATTCGGCGGTCCAGGCAAAGCGTGCATCACGCGTGAAATGCTCCAGCGTCCAGGCGGCGTAGTTCGCCCAATCGGTAGCGAAGCGCACTTCCGCGCCCGGTTTCAGCACGCGCGCAAGTTCGCCGAGGAAATCCGCTTGAATCAGGCGGCGCTTGTGATGGCGCAGTTTCGGCCACGGATCGGGAAACAGAATGTAGCAGAGATCGAGCGATGCATCGGGCAGCCGCACGATGACGTCGCGCGCATCGCCCTGATGCAGCCGCACATTCGCAACGCCGCTTTCCTCGATGTGCCGCAGGCATGAGCCGACGCCATTGAGAAACGGCTCGACGCCGATGAAGCGCGATTGCGGATGCGCCTGGGCCTGAGCGGCCAGATGCTCGCCCCCGCCAAAGCCGATTTCGAGCACCATCGGCCCGCCTGGCATTGGCGGCGAGACGGCGGGCGGCCTCAAATCATAGGGCGCCGTTTCCGGCCCCATCGCGCCGAACAACGCCTCCACATCGATCTCTCCCTTCTCCGGCACAGCCAGATGCGGCAGCAGCGCCTCAACCAGCGCGGCTTGGCGTGGTTTCAGCGCGCGCGCCTTGAGGCGGCCATAGGAGCGCAGGGGTTTTTGGTCAGGCGACAGGTGGCGGTCTCCGGAGGGTTGCTTATATCTGATAGTCGCTAGATCGCATGTGGGAGCCGAAATGCGCGAACAACTCAACTTCTATATCGATGGCAAGTGGGTCGCCCCGGCCGCGCCGCGCACGCATGACGTGATCAACCCAGCCACTGAAGAGCCCTGCGGGCGCATCTCCATGGGCGGCAGCGCCGATATCGACAAAGCTGTCGCCGCCGCACGGCGCGCATTCGAAACCTGGTCGCAGAGCAGCCTGGATGAGCGCAAGGCGCTGCTCGACAAAATCATCGAAATCTACAAACGCCGTTTGCCGGAAATGGCCGAGACCATCTCGACGGAAATGGGCGCGCCCATGCCGCTGGCGTCGAGCGCGCAGGCCCCCGCTGGGCTCGGCTATCTCATCGATGCGCGCAAGCAGCTCGATACTTTTGCGTTTGAATATGACGAGAACGGTCTGCGCATCATCCGCGAACCGATCGGTGTTGTCGGCATGGTCACGCCGTGGAACTGGCCGCAAAACCAAGTTTGCGCCAAGGTCGGCCCGGCGCTCGCCGCCGGCTGCACAATGGTGCTGAAGCCTTCCGAACTCGCGCCGCTCAACGCCATTTTGTTCGCGGAAATTTTGGACGAAGCCGGCGTGCCCGCGGGCGTGTTCAATCTGGTCAATGGCGACGGCCCCAGCGCGGGCGCGGCGCTTTCCGCGCACACCGATGTCGACATGATGAGCTTTACCGGCTCCACCCGCGCCGGGCGCGAAGTGATGAAAGCCTGCGCCGACGGCATCAAGAAAGTCGCGCTGGAGCTGGGCGGCAAGAGCCCGAACATCATTCTCGATGACGCCGATCTCGCCAAAGCGGTCAAACGCGGCATGGTGCACATGGCCGGCAATACCGGCCAATCGTGCAACGCGCCTTCGCGCATGCTGGCGCCGCGCAGCAAGTATGACGAAGTGGTCGCCATCGCGGCCGAAGCCGCGAACGCGATCAGCGTCGCCCTGCCCGACAAAGCCGAACGCGGCCAGATCGGTCCGCTCGCCAACGGCAATCAATTTGAAAAGGTGCAGCGCCTGATTCAGCAAGGCGTGGATGAAGGCGCCAAGGTGGCGGCGGGCGGCGTGGGGCGGCCTGACGGCTTTGACCGCGGGTATTTCGTACGCCCGACCGTATTCGCCAATGTCACCAATGACATGCACATCGCACGCGAAGAAATCTTCGGGCCGGTGCTTTGCATCATTGCCTATGACAGCGAAGAGGAAGCCATCCGCATCGCAAATGACACGCCCTACGGCCTTTCCGCTTATGTACAAGGCTCGAACGAGCGCGCGCGCAAAATCGCCAAGCGCCTGCGAGCGGGCAACGTGCATATCAATGGCGCGCCCGGCGGCGGCGGCACGCCGTTCGGCGGCTACAAACAATCGGGGCTTGGGCGCGAAGGCGGCGCCTTCGGGCTTGAAGAGTTTCTCGAAGTGAAAGCCGTGCCCGGCTGGACGCCGAAAGCGTAAACGCGAGGCAAACGCCGGCTTCACGCCATATTAGCCTTGAACGGTGAAAGTGGCGCCTATGAGCCAGCCGCTCGATCCTTTCACGCTCGCCTTCGGCGCCAACGATCCCGATCAGGGGTCGGCGGCGAACGTCATCCCGTTCACGCAGGCCGCGCGCAGCACGCCGAACAAGCCGGAGCCAGGCTTTAAGCTGCTCGACGATGCGGACGGCCGCTTTGTCGTTGATCGGCTTATGGGCGTGGTTTCCCTCGCGCGCGCCACGCTGCTCGAAACCGAGCGCGATACGGTGCATGAAATTCGGCTGCACGTGATCGAGGCCAGCGGCGCCTCTTATGAGATGGCGCTGAAATTACGCATCACAGGCATGGTGCCGAGCATGGTCGGCGCCGAGGATGTCGATTTCTCTGGCGCGCAATCCTCGCAAGCGCACATGCAAATGCTGGAAACATGCGAGACGCCCGCGCCGCAGATTGGTTGGACCAGCTATAGCGCCGCGCGCTGCGAGGTCGATAAAGCGCCGCTCGGCATCGAAGACGCGCCTTTCGCCGCAGCTTTGGCGCCATTGCCCACGCCTGCAGCGCCCGGCCCGTTCCGGCTGCACTTGTTTACGCCACTTCCCGCGGTTTCGGCGCCAGACGCCGACTGGTCGCTCTAAAAAGCCCAACTTCTCGCCTGGATTTCGCGTAAGCTCGCCTCATCTCTTTCACTGCAAGGAGGCGCGCGTGGCGGAAAAGAAATGGCGCAAACGGATGCTGGGCAATCGCCCGCTCAAGCCTGAAACCTTGATGATGGGCTATGGCTACGATCCGATGCTTTCGGAAGGATCGCTAAAGCCGCCGCAATTTCAGACCTCTACCTTCGTGTTCCGCAGCGCTGAAGACGGCAAGGATTTCTTCGCCGCCGCTCAAGGGCGCCGCAAGCTCGGCCCCGATGAAGAGCCGGGCCTGATCTATTCGCGCTTCAACAATCCCAATCTCGAAGTGCTCGAAGATCGTCTTGCCCTCTGGGATGAAGCGGAAGTCTCTCTGGCGTTCGCCTCGGGCATGGCGGCGATTTCCACCGCGCTTTGGGCATATTTGCGGCCCGGCGACGTGGTGCTGCAAAGCCAACCAATTTATGGCGGCACCGAAACCCTGATCCATTCCATCCTGCCCGAGTTCGGTGTTTCACAAGTCGGCTTTGAAGCCGAGGCCGGCGCCGAGGCGATGCGCGAAGCGGCAAGGAAAGCTGTACAAAAAGGCCGTGTCGGCGCAATCTTCATAGAAACGCCCGCCAATCCGACCAACGCATTGGTCGATATCGCCGAGGCGCGCAAGGTTTCAGAATCGCTGTCGCACGATGGCGGACGTCCGCCTGTCATTGTCGACAATACAATGCTTGGCCCAGTCTATTCGACCCCGCTTGCGCACGGCGCCGATATCGCTGTGATGTCGCTGACCAAATATGTCGGCGGCCACTCCGATTTGATCGCCGGAGGCGCATCGGGCTCCAAGATCATGCTCGCGCCCGTTCGGCGCATGCGCTCAACTTTGGGCACGATGTGCGATCCGCACACCGCTTGGCTGCTGATGCGTTCGCTCGAAACGCTGAAACTGCGCATGGAAGCTGGCGCGAAGGGCGCGACCAATGTCGCCGCCTTCCTGCGCGATCACCCAAAGATCGAGAGCGTCTGGTTTTTGGATTTCCTGCCCGATAACCATCCCGATCGCCCGGTGCACGAACGCCAGAACAAAAGCGCGGGCTCGACCTTCTCATTCGTGGTCAAGGGCGGCGAAACGGCAGCATTCCGCCTGTTGGATCGCCTGCAAGTGATCAAGCTTGCCGTCAGCCTAGGCGGCACCGAGACGCTGGCTTCCCATCCGGCGGCGATGACACATTCGGGCATGCCGGCGGAGGAATTGGCGAAATTCTCGATCACGCCTGGCCTTATCCGCGTTTCCATCGGCATCGAAGATCCCGACGATTTGATCGCGGATTTGGGCCAAGCCCTAGAGGGCGTCTAAGCGCCAACCCGATCGCAGGTGATGATCGCGTTGCTCAGCTCGTAGCCCTGCACGCCCGGATTCCAATCAATGTCCGGCGGACGCTTCAGGCTGAGCCCCGGCACGCGAAACAGCGCATCAAGAAAAATGCGCGTCTCGTGCAGCGCCACCTGCCAGCCAGGACAATTATGCGCGCCGTCGCCGAAGCTCATATAGCGGCCATTTTCTTTTTGCCGCGCCGCCCGATCAGGATCGACGGCGAACGGACACGCGCCCACCAGCTCTTCGTCCGTGTTCACGGCGCGAATATCGATGGCGTACAGTTCGCCGGCGCGCGCGCCATCGGGCGCCGGCGCACCTTGCTTCATCAGCCGATGCAGCATGCCCGCGACCGGCTCAAGCCGGAGAATTTCCATCAGCACGGCAAGCTGGCCCTGCATGTCGCTGGCGAGAAAACGCGCGCGCAATTCCGGCTGCTCGAACAAATACCACGCCGCCATGACGATAAATTCGCGCGTTGTCGCCATGCCGGCGGAGCCATAGGTGAGACATTCGATCAGGATCGCCTGATCTACATAATTCTCATCCAGAAGCGTCGAGATGACATCATTCTTACGCTCGGCCATGCGCGCTTTCTTTGCGGGCATGACATCCATCCACATGAACATCAGCGTCGCGTAGGTCATGTGCAGCGCCTGCATCTGGCCGGCCAGCCCTGGCTTGCGCGGCGCAATGCCGGCATAGAGCGCACGCTCCACCCGTTTCGCGCGCGCATCTCTGTCGCTGTTGGTCAAGCCGATAATCTCGGAGACGACCGCGGCCGCAAGCTGAAAGCTCAGATCCTCAAGCCGCGCTTCGCCCTTGCCGCGCAGTTTGCCGATCAATTCCTCTGTCATGCGCACCATGACATCGCGATGCTGCGTGGTGACGGCATTGGGCGAAAGAAACTTCGCGATCGCCATACGCTTCTTGCGATGCGGCATGCCGTCGAGAAAAATCACCGGCGCATGGTCGGGATTTTTGTAGCGTACGCCGACACCGCCACCGATCGATTGCAGCGCTTCCTGGCTTCGCATGATGGCGCGCGCCAGCCCCGCCTTCTGCACAGGCGCTGCGCCTTCTCTCGGAACGATGCTCCGTGCAGCCAATTGTGCGGTCTTGCGCCGGTCAATGCCGTCATGCACCGGACATTCAGGACTTTGATCGCGCGGCACGGACATCAGGTTTGCTCCCGGGCGCCCAGCAGACTGAGCGGACGCTCAGATGCGCTTAGCATAAGCGGCAGCGGCTTTGTATAAAGGCCGCATGCCGATTCTTGACCCCACGCGCAATCCCGATCCGTCCATAGCGGAAGCACGCGCCGCACTTTCGGATCGCACGCCTGTCGTGCTGGTCACCGGGCGCGCCGGCACCGGCAAAAGTCATTTCATCCGCTCGTTAGTGGAGGCCGATCCTGGCTTTCCACAGGCCGTGCTGGCCCCCACTGGCCTCGCCGCTATGAACATTGGCGGCCAGACCGTGCATTCGTTCTTTGGCTTTCCGCCGCGCCCCATGATCGGCGTTACGGAGAAGCCGCATTGGTTTTTCACACGCACCGCACGCGCGATGCGCCGGCTCATCATTGATGAAGTCTCGATGCTGCGCGCGGATGTGCTCGACGCGATGAACTCGCACCTGCAGATCGCGCGTAAATCCTCGCGGCCGTTCGGCGGCGTGCAGATGCTGCTGGTCGGAGACTTCTACCAATTGCCGCCGGTCGTGCGCGGCGAGGAAGGCGTGTTGCTGGAAGAAGCGGGCTATGCCAGCCCCTACGCGTTTTCCGCCCATTGCCTGCGCGATGCACCGCTCGCCGCGATTGAGCTGACGGAAGTGCACCGCCAGACCAATCAAGATTTCATCTCGCTGCTGTCATCAATCCGTGAACGGCGCGGCGTCGATGAAGCCGTGACCATCCTCAACACGGTTTGCCTCGAACGCGCCCTACCCAAGCGGCCGGTTCTGCTCTGCGCCACTAATGCTGTCGCCGACAATTACAACGCGCGCGGCTTGGCCCAACTCGAAGGCGTGGCGGCGCGTTATCGCGGCGGTTTCGAGGGCGAGGCGCCAAAGGCGCAAGGTGATCGCTTCCCCGCGCCAATGGAATTGGTTCTGAAAGCCGGCGCGCGCGTGATCTTTACGCAAAACGATCCGGAAGGGCGTTGGGTGAACGGTTCGCTCGGCACGGTGACGAAGCTTGACGAAGAGATCGTCGCGGTGGCGCTCGATAGCGGCGACGATGTCGATGTTGAGCGCGCCACCTGGCCGCAAGCGCGCTGGACCTGGAACGCCAAGGAAAACCGCATGGAGGTGAAGGAGGAATTCAAATACGTGCAATTCCCCCTGGCGCCCGCCTGGGCGCTCACCATCCATAAGGCGCAAGGCATGACGCTAGACAGCGTCGAGATTGATCTCGGCCGCGGCGCTTTCGCGCCGGGCCAGACTTACGTGGCGCTGTCGCGCGCGCGGTCGATGGAAACACTGCGTCTAACGCGGCCAATCTCCGCACGTGACGTGCAGGTCGATGCGGCCATCGCGGAAGGCTTGGCGCGGTTGGGAGCGTAACACTCCCAACCGCACACATCTTATTCAGGTTTGACGAAACGGAGCGTCATGCGATCGCTTTCGCCGATTGCATCATAGGGCGCACGGTCGAACGCCGGGTCGTCCGGCTCGCCGAACCCTGCCGTGCGTGCGACCGGCGGAAGCGTCCAAACGCCAAACGGATGATCGCGCGTATCGGCCGGATTCGCATTCAGATCAGAGCGATCAGCGAGCGTGAGGCCCGCGCGTTCCGCCGCTTCAATCACATAGGATTCCGGCACATACCCAGTCGGCGCCGTCTCGGTGACATCTGCGCCATCCGGCGCGCGGTGTTGCTCCACGCCCAGCACGCCGCCGGGACGCAGCACGCGTGCGAACTCGCTCATATATTGATCCGTCACACCTTCCTGGCGCGCCCAATTGTGGAATGCCCGCGCGACAAGGATGAAGTCGGCGCTCGCGTCTGGCAGAGCCAAGCCGGCGCGGGTGCTGAAATCGACCACTTCAATCGGTCCATAAACGCCTTCATCGCCAAATGAGGCGATGAAATCCGCGCGGCGCTGCCGCGCTTCATCGCTCGCGTCGGGCGCGCCAAGGTCGCCATTCGCAGCGATGTAACGCCCACCGCTCAGGCGCGCATAAGGCGCGAGAATGTGTGTCCACCAGCCGGCGCCCGGCGCGACTTCGACGATGGTCATGTCCGGGCCGACACCCCAAAAGGCGAGCGCCTCGGCAGGATGACGATATTGGTCGCGCGCGCGGTCCTCTTCGCTGCGCCATTCCCCGTTCACCGCCGCTTCGATAAACGTCTCATTGGTCGCTTCGGTATTTTGCGTTTCGTTGGCGCAAGCCGCCAACAAAACCATCGCCGCACCGGCAATCAAGTTTCTCATCGCATCCTCCCTGATCATGGGGGCGCGTGCTGCATACGCACACGCCGCAATCCACCAGCGTTTTGAAATCTCCTGCGCACCCCTAGCCTCCCGCTCGCCCCGTCCGCAACCCCAGCGGCCACCCTTACACCGTTCCATCGAGCGGAATTGCGCCCGCGCGCCCCTTAACGGCGCGTTTTAGCCATGTAAAAGTGACACCGCGCACGCCCGCAAAGTGGCATAAAGCGCGGGAGGAATAATGCGCATCTATTATGGCTGGCTCATAGCCATGGCCTCACTCGTGATCCTGACCTTCGTCATGGGCGCGACCTACCATTCGTACAGCGTATTCGTGATCCCGATCTCCGAGGATTTTGGCCTCTCGCGCGCAGACGCAAATACAGGTCTGATTTTGTTTAGCCTTGGAGGTGCGATACTGGCGCCGCTGCTGGGCAAATTAGTGGATCGCGTGCCCATTCGCACCATCGTTTTCGTGATCGCCATCTTGGCCGGGGCGAGCCTCGTTACGCTGAGCTTCTCGCAAAATTTGTGGCTGAGCGCGACCGTACTCGCCATACCGGTCGCCATCGTGGCGCAAGGTGGCACGATTAGCGCGACAACGCTGATTGCGCGCTGGTTCAGCGTCTATCGCGGACGCGCTATGGCAATTGCATTGTTCGGAATGTCGCTAGCCGGAATTCTTGTGACGCCCACGATCGCTGCAGGCGTTGCGCAATTGGAATGGCGCCAAACATTGCTCATTACCGGAATCGTGCTGACAGCAGTTTTGCTACTCATAGCGCTTATCATTCGGGAGCGACCGGGCGAAGGAGATGTCGAAAGCTCAAAACCGCAGCCCGAACAAGCTGCGCCAGCGGCGCCCCAAAGCGGCGAACCTGTAAAAGCAATCACTATTCTCTCAATGCCGCAATTTTGGCTGCTCGGGGCGCCTTCAGCAGCGACACTCGCGCTGACAAGCGCCGTCATGGTGACGCTGGTCCCGCTCGGCATCGGCGCTGGCGCAAGCGAGACAGCGGCGGCAAGCTTGATCGCGGTGATGGCTGGCGCAGGCTTCGTCGGCGGCCTTATCACCGCCTGGATTGGCGACCGCGTCGACCGGCTGCTCCTGCTCGCGATCTTATTTCTCGCCGTCGCCGGCGCGGCAGCGCTGTTCTATTTCGGCCAGAGCATGGCGCTCTTGGTGACAGCGACCGCTGTTCTCGGTCTGGCGACCGGCATCGCCAGTCCCGCCTTCCACGCACTGATCGCGGACTTCTTCGGCGCAAGCTCGTTCGGTACTGCTTATGGGTTGATGACCGTGCTCATGACTGGCTTCAGCGCGCTCTTCGTGCGCATCGCAGGCGAAGTGTTCGACCGGACGGGCTCGTATGACTGGCTGTTCATCGGCATTCTTATCGTTGAGTTGGCGGCAGCGGCGCTTGTGTACTTGACGCGCGTGATCGGTGCGCCCAGGCCGGCCGCCAGTGTGGAAGCCGCCCCACGCTGAGCATTCCAACGCTGTGGCCTCGGACCGCGCGCAGCGCTTCGGCGCGTCAGATGAAGCACCTTGTCTGCCGGCATTGCTCTATCTACTAGAACGCGGGGGCATCCATGCCGGCTAAGAACAGGTCTTTCGGGTCTTTGAACCCTTATCTCGTGATGGGCGTGGCCACGGCGCTCCTGCACATCGCCATTGCCGCATGGCGCGCGCAAGGCAGCTACTTTTTCGGAGATGATTTCCTCCAGCTCGGCCTCGCGCGCGATACGGATTTGACCCTGTCACATCTCGTGCGCGACATGTTCGGCCATATCGAACCTCTGACAATGCTGACGCACTGGCTGTTCATAAGGGCGGCGGGCTGGGATTTTGTAGCGGCGCAAATCACACTCGTGACGGCATCGACAATCGGCGTCGTTATGATGACAGCGACGGCCTCACGCGCGCGCACGCCACTGATTATCGCCATCGGCTGCGTGCTAGCAGCAGCGCTCACATGGGTCACGATTCAGCCCACGCGCTGGTGGGTTAGCGGCGTGATTGTTTTGCCGGCGACGGTTCTGGGCGTCGCCGCGCTCTGGATTTGCGCAAAGCCTGCGCGCCAACTTGAGCTGCGCGATCGCATTGCGCTCGCCTTCGTTCTGGTCGCCGCGCTGGCTTTCTACAACAAGGCCATTTTGGTGATCGCCCTGTGCGGCGCCGTGCGTCTGTTCGTTGCGCAGAGCGGCCGATCAAGCCAGGGCTTTTGGCCGGATGTGCTCGCCGCCCTGCGCGACCTCGCACCGGCGATAACATTTGTCGGCTTCGCAATTCTGGCCATTCTGATCCGCAAGGCGAGCATCGGTGACGGCCCCGCCGGGCCGACCATGTCCGTGGTGTCCGGCATCGGCGTCGGCCTTCAATATGGCTGGCTCGGCGGCTTGAGCGGATTGCGCGTCTCCGTAGAAACGCCGCTGATTGCGCAGATCGCCGCCGCCATCATTGCAACAGGCTTGTTCGTCCTTGTTCTCTACGCATCGCTGAGACGAAACCGCGCCGCGATTTGGATTTGGCTTGCTCTAATCGGCATCGTCTTCGTTGGCATTGTGCTGATCTCGCTTGAACGCAGCACGCCGTTCGGCCCATGGATCATGGCATCGGGCCGCTACCATACCGACACCGTCTTTCTGACATTGGCCGCGATTCTGATTGTCTTCGGGCAAGCCTATCAAGGCGAACAGAAAGAAACGTCCGCACGCCGGCCCTGGATTGCCTTATCCGCCGCCGGCGCTGTTGCGGTGTTTCAGTTTGCCGGCGGCATCGCTTACCCGCACATGGCCGATACGGCGCCGCCTCGGCTTTTCGTAGAAACGCTCCGGCAACAGGCAGAGCAATTGCCTGCGGGTAGCATTCTTGGTGACCGGCCCTTGCCGGAAAGCGTCGCGCCGCGCTGGATGCAGCCTTGGAACGACCTTTCGCCTCTTATGGCGAACATCGCGCCGGAAGTCGTGGTCTCCAGTTGGGATCAAGCCGCCTATTACGCCGACGACGCAGGACACATGCACGCTTTCGCGGATCTACCGCGCCAAACTTTCCAGGCGCCCGACGGGAGTATGCTGACACTATCTATGGCGGCGCCCATTGCTCACATGGGATATTTTGAATCCACGTACGATGACCGCTTGGCCGGTTGGTTCAATCCGCTACTTACGCCCGCGCAAACACTACAGATCGCCATAGTGGCGCGTGGACGCATCATTGACTGGGCCACCCCAGAGGAGCGGCCCGACGTGGCGGCTTTCTACAATAGGGGCACGATGTCGTCCGCCGGCTTCACAGCGCCAATCCCCCAAGGCTATCCGCGCGGGGAGTTGAACGCTGTCGCCATCATCGACGGCCGCATCGGCATCGTGCTGCCCATCGCCAATTAGCGCAGTCAGCTAAACGCACGACGCGGACTGGCGCTGTGCTCAGCCAGCACATTGCCGCTATCATCCTGCTCGGTGAGCTTCACGTCGTAGCCCCAAAGGTCGGCGACATGCTGAAGCACTTTCTCAGCGTCGTTCTCTTCGAGTAGCACGCCATCGAGCACGCGATGCTGAAGCATCAGCTTGCGGTCGCCCGCGAGATCGACGTCCACAATCTGCAGATCCGGGTCACGATAAGCGATGTCGTATTGCTTCGAGAGCGCGCGGCGAATTTTGCGGTAGCCGCGCTCGTCATGTATGGCCGCCACTTCCATTTCGTCTTCGCTCTCGTCATCGACCACACGGAACAAGCCGAAATCGCGGATGACGCGCGGCGAGAGATATTGCGAGATGAAGCTTTCGTCGCGGAAATTGGCCCAAACCTCTCGCAACGTTCCGTACGCATCCCCGTTGCCGGCAATATCCGACATCCATTCGCGGTCTTCATCGGTTGGCTCATTGCAGACGCGCTCAATGTCGCAACACATGGCAAAGCCAAGCGCATAAGGATTGATGCCCGAGAAACGCCGATCGTCGAAATCCGGCTGCATCACCACCGATGTATGCGAGTGAATGAACTCCAAAAATGAGCCGTCGCTGATCAGGCCCTGTTCATGCAACCGGTTCATCACGCGATGGTGCGTGAAGGTTGCGCAGCCTTCGTTCATCACCTTGGTTTGGCGCTGCGGATAGAAATACTGATTGATCAGACGCACGATGCGCAGCACTTCGCGTTGCCAGCCGGCCATACGCGGCGCCGTCTTCTCCAGGAAGTAAAGTAGGTTTTCTTCCGGCAAGCCGAGAATGGCCCGGCGCTTGGCGTCTTCATCCTCGCCGCGCTTGCGCTTTTTAGTCGTCGGCACCGTGCGCCACAGATCGTTGAACAATTGCTCGCCATGACGGCGGCGATCTTCCTCGCGCTTCTGCTCGGAGCGGAGATCGGGCATGCGCTTGCGCGGGAACCGATGCACCCCGTGACTTTGCAGCGCATGTGCGGCGTCAAGCACGCGCTCGACTTCCTCCTGACCAAACCGATCCTCGCACTTGGCGATAAATCCGCGCGCGAATTCGAGATAGTCGAGAATGCCGTCCGCGTCGGTCCATTGTTTGAACACGTAATTGTTCTTGAAGAAGTGGCTATGGCCATAGCCGGCATGCGCCAGCACCAGCGTCTGCATCGTCGCGGAATTTTCTTCCATGATATAGACGAGGCACGGATTGGAATTGATCACGATCTCATAAGCGAGACCCTGATAGCCCTTGCGATACATCGCTTCGTTGCGCGCGAAATGCTTGCCGAAACTCCAATGGCGATAGAACAGCGGCATGCCGGTTGAGGCATAGGCGTCGAGCATCTGCTCGGTGGTGATCACTTCGATCTGGTTGGCATAGGGGTCGAGGCCCATTTCGCCGATAGCGATCTCCCCGCACGCTTCGTGCACACGCTTGATCAAATCGAAATCCCAATCCGACCCCTCGAACAGGAGTTGGGACTTGCTGTCGGCCGGCACGCTCATGAGCCGGCCTCCACGCCTTCAGGGCGGCGCGAGAACAATTCGCGGAACACGGGATAGATGTCGCGGCGATGGCGCACTTTACGCATGGCGAACGCTGTTTCCGCCGGAACACGCCGATAAGCGCGCCATAGATTGGTCGACGGCTCGCCCGCGCCGGGATGGTCGTCTTCGTCGTCCATGCCCACTTCGACATAAGCGTAATACTGGCACATGGGCAGGATCACATCGCGCAATTGCGCCAACACGACGGCATTGTCGCTTGATGTGTTGTCCCCGTCCGAAGCTTGCGCGGCATAGATGTTCCACTCGCTGACCGGATAGCGGTCCGCGACGATGTCGGCCATCTTGAAGAGCGCCGTGGAGACGACCGTGCCGCCGGTTTCGCGGCTGTAGAAGAAGGTCTGCTCGTCGACTTCCTGCGCCTCATGGGTATGGCGCACGAACACCACATCGACATGCTCATAGCGGCGATTGAGAAAGAGATAGAGCAGCGAATAAAACCGCTTCGCCAAATCCTTCATATGCTCGTTCATCGAGCCGGAGACGTCCATCAGACAAAACATCACCGCTTTGGCGATCGGCTTCGGCGTCGCTTCAAGCCGCCGGTAACGCACATCCACCGGATCAATGTAAGGAATCCGCTGCGTGCGCGTGATGCGTTTTTCCAGTTCTGCGCGCAGCTCCTGCAATTCGTCGAAATGACCGCCTTCGCGTTCGAGCTTTTCGATCTCGTCGCGCAGCGCCTGAATTTCCTCGGGCTTGGGCCGTTTCAGCGCCATGCGCCGTGACATGGAATGACGCAGCGTGCGCGGCACCGAAATGCGCGAAGGCGGCCCCGACGTGGCGTAGCCGGCCTGACGCCATTGCACCGATTGCACGCCAGCCACCTGGCGCTTGGCGAGATCGGGCAACTCTAGGTCTTCCAGATAGAGATCGAGATATTCGTCGTCCGATAGCGCGAAACGAAACTCGTCTTCACCTTCGCCCGAATCCGTCGCCCGCGAACCTTGTCCGCCGCCCTGCTCTGGGCGCGGAATGGCGTCGCCTTCGATATATTTTTTGTTTCCGGGCAGGAGATAGTCGCGCACGCCGCCGTGCGAAGAACGGCGCAGCACCGGCTCATGCACGCCGCCGGCCGGAATCGACACTTCGCCACCCTTGCCCGCATCCTTGATCGAACGCTGGCTCGAAGCCTCGCGCACGGCGCGGCGTACTTGCGCGCGCGCGCGACGCAGGAAGCGTTGACGATTGGCGAAGCTCTTACCGCCTGGGTTCAGGCGCCGATCGATAATGTGCATTGGCGCCTGCCTTATCCGGCTTGCTTCACCCGCATGTACCATTCCACGAGACGGCGCACTTGGCGTTCGGTGTAACCACGCTCCGCCATGCGCAGCACGAATTCCTCGTGCTTCTTCTCGCTCTCGCTATCCTTCTTCGAGCCGAACGAGATCACCGGCAGCAGGTCCTCGACCTGGCTGAACATGCGCCGCTCGATCACTTCACGGATCTTCTCATAGCTGGTCCAAGACGGATTCTTGCCGCCGTGGCTGGCGCGTGCGCGCAGCGTAAACTTCACCACCTCGTTGCGGAAATCCTTGGGGTTGGCGATGCCAGCCGGTTTCTCAATCTTCGAGAGCTCTTGGTTCAATAGCTCGCGATTGAGCAATTGGCCGGTGTCAGGATCTTTGAAGTCGATGTCTTCGATCCAGGCATCGGCATAATCGACATAGCGGTCGAACAAGTTCTGACCGTAATCGTGATACGATTCCAGATACGCCTTCTGAATTTCGTTGCCGATGAATTCCGCGTAGCGCGGCGCCAATTCAGCCTTGATGAATTCCAGCAGCTTGCCTTCGCTTTCCTGCGGGAATTGCTCGCGACGGATCGCCTGCTCCAGCACGTACATCAAAT
>JAUIJZ010000024.1 GCA_030430715.1 Alphaproteobacteria bacterium
CACTTCGCGTTCCGGCGAGACGAGGGCGAAATTGAGCTTCTCAGCCATGCTGTTCCTCAGATGGTCTCACGTTCGGCAACGGCGTAGCGCATCATTGCGCGATCGCCGATCCCCGCCTCCGCCCAGGACGCGCGCCACGCGGCCATGTGCGGAGAGTTGCGATGCACTTCGCGTGCTTCATCGTCGATGAAGCATTCGAAGATCCGGACGAGATGATCATCCGCAGCATCGAACGCGAAGCTGTATTCCAAACAGCCAGTCTCGGCGCGGCTTGCTTCGACCATACGGAGAATGTGCGGCAGAGCCTTCTCACGCATGCCCGGCGCAATCCGCACCGTGCCGGCCAATATGATCACGCCGCTTCCGCCGCGAGTTTTTGCGCCTTGGCGACCGCATCCTCGATCGAGCCGACCATGTAGAAGGCCGGTTCGGGCAGATGGTCATAATCGCCGTTCACGAGGCCCTTAAAGCCGCGGATCGTATCCTTCAGATCGCAGAGCACGCCCGGCGAGCCGGTGAAGGCCTCGGCGACGTGGAACGGTTGCGACAGGAAGCGCTCGATCTTACGCGCGCGGGCGACGACGAGTTTGTCGTCTTCCGAGAGTTCATCCATGCCGAGAATGGCGATGATGTCCTGCAGCGCCTTATAGCTTTGCAGCGTTTCCTGGACCTTCCGCGCCACTTCATAGTGCTCCTGGCCGACAACGTTCGGATCCAGAATACGCGAGGTGGAGTCGAGCGGATCGACCGCCGGATAGATGCCCTTCGCGGCAATGTCGCGCGAGAGAACGGTGGTGGCGTCCAAGTGCGCGAAGGACGTGGCCGGCGCGGGGTCGGTCAAGTCATCGGCCGGAACGTAGATGGCTTGCACCGAGGTGATGGAGCCCTTCGTGGTCGAGGTGATGCGCTCCTGCATGGCGCCCATTTCGGTCGCCAGAGTCGGCTGATAGCCGACCGCCGAAGGAATACGGCCAAGAAGCGCGGACACTTCCGAACCGGCCTGCGTGAAGCGGAACACGTTATCGACGAAGAACAGGATGTCCTTGCCCTGATCGCGGAAATGTTCGGCGATGGTAAGGCCCGAGAGCGCAACGCGCGCGCGCGCGCCGGGCGGCTCGTTCATCTGGCCGAAGACCAGCGCGCAACGCGAACCCTGGCCGCCGCCGGCCTTGTTCACGTTCGACTCGATCATTTCGTGATAGAGGTCGTTGCCTTCGCGCGTACGCTCGCCGACGCCGGCGAACACGGAATAGCCGCCATAGGCTTTAGCGATATTGTTGATGAGTTCTTGGATGAGAACCGTCTTGCCGACGCCCGCACCGCCGAACAGACCGATCTTGCCGCCCTTCGCATAGGGGCAGAGCAGATCGACGACCTTGATGCCGGTGACGAGGATTTCCGGCGAAGGCTTCTGATCGACGAAGGCAGGCGCGGGCTGGTGAATGGCGCGCGTCGTGGTCGTCTTGACCGGACCGGCTTCGTCCACCGGCTCGCCGATGACGTTGAGGATGCGGCCGAGCGTTTCTTCACCGACCGGCACCGAGATGGGCGCGCCGGTGTCGCTGACTTCCTGACCGCGCACGAGGCCGTCGGTGGCATCCATGGCAATGGTGCGCACGGTGCTTTCACCCAAGTGCGTGGCCACTTCGAGCACCAGGCGCCGGCCCGCATTGGTGGTCTCGAGCGCGTTATAGATATCCGGCAGGTGGCCATCGAACTCGACGTCGACGACGGCGCCGATCACCTGCGCCACGCGGCCTTTCATGGGTTTCGTCATCTCACTCTTCCTCGTCAATTCTTGTCGCCCCTAATCGCCTTCGTGCGGGGCGTATCCGTTCATTCACATCATGCGCGCTGCGATCACGCCCAACGCCACCGCCAAAAACGGCGACGCGATGAGCGCGAACCGGGCAAAGCGCGATCGCATTGTCATTCGACCGCCAATTCGACCGGAACATTGTTCCGCGTCGCTTTCGAATAGGGGCACACTTGGTGCGCGGCTTCGATCAGCTCTTGCACCTGCGCGCGATCCAGGCCGGGCACCGAGAGCGTCAGCTTCGCGGAGAGGCTGAGCCCGTCATCGCCGCGATTGAGGCCGACGCTGCATTTCACCACGGCTTTCGCCGCATCAATCTTCTTTTGCGACGCGACCAGCAACACCGCGCCATTGAAGCACGTCGCCCAACCCATCGCGAACAGCTGCTCCGGGTTCGTGCCCTCGCCCGAACCGCCGAGCGCTTTGTCGTGCTCGTTGTGCAGCCATAGGCCGCCATTCTCCAGCGCGACCTTGCCGCCGGCACGGCCGCCCTTGGAAACGCCAGTAACGGTGAAGAGTGCGTCAGCCATCGTCTTCTCCTTACAGAGCCTCCGCACCGGAGATGATTTCAATCAGCTCCTTGGTGATGTTGGCTTGGCGCTGACGGTTATAGCGGATCGTCAGCTTGCGAATGAGATCACCCGCATTGCGCGTGGCGTTATCCATCGCGCTCATCTGCGCGCCATAGAAGCCGGCTTGGTTTTCGAGCAGCGCCTGCAAGAGTTGGCCGTTCAGATAACGCGGCAGCAGCGCTTCGAGAATCTCGCCTTCGTTCGGCTCGTATTCATAGATCGCGCCCTTGAGATCCGGCGGCGTCACGCCTTCGGGCGCACGCGCAGGAATGAGCTGCAGCGCCGTCGGCACCTGGCTGATGACCGATTTGAAGCGCGAGAAGAACAGCGTCGCGATGTCGAATTCACCGGCGGCGTAAAGCTCAAGCAGAGCTTCACCGACAACATGGGCGGCATCCGCGCCGATATTCCGGAAGCTGGAAAGATCGACATATTTGACGATCTTTTCGCCGTGCAGACGGCGCAGCTGATCGCGGCCCTTCTTGCCGACGGCCATGATCTTCACCGTCTTCCCGGCTTTGACCAATTCGTCGATCTTCTCGCGTGCGGCGCGCACGATCTGCGTGTTGAAGCCGCCGCACAGGCCGCGCTCGCTCGTCATCACGACGAGCAAATGCACCTGATCGGCGCCCGTGCCGCGCAGCAAAACCGGCGCGCTGTCGCTATTCGAAACGGCGGAGGCCAGGTTGGCGATGACACGCGCCATACGCTCAGCGTACGGGCGCGCCGCTTCAGCCTGGCTCTGCGCCCGCTTCAGCTTGGCCGCGGCAACCATCTGCATCGCCTTAGTAATCTTCTGCGTGGACTTCACGCTGGCGATGCGATTGCGGAACTCTTTTAAGCTCGGCATCGGATGTCCTTAGGCGAACGTCTTCGTGAAGTCGTCGAGCGCGGCTTTGACCTTATCTTCGATGCCGTCCTTGCCGATGTCCTTCTTGGTGCGGATCGCACCCAGCAGATCCGCGTGCTTGGCGCGCATCCAGGAGATCAGCTCGCTTTCAAAGCGCTGCACCTGATCGACCGGCACCTTATCGATGTAGCCGCGCGTGCCGGCATAGATCAGCACAACCTGTTCCTCGACCGGCACCGGCGAGAATTGCGGCTGCTTCAAGAGTTCGGTGAGACGGGCGCCGCGATTGAGCAGGCGTTGTGTGGCGGCGTCGAGGTCGGAGCCGAATTTCGCGAACGCGGCCATTTCGCGGTATTGCGCGAGCTCGCCCTTGAGCGGACCGGCCACCTGCTTCATCGCCTTGATCTGCGCGTTGCCGCCGACGCGCGACACCGAGATACCGACATTGAGCGCGGGGCGGATGCCCTGGAAGAACAGGTCGGTTTCCAAGAAGATCTGGCCGTCCGTGATCGAGATCACGTTGGTCGGAATGTAGGCCGAGACGTCGTTGGCCTGGGTTTCGATGATCGGCAGCGCCGTCAGCGAACCCGACTTGTTTTCCTCGTTCAGCTTCGCGGCGCGCTCCAGCAGGCGCGAGTGCAGATAGAAAACGTCGCCCGGATAGGCTTCGCGGCCCGGCGGGCGGCGCAGCAGCAGCGACATCTGACGATACGCGACGGCCTGCTTCGACAAGTCATCATAAATGATGAGCGCGTGCATGCCGTTGTCGCGGAAATACTCGCCCATGGCGCAGCCGGCCATCGGCGCGAGATATTGCAGCGGCGCGGAGTCCGAGGCGGTGGCGGCGACGATGATCGAATAGCTCAGCGCGCCCTTGTCCTCGAGCGTCTTGACGAGCTGCGCGACGGTCGAACGCTTTTGGCCGACGACGACATACACGCAGTAAAGCTTCTCGCTCTCCGGCGCGTTCTTATCGTGCGCTTCGCGCTGATACAGGATGGTGTCGAGCGCAACGGCGGTCTTGCCGGTTTGGCGGTCGCCGATGATCAGCTCGCGCTGGCCGCGGCCGATCGGGATCAACGCGTCGATAGCCTTGATGCCCGTCTGCATCGGCTCGTGCACCGACTTACGCGGAATGATGCCGGGCGCCTTCACGTCCACCGTGGCGCGGGCGTCGGCCTTGATCGGACCCTTGCCGTCGATCGGGTTGCCGAGCGCGTCGACCACGCGGCCGAGCAGGCCCTTGCCGACGGGCACGTCAACGATCTGGCCGAGGCGCTTAACGGTGTCGCCTTCCTTCAGGCCGCGGTCTTCGCCGAAAATAACGACGCCGACATTGTCGCGCTCCAGGTTGAGGGCCATGCCCTTCACGCCGCCCGGAAACTCGACCATTTCGCCAGCCTGGACGTTTTCCAGGCCATAGACGCGGGCGATGCCGTCGCCGACGCTGAGCACGCGGCCGACTTCCGAAACCTTTGCTTCCGTGCCGAAGCCTTTGATTTGTTCTTTGAGGATGGCCGAAATTTCGGCGGCGCGGACGTCCATGTGGATTACCTCTTTAGGCGGATTTCAGGGCGAGACGCAGAGCGTCCAGCTTGGCTTTGACGGAAGCGTCGAATTGGCGGGAGCCGACGCGGACGACGAATCCGCCGATTAGGCTCTCGTCGACGCGGGTTTCGGCTTCGACCTTGGCCCCGAGCTGCTTGCCCAGGTTGTCGACGATGGCGGCTTTTTCCGCCTCCCCCAGCGGACGGGCGGAGACGATTTCGACTTGGCGAGCGCCGCGCTCTCGCGCGACCAGGGCGCGGTATGCGGCGAAAACGCCCGGCAGATCGGCCGCGCGACGATTCTGCGCGGCGACGCCGATGAATTTGCGGGTGAGCTCACTGACGCCGAGCTTGGCGGCAACCGCAGTCAGGGCGCGGGCCTTATCTTCAGGCTCGATCAGAGGCGAGCGCGCCGCCTCGCGCAGATCAGCGCTCTCGCGCCACGCCGCTCCGAACGCGCCGAAATCCTTCTCTACCGCATCTAAGGCGTTAGATTCCTTGGCTAAATCAAAAACAGCCTGAGCGTAACGCGCCGCGGCTTCGGAAGCTTCGCCTTCGATCGTTTCAGCCACTGCTGTCTCGCTGTTGCCGCCGCTGACGGCCGCTCGGACCGCCCGCTGACGAGGTGACGTTGGCTTGGGAAAACCCAAACGCCAAGCAGGCCGCAGCACGTGAGCGCGGGGCCTCTTTGGACGCGCGCGCGAATTACCATGCGGCGTTCCGGCTTGACAACCGGAGCCAGGGACGGCGGATCAGCGACAAAAGCGCCGATCAACAATTTCCGGGGGGAAACCAGCCTTATGAGTGAGCAGTCAGCCGCATCCAGCATCGAAGAAGTCTCACCGCGCAAGATGCGGATGGTCGTGGTCGCCTCATCGGCGGGCACGGTGTTCGAATGGTATGACTTCTTCGTCTATGGGGCGCTGGCCTCGGTGATGGCGCCGCTCTTCTTCGCCGGCCTCCCCGATGCTCAAGCCTTCGTCTTTACCTTGCTGACCTTCGCCGTGGGCTTCGTGGTGCGGCCGCTGGGCGCGCTCGTATTCGGCAAGATCGGCGACTCAGCGGGCCGGAAAGGCGCATTCCTTATAACGATCACGCTGATGGGCTTCGCCACCTTCGCCATCGGCCTCCTGCCCACGGCGCAGACCATCGGCATCTGGGCTCCCATCCTGCTTGTGGCCATGCGGGTGCTGCAAGGCTTCGCGCTGGGCGGCGAGTATGGCGGCGCCGCCATCTATGTCGCGGAACACGCCCCCGCGCACCGGCGCGGCGGCGCGACCGCCTGGATCCAGACCTCGGCCTCGTTTGGCCTGATCGGCGCGCTTGGCGTCGTTTTGGGCTCGCGCGCTTTCCTCGGCGAGGACGCCTTCCGCGAATGGGGCTGGCGCATCCCCTTCCTGGTTTCGATCATCCTGCTGCTGATCTCGCTCTGGATCCGGCTGCAGCTGGAGGAAAGCCCCGCTTTCAAGAAGCTCGAAGCGGAGGGCAAGGTCACCAAAAAAGCCTACGCCGAGACCTTCCTCAAATGGCGCAATCTGAAGCTGGTGCTGCTGACGCTTGTGTCGATCACCTTTGCGCAGGGCGTGATCTGGTACACGGCGCACTTCTATACTCAATTCTATCTAGAGCGGATTTTGAAATTCGACTCGCAGACGGTGAACCTCTTGATGATCGCCGTCGTGCTGCTGTCAGCGCCGCTTTATTATACCTTCGCGCGGATTTCCGACCGCATTGGCCGCAAGCCCATCATGCTTTTCGGCATGGTGTTGATGCTGGCGCTTTATTTCCCGGGCTTTCATTTCATCACCAGCTCGGGCAATCCGGCGCTCGCCGAAGCCGCGCGAACGACGCCGGTCACGGTCATCGCCGATCCTGAAGACTGCACGTTCCAGCTCGACCTCACCGGCGGCGCGCAACAATTCGCCACCTCATGCGACATTGCCAAGGCCGCGCTCTCAAATGCAGGCATCAGCTACGACACCATCGCCGGTGAAGCTGGAGCGCCAGCGCGCGTGCGCATTGGCGACAACATCGAATTGCCAAGCGTCAGCGCGGTCGGTCAATCCATGACCGAGGTGCGCGCCACCCGCGCCGCGTTCGATGCACGCGTGCGCGAGGCGTTGATCGAGGCCGGCTATCCCGCCGCGGCGCCAGGGCCGATGCAGAATTGGAGCTTCTCGGAGATTGTCCGCGTGTTCTCCGAGAAAGGCGGCGTCTTTCTGATCATGGCGTTGTTCATCGTCGCCGCATGCGCACTTTACGGACCGCAGGCCGCGGCGCTGGTGGAAATGTTCCCCACACACATCCGCTACACGGCGCTTTCGGTGCCATACCATCTTGGCGTCGGCTTATTCGGCGGCCTGCTGCCCGCGACCGTGTTTGCGATCAACACAGCAACGGGCTCGATCTATGACGGCTTGTGGTTTCCGTTCATCGTCACCGCATTCGCCACCTTGATGACGCTGCTGTTCTGGCCGGAGACAAAAAACCGCGACATTCACGCGAGCTAGCCTCGCCAACGTGGTTTTCACGAGTTCACCAGGTTTCTGAACAGAAGCTTAAGCGCGCGCATGCATAGTGCGGGCATGACGGCGATCCCCCACGCCGCCGAGGCTCTGACCAGCGCCTCAGGCCGCTTTGAGCTTGCCAGTGCTCGCTTGCTCAAGGCGGCCTCCGGCGGCGGTGATGGCGATATCGCCACCCCGCTCGTACAAATGGTCGAAGCCAAAACGCAGTTCAAAGCGGGCTTGGCGATGCTGCGCGTATCCGACGAGATGCTGCGCGAGCTGATCCATATGAGCCACGGGCGCGACCGCTAACGAAGAACAACCACGCGTTGGGCGTTTTAGTTTGACGCCCCATTTGGGCGCCGCCACTCTAACCACCGCTATAGGTTGGGATGTGAAACGCGGGGGCGCGTCGAACATGAAGATTTCGCTCGGCTGGGTCGTGGCCGCGGTCGCCGTGGTCGCGGCCATTTATTTCGCTTTTTCGGCAAACACGGCGCGCCGCGTGGACTATCCGCCTATTCGACAAGAGGGCGACCGCATCGTCGCCGACATCATTATTCCTTCCGAACGCAGCACCCAGCAACCGATTGCGCAACCCTCCCCGTCCAACAGAAGCACAACGGCTGAGCCTCACCTCACGCCGGGCGTACCGTCTCTGCGGATAGATGGCGGAAACCCGCCATCCGCGCAGGCGAGCGCGCGAGCTATCAGCGATGCGGCATGGTTCGAGCGGCGCTGGCAGCAAAGCTATCAGAGGCTCACTGCAGCCGGCGTCTTCCAAAGTCTGGACGACCATTTGCCCACAATGCGGGAACGCATTCGCGTACTCGACGACGAGCGCGCTCGACTTGAGGCTGATACACGCGCCCGCGGCTTCTATGGGGCAGCCTATACGCAACGGCGCGACGTGCTCGATGAGCAGTCGCGCGACATGCGGGCATTCGTTGCGCTCAATGAAAGAAAGATATCGATCTGCCACGAAATGAACGCCGTACTGGCGCGCGAACGGCGGGTGCTAGGCTACAATACTGCAACGGTCACCGAGGCCAACCGCAGAGACTGCGCCGCAGTCGGAGTCCCCATCCGCTAACATAGCGGCCGGCTACTATCGACACCCCGCACGCGCACTGCCTAGCGCGGCTTTGCCCTTTTCGGCCCCCTTAAATTGCCCTAACTGGGCCCTTCAACCTCGAGGGCCTTGATTCATGGATTGGGATATTGCGCCGCTGCTGAGTGACCCGGGCGCCTGGGCGGCGCTTGTGACGCTGATCGTCATGGAAGTCGTTCTCGGCATCGACAACCTGATCTTTATTTCGATCCTCACGAACAAATTGCCAGAGCATCAGCGCCCGCGCGCGCGCCGGATCGGCATTGGCTTGGCGCTGATCATGCGTTTGGTCCTGCTTTCGACCATCGCTTTCATCGTTGGCCTTACCGCGCCGCTCTTTGACCTTGGCTTGCAAGGCACGCCGGATTCGCACGGCACGCCATCGTTCGAGACAGCTTTTTCCTGGCGCGATCTCATCTTGCTCGCGGGCGGTCTTTTTCTCGTTTGGAAAGCCACCAAGGAAATACACCACACCGTTGACCCCACGCCGACAGGCGAAGTGCTGGACAAGAAAGCCGTGGTCGCCGCGAATTTCGGATCGATCATCGTCCAAATCATTCTGCTCGACCTGGTGTTCTCGATCGATTCAATCCTAACCGCCGTGGGTATGACGGATCATGTGCCGATCATGGTCGTCGCCGTGGTCGTCGCCGTGACTGTGATGATGCTGGCGGCCGATCCCGTGGCGAACTTCATTCACGCCAACCCGACGGTGGTGATGCTGGCGCTGGGCTTCCTGCTCATGATCGGCATGGTGCTGATCGCCGAAGGCTTCGGCGTGCATGTGCCGAAGGGCTATATCTACGCGGCGATGGCGTTCTCGGCCTTGGTCGAGGGACTCAATATGATGTCACGGCGCGCCGCGAAGCGCCGCAACACCGATACGACGGCTAAAACGCACTAAGGAAATACGCCATGCGCATATTGCCCCTCGCTGTTGCCGCCGCTCTGTCCGCCTGCGCCCTGCCCTCAACGGGCGGGCCAGTGACAACAACCGCGCTGGCTTCAGCAGACGCGGCCACATCGCTCGCGGTCGGCGAAAACATCTTTCTGGACAGGCAAGTCACGCCGGCGCGCGATGAAGGCCAAGACGCGATGGTGAACCTCACCTTGCGCCACGCCGATGGCCGCCGCATCGCTTTCCAGGAAGCCAACCAGGCGCCGCACGATCTGTTCGTGCAGCAGCCCGGCGGCGCGCTCGCGCAAGTGATGGCGGCCGGTGTTGAAGCGCCGGCGCTCTATCGCAGCGCCGCGCCTGAAGGCGCCAACGCGTCTTTTATTTGTGGCGCGGGCCCAGCCGCGATCGGCGTGCTCGAAGGCGCGGATGGGACCGTGCGCATTGTCGGCCTGCGCCAAGACTTTCAAGTGGAGACGTTGCCGAACGGCGAACTGAACGCCGTGCCCTACAGCCCCGACCAAGTCTGCGCCCGGCTGAACTTCCGCCAAGGCTGATTAACGGCGGAAGCCCTCTTCGCCGAGCGTCTCGTTGACTTCCTTCACCAGTTTGGCGTCGGAATCGATCAGACGCCGCTTCTTCCAATCGCCGCGCAGATAAATAGCGATCGTGACCAGCGTGGTCGCGACATTGGCGATGGGAAACGCCCACCAAATGCCGTCAACGCCGAGCGCGGTGTGTTTGCTGAGCACGTAGGCCAGCGGGAATTGCAGCACCCATTGTGAGACCAGAGAGATCACCAACGGCGTGACCATGTCTCCGGCCGCGCGCAGCACGCCCGTCAGCGCGAACTGAACACCGACCGTGCACCAGAAGAACGCCATGATGCGCATCAGATGTGCGCCGCCCTCGATCACGTCGCCATCATTCGGGACGAAAAACGCGACGAAATGGTGCGCGAACAGAAAGGCCAGAGCGCCGAAACTGAACAGCAATCCGAAACCAAGCACGGCGCCAAGGCGGCCAATCTCGCCAGCGCGGTCGATATTGCCGGCGCCGATATTCTGACCGGCCAGCGTGGACACCGCCATCGACAAACCAAATGCCGGTATCATCACAACATTGAGCACGTTGGAGACAACGCCGTAGGACGCGATCGCGAGCGTGCCGAAGCTGGTGATGATGAAGGTCAGCACGGCCATGCCCAACGCCCGCATCGACATCTCGGCCGACGCCGGCGCACCCAGGAAAAAAGCGCGCTTGATGTAGGTGAAGTCCGGCGTGAAATCCTTCCAGCGCAGATGGATGCCAAACTTTCCGCTGAGCAGCACGGCGAGCACAGCCGCCGCCGCGAGCGATTGGGCCATCAGCGTGGTCATCGCCGAGCCCATCACGCCGAAGGCCGGAATTGGTCCCCAGCCGAAAATAAAGATCGGGTTCAGGATAAAGTTGAGGATGATCGAGCCGATCGAAATGTAGATCGGGATGGTGAGCTCGCCGACCGCGCGCATGAGCGATTGGAACATGAAGGCGGAGAACGTGAACACCATGCCCGCGAAGGACACGCGCATGAAACCAAGCGCGCCATCATAAACCTCCGGCTCGACGCCGATCAGACGCAAGATGCCCGGCGCGGCGATGAAGCCTATCAAGCCCAAGACACCAGCGACCAGGACCGCCATCAGCAGCGATTGCGCCGCGACATGGTTCACTTGATCGGTTTTACGCGCGCCAAAATATTGCGCGATCAAGGTCGAGCCGGCCATCGAGAAGCCGGTGCCCAACGAGATGCACAAGAAGATGACCGGGAACGACACCGAGACCGCGGCGACGGCGGCGCCGCCTAAGCGCCCAACCCAAAACGCGTCGATCAGCTGATAGCCCGATTGGATGACGTTCATCAGCATGACAGGCGCCGCCAAAGTCAGCAGCGACTTTAGAATCGGTCCCTCAAGCAGCGCCCGTGCGCGCGCATCACTGCGGCTTTCGCCCGGCCTTCCCTCGGCGCGCGCCATGCGCTCCCCCTGTCATGATCGTGCGGTGGCCTAGCTCAGTTCGGCAATCCTGCCCAGGGGCAAGCCCGTTAGCCCGGCGCCCCTCGCCCCGGAAAAGTCAGCGTGTAATCGGTCCAGCAACGCCGCGCGGCACGGCTGCCGGGAGGCGTGCAGGAGAGTGTGCGGTCAAGAATAGCAGCGTCGCGCTCAGGCGCGGCCAGCACGTAGCGCCCGGAGCGGTTACTTTCGCTGACGACATCTATCTGTGCGCCGGCAGCGCGCAAGGCCGCGAACAGCGCATCCCGGTCGTCGCCGCCGCCGAAATTGAAGGCGAGCAAGCGCACGCCGTATTCAGCGCCGAGCGCCGCTACGCCAACCTGTGCGCCCGATGCGCCAATCCAGCCGGTGCGTCGCACCTCGGCATGTTCAGGGCGGCCGCGCGGATCGGGATCCGGCAAATGCCAATGCATGTGCCGCGACACGCGAATGGACACTGCGCCCCAATCATAAGCCCAATCGCCATAGCTTGACGGCGCCAGCGCCTCGATCATCACGCGCGCGGTTGCGGTTTCGATATTGTCTTGCGCGTAGGCAGGCGCTGCAAGTGCAAGCCAAAGGATCAGAAGCAGGCGCTGCATGGCTTACAAGAATGAATACGGATCGACGTCGATCTGCACGCGCACCGCCGAGTGGAGTTTCACGCGCGCGACCCAGGCCGCGAGGAAAGCGGAAAGATCGACGCCGCGATTGGCGCGAGCGAGAAAGCGCCGCCTGTGCATGCCGCGTATGATGGCGAGCGGCGCCGGCGCCGGGCCCCAAAGATCGAGCCCTTCGGCATTGGGCGCGGCCTTGCCCAGCGCATCCGCCGCTTCATTGGCCAGCTTCTCATCCGGCGCGGAGACAATCACCGCGCCGAGGCGCCCGAAGGGCGGCATGCCGGCGTCTTCACGCTCGCGCGCTTCGGCGGCGAGAAATTCATCGCGGTCCTGGTTCGCCAGCGCCTGCATCACGGCTTCATCCGGCGCATAGGTTTGAATAAGCGCCCTACCCGGCTTCTCATGACGGCCGGCGCGGCCCGCGACTTGGCTCACAAGCTGGAAGGTGCGCTCACCCGCACGCAGATCGCCGCCTTTCAAGCCAAGATCGGCATCCACGACGCCGACAAATGTCAGGTTCGGAAAGTTGTGGCCCTTGGCGACAATTTGCGTGCCGATCAAAATATCGATCTCGCCGCGTTCCATGCGCGCCACCAGATCGCGCACGGATTCCCCATCGGGCGTTGTGTCGGACGAAAAGATTTCGATGCGCGCCTGCGGAAAGAATTCGCGCACTTCCTCTTCAATGCGCTCAACGCCGGGGCCGATCGATACGAACGAATCCGGCGTCAAACATTCCGGACATTCCTTCGGCTTTGGAATGGAGAAGCCTGTGAGGTGGCACACCAGCCTGCCGGAATATTTGTGCTCCACCAGCCAGGAATCGCTGTCGGGCGAGCGCATGCGATGGCCGCACGCACGGCATAGCGTGAGCGGCGCGTAACCGCGCCGGTTCATATAGAAGAGCGATTGCTCCCCACGCAGCAAGGCTTCAGCTGCGCCCTTGATGAGCTTTGGCGAAAGCCAGCGGCCTTTCTCCGGCGGATCGAGCTTCATATCGACCAGTTCGACATCCGGCAGTTCGGCCGCGCCGTGGCGCATCGGCAGCTTCACATGCGCGTATCGGCCCTGCTGCGCATTCACCAGCGTTTCAAGCGACGGCGTGGCGCTGGCGAGGATCAAAGCGCAATCGCCCAGCTTGGCGCGCGCCACGGCCAGATCGCGCGCCTGATAAATCACGCCCTCCTCCTGCTTGTAGGAAGGATCGTGCTCTTCATCGATGACGATGAGCTTGAGGTTCGGGAACGGCAAGAACAGAGCCGAGCGCGCGCCGACCACGAGCCGCGCGCGGCCCGCTGCGACTTCACGCCAGGCGCGGCGGCGGGCTTTGTGCGCGATGGCCGAGTGCCACTCGACCGGCTCGACGCCGAAGCGCGCGGAGAAACGCGCCATCGCCGCCTGCGTCAGCGCGATCTCCGGGATCAGCACCAGCACTTGCGCGCCAGGGTCGGCGTGCAGCGCTTCCGCGACCGCTTCGAGATAGACTTCGGTTTTTCCTGAACCGGTGACGCCGTCGAGCAGAGCGACATGAAAGCCGCCCGCCCGCACCGGCGCGCAAACTTCTTCCGAAGCCGCCATTTGCGTCTCGGAAAGGTCTTTACCGCTGCGTGCGAGGTCGGGAGCGGGAAACGGCGGGTCTTCGCTGACTTCCAGCTTGGCCAGCGCCCCGCAATCGACCAGCCCCTTAACAACAGCTGAAGATGTATCGGCGCGGCGCGCCAGCTCTGCGGCGCTGACATGCTCTTTGGCCGCCTCTTCCAACACGCGCGCGCGCGCCTCGGTAACTTTTGGCGGCATCTCTCCTGTCGGCGCCAACACCATATGTGTTGGCGGCGGCAGCAGAGCTTCAGGCGAACGCGCGACCATGCGCACGATATCGCCGGGCGGGCGTACAAGATATTTGGCCGACCAATCGATGAAGCGGCGAGAGATATCCGGCAGCGGCGGACCAGGCAGCACGTCCTCGATCGCTTTCAAATTGCTCGCGGCGGCGCACTCTCGCTCCACGGCCCAGACCACGCCGCGCACAAGCCGCGAGCCGATCGGCGCGATCACATGCATGCCGGGCTCGATGCCGAGCGATGACGGCGCGCGATAGTCAAACGGCTCCGGCAGCGGCAGCGGAAACAACACCGCCACCTTATCCAGCGTATCCGCCTCGTAGGCCGCCCCCTCTTCCGCAACCGCGAAAAGCGGGCCTGCGGGCTTGGGTGCGCGCTGGCGCTTCAGCGCATCGAGGGCGCGGCGGCGGGCAGTCGAATTCATAGCGTCAACCTAGGGGCGCCAGAGATTCGACGGAAGGTCCGCCAGCACATCGGCGCTCCGCAGCGCGCCCATCCATAGCGGACGTTCACTTTTGCCCCCTATGCTTTCCACATGAACGCCGCCGGCCTGCTCACGGAATGGATCGCGCACCTGCGCGACGAGCGCCGCTTCGCCGCCCATTCGGTCGAAGCCTATGGCCGCGATGTCGGCGCCTTCCTTGGCTTCTTGCAGAGCCATCTCGGCGGCGAAGCCACGCTGAGCGATCTCGGCGCGCTCGAACCACGCGATCTGCGCGCCTATCTTGCGCATCGCCGCCAAGGCGAACAGGCGCTCTCAGACCGCTCGATTTCGCGCGCGCTTGCAGCGATACGCGGCTTTTTCCGCTATCTGGAACGCCGGCACGGGCTGACGAATGCGCGCCTTTCCTTGGTGCGCGGCCCGCGCCTGAAACGCAGCCTGCCCCGCCCTGTCAGTGAAAGCGCGGCCCGCTCATTGATCCAAGAAGCCGAGGCGGACGCACCGCAAGAATGGACCGGCGCACGCGATGCGGCGCTGGTGACGCTGCTTTACGCGGCCGGGCTGCGCATCTCCGAAGCGCTGGCGTTGACCGGCGCTGACAGACCGTTGCCGGAGGCGCTGCGCGTACACGGCAAAGGCGGCAAGGAACGGCTTGTGCCGATGCTGCCGGCAGCGCGCGACGCCGTGGAGCGCTACGCGGCGCTGTGCCCCTACGCGCTTACGGGAGACGCGCCGCTGTTCCGCGCCGCGCGCGGCGGCCCCTTCTCCGCACGCATGGCGCAGGCCGTGTTGGCCGATCTGCGCGGCCGTTTGGGATTGCCTTCAAGCGCTACGCCGCATGCTTTGCGGCACGCATTCGCCACGCATTTGCTTGCGCACGGCGCCGATCTGCGTGCGATCCAGGAATTGCTCGGGCACGAATCGCTTTCGACGACTCAAGGCTACACAAGCGTCGAAGCGCAAAAAATTTTGCAGGCCCATCGGCGTGCACACCCGCGCGCTTGACCTTTTTCAGCACGTACAACTCGGCTGCGAGCCTTGAAAAATAAGGCGCGCGTAGAAATTCCGCGCGTCTTGTACAGAGCAGAAAAGACGAATGCAGAAAAATGCGCGCTAGTCTTCGCAGCAACTATTCGCAAACCAAATTCCGTCAAAAAACAACCTCGGAGAAACAAAACAACTCCAACCAACCCACGTCCAACACTTGTAAACATGAGGAAACGAAAATGGCTAAGAAGGTAAAGAAGGCGGCTAAGAAGCCCGCGAAGAAGATGGCCCGCAAGACGGTCCGCAAGACGGCGAAGAAGACGGCTCGCAAGACCGTCCGTAAGGCCAAGAAGACCGCGAAGAAGGCGGTTCGCAAGACGGCAAAGAAGTCCGTCCGCAAGACCGCGAAGAAGTCGGTCCGCAAGGCCGCGAAGAAGACCGCTCGCAAGGGCGCGAAGAAGTCGGTCCGCAAGACCGCGAAGAAGACCGCGCGCAAGAGCGTGCGTAAGGCTGCGAAGAAGCCGGTGCGTAAGGCCCGTAAGGCCCGCAAGACGAAGGCTGCCGCCGCCGCTATGTAAGGCGACTAGGAAAGGGGGACGCTGAGGCGTCCCCCTTCTCCGTTCTAGATCCTCGAAATTCCCGCAAATACACGCAAAGATCGGCCGATACAGTCAGGATTGCATGCGCGCACCGCGACTTCACTGCCCACGCTCATTGTTCGAACGCCGCAGACTGGCTCGCCGTCACTACCGATACCGATGAAACCGAAAAACGCCGGCCCTCAAAGCCGGCGTTTTCGTTTTGTTAAGCCGCGGCGCTGAGCGCCCATTGCGCCACGCCCGGATAAGGCGGCGCGCCCGTGTCGGCGAAGCCATTGCTGGCGAAAGCCGCGGCTGCATGTAAATCCTCGGCGTCGAGATGGGCGATGACGCGGCGGGCGCCATTGGCCAGGCCCCAGGCGCTTAAAGCGCGAACCGTCTCACGCCCGTAGCCGAGACCGCGAAACTCCGGCAGCAAGCCAAACGCAAGCTCGACATCGCCGACATCGTCAGGCCGGCCAATCAAAGCGGCAATGCCGACCAGGCGCGGCGGCGTGCGCTCGGCGCCTGCCGCAAGCAAGGCCCAGCCATACCAGCCCTGCCCTTCCGGATCGTGCACCAGTTCGCGCTGCGCCCAGTCGAACGCGGCGGGTTCAAACGGCGCCGGCGGCCAGAGCGGCTCATGCATCACGGCGATGGCGTTGAAGAAAGAACTGCGGCTGCTCGCCTGCAGCGCGGCTAAATTCTGATCCAGCGCCAACAGCGCCAAGCGATCCGACGTCACGACAAGCATGCGATCTCCCCTCGCCTACTGTGCGCAACAGAAGAGCCTATGCTTCACGGGACAAAAAGTGAGGATTTGGCAATATCCACAGCTCGGCCCCGAGCTGTCGCGCACGCCTAGGCCTGCATCAGCCAGCCATCGACGCCCTTCGCCGCTTCGCGGATCGCTTCGCTCATGGTCGGATGCGCGTGACACGTGCGCGCGATATCCTCGGCGGAAGCGCCGAACTCCATCGCCACGCAGATCTCGCCGATCATCTCTCCAACACCGGCGCCGATCATGTGCGCGCCGACGACGCGCTTGGTGGCGACGTCTTCCAGCACTTTGACCATGCCGTCGGGCTGGTGATTGGTGCGGGCGCGCGAATTGGCCATCATCGGGAACTTGCCGACCTTGTACTCGACGCCCGCAGCCTTCAGCTCTTCTTCGGTCTTGCCGACGCCCGCAACTTCCGGGTCCGTGTACACGACGCTCGGGATGATGTCGTAATTCACGTGGCCCCATTGGCCGGCGATGATTTGCGCAACAGTAATGCCTTCTTCTTCGGCCTTGTGGGCCAGCATCAGCCCATGCGTGCAATCGCCGATCGCGTAAATGCCCTCGGCGCTGGTACGGTGATGATCGGTTTCGATGAAGCCGCGCTGATCCGTGCGCACGCCCGCCCCCTCAAGACCAAGATTCGCCGTGAACGGTTTGCGGCCAATCGCGACCAGCACGACATCCGCTTCCAGGATGCGGTCTTGGCCACCCTTGGCGGGCTCAATCGAGACCTGCAGGCTGTCGCCGGTTTTTTCCACTGCGGTGACTTTCTGGCCAAGCTCGAAAGTCATCCCCTGCTTCTTCAGCACACGCTGCAGCACCGTCGAAACTTCACCATCCATGCCAGGCGTGATGCGATCGAGAAACTCGACCACGGTCACCTCCGCGCCGAGCCGCCGCCAGACTGAACCAAGTTCAAGGCCGATGACGCCAGCGCCGATCACCATCAGCTTTTTCGGCACTTCCTGCAGATCGAGCGCGCCCGTCGAAGACACGATCCGCTCTTCATCGATCTCAATACCCGGCAGACCCGCCGGGACCGATCCCGTGGCGATGACAATATTCTTCGCTTCCAGAACCTGCTTGCCGCCATCCTCGGCTGTCACCTCAACGCGGCCCTTGCCGGCGATGCGGCCCATGCCTTTGACGTAATCGACCTTGTTCTTCTTCATCAAGAACTCGACGCCCTTGGTCAGGCCGTCGACAGCTTCGTTCTTCTGCTTCAGCATTTGCGGCAGATCGAGCGAGAGGCCCTCGACCTTCACACCCATGCTGGGGAAGGTCTTGCGCGCAGCCTCGTAATATTCGCTAGCGTGCAACAATGCCTTGGAGGGAATGCAGCCGACATTCAGGCACGTGCCCCCAAGTTTGCCGCGGCTTTCGATGATCGCCGTCTTGAGGCCCAGCTGGCCAGCGCGGATCGCGCAATTATAGCCGCCGGGGCCACCCCCGATAATGACGACATCATACGACATGAAAGCTCCGATTGCGGTGCGCGGCGCGCGTTCAGCGCGCATAGGATTCGGCGAGGAACATAGAAACCGCGCGCGCGGCGATCAATCGGCAGCGCTGGGCATTGCAGGCGCCCGAGGAAGTTCTTCCGCCTCCGGACTACAAATTAGCGCGATCAGCCGGCTTGGCGGTCCCAATAGACGCGATCGGCGGCATCGATGATGAAGATGAGGATGCCAACAACCAGGATCAGCGCCAGCAGCGCCACCTGCGTCTCAAAACTCCCCGTATCGTTGAGGAGCACTTGCGGCGTTCTCAGCACGCTGAAGTCGAGCGCTTGAATCCGGTCTGCCAGCCCCTGTCCGCCCTCGCTATAGGCCCAACGGCCCGCATAGGCGGCGAACGCCAGCAGCCAAGTCCAGAAGCCCTGCGTACGGCGCAGCAAGCGGATCGCGGTGACGAGAAACAGGATCGCCGCGACGCCCAGCAGCCCGACGTCGATCCAACTGGCTTCCGTCACACCGGAATCGGCGGCTTCGGCCTGGACATCCTGAACTTGTTCGACCGGCGCCTGATAATCCGTGATCTGCGCAGCGGCGCCCAAAGCGCCAATGGCGCTCAGCAGCATGAGCGCCAATGACAGCAAAATGGCCGGCCATCGTAGAATGAAGGTCATGGGGTTCCCCTCCCCTGGCTCTCCCCCGAGCAGGTCGAAATTCTACACCGTCGCCGAAACGGAGTCAGCCCTGGCGCCCCTGACTGGCGAAGCGCGATGGTGCGTCGCGCCCCCTCGCCCGCGCCCGCCGCGCGCCCCATCTCCCTGGTGGAGAGTAGCGTCATGGCCTTACACCCCCCGCGCCCCATTCCACACCACGATGCACGCGGCGCTTCCGACCGCATCGCGCTCGCGATGACCAAGTTTCTGCGCTGGTTCGCGGACGCCTTCTTCGCCAAACGCTACGGCCATCGCGCCGTGGTGCTCGAAACCATTGCCGGCGTGCCCGGCATGGTCGGCGGCATGATGAACCATTTAAAGAGCCTGCGCCTGATGCGTGACGATGAAGGCTGGATCAAAACCCTGCTCGACGAAGCCGAAAACGAGCGCATGCATCTCATGACCTTCATCGCGCTGTTCAAGCCGTCTTGGTACGAGCGCGCGCTGCTGATGCTGGCGCAAGGCATTTTCTGGAACGCCTATTTCTTTCTGTATCTGTTTTCGCCGCGCACGGCGCACCGCATGGTCGGCTATTTCGAGGAGGAAGCCGTGATCAGCTACACGGCGTTCCTGGATGAGATCGATGCAGGGCGATTTGAGAACGTGCCCGCGCCCGAACTGGCGATCGCCTATTGGAAGCTGAAGCCGGATGCACGCCTGCGCGATGTCGTGCTGGCCGTGCGCGAAGATGAAGCCGGCCACCGCGACATGAACCATTTCATGTCGCAGCAATTGAAACGCGGCGAGACGCCGTGGCGGCGCGTTAACGCCGAAGCATCCGGAGGGCGGCCGGGATAACGAGCTTATCCACAACGATCCGCCCGCGAAACACGGCACAAAGTTCCGCGAGGCGTCGTTGTTTGCATGCGGGGGCGGTCAGGAGATCGCAATATGCAAGTGCAAAAGCTTCGCTACGGCGTGGATGACAATGGTCTGGTGCCGGCTGGGCGCTACTTCGAAAAGCTCGCGAAAGAACTCCGCGCGGCCAACGCGCGCGAGCATGAGCGCCAAGAAAAGCTCGACGCGCAAGACCGCAGATTGGAAGCGCGTTACCGGCGCGCGAGCGCGGCGCGTAGCGGCTACGCTCACACAGAAACGCACGCGCCGATGTAAGCTCTTACAGATCCAGCAGCATGCGCTCTGGATCTTCGAGCCCTTCCTTCACGCGCACGAGGAAGGTGACCGCTTCCTTGCCGTCAACGATGCGGTGATCGTAGCTCAGGGCCAGATACATCATCGGCCGCACCACCACCTGCTTGTCGATCACGACGGGGCGTTCCTGGATCTTGTGCATGCCCAGGATGCCCGATTGTGGCGCATTGAGGATCGGCGTCGACATCAGCGACCCATAAACACCGCCATTGGAAATGGTGAAGGTCGCGCCTTGCAGATCTTCGAGCTTCAAGCCGCCATCGCGCGCCTTGAGGCCGAGTTCGCCGATCTCTTTTTCGATTTCGGCCATCGATTTCAGATCGGCGTCGCGCACCACCGGCACGACCAGGCCGCGATCGGTGCCGACTGCGATGCCGATGTCGTAGTAATTCTTGTAGATGATGTCATCGCCGTCGATCTCGGCATTGACGTTCGGGATTTCCTTCAGCGCGGTGATGCACGCCTTTACGAAGAAGCTCATGAAGCCGAGCTTCACGCCGTGACGCTTCTCGAAAATATCCTTGTACTTGTTGCGCGCGGCCATGACGGCCGACATGTCGGCCTCGTTGAACGTGGTCAGCATCGCCGCCGTGTTCTGCGCTTCCTTCAAGCGGCGCGCGACGGTCTGGCGCAAACGCGTCATCTTCACGCGCTCTTCGCGATCTGAGATCGCGCGCGGCGCGAGCGGCTGCGCGGGCTTGGCCACCGGCGTTTGCGCGCGGTTTTCAATGATCGACAGCGCGTCCGATTTGGTGAGACGCCCATCCTTGCCGCTGCCATTCGCGCCCGACATATCGACGCCGGATTCTGCGGCGATGCGCTGAACCGATGGCGGCGCTTGCCGGTCGCCGGCTTTCGCTTGCGCGGGCGCCGGTTGCGGCGCGGCTTGCGGCTTCGGCGCGGCATCTTGTTTTGGCGCGGCCTTGGCGCCGCCCTCGCCCATGCGCCCAAGCAACGCGCCGATCGTCACCGTCGCGCCCTCTTCAGCGACGATATCGGTCAGCACGCCCGCTTCCGGCGCGGACACTTCCACCGAAACCTTGTCGGTTTCCAACTCAACGAGCGTCTCGTCCTTCTTGACGGCCTCGCCCGCTTTTTTCAGCCACTTGGCGACGGTCGCTTCGCTGACGCTCTCGCCCAAAGTCGGCACTACAATCTCAGTCATCACGTCTCCGCGGCGCTCTTTTAGCCGAGCGCCTCCTCCAGCAGCGTTTCAAGTTCTTTCAGATGCTTGCTCATCAAACCGGCCGCTGTCGAGGCCGATGCGGGCCGGCCCGCATAGCGCGCGCGATTGTTCTTGGCGCCAAGACGGTCCAGCGTGAGCTCAAGCCATGGGTCGACGAACGTCCAGCCGCCCATGTTTTTCGGTTCTTCCTGCGCCCAGACAAACTCGGCGTTCGGGAAGCGCTGCAACTCGGCCAGCAGCGATTTCATCGGCCACGGATAGAATTGCTCCAGCCGCAGCAGGTAGATGTCGGTCAGGCCGCGCTTTTCACGCTCGTCCAAGAGATCGAAATACACCTTGCCCGAACATATGACGACGCGGCGGATATCCTCGTCCTTCTGCAATTCGGTCGTGGTGTTGCCGTTCTTGAGCTGCGCGTCGTCCCACAACACGCGGTGAAAGGACGTGCCCGGCCCGAAATCCTTGAGGTCCGAAACGCACTTTTTGTGCCGCAACAGCGATTTTGGCGTGAACACGATCAGCGGTTTGCGGAAATCGCGGTGCATCTGGCGGCGCAGCGCGTGGAAGTAATTGGCCGGCGTCGTGCAATTGACGACCTGCAGATTGTCTTCCGCGCACGATTGCAGGAAGCGCTCAAGCCGCGCCGAAGAGTGCTCCGGCCCCTGCCCTTCGTAGCCATGCGGCAGCAGCATGACGAGACCGGACATACGCAGCCATTTGCGCTCGCCTGAAGAAATGAACTGATCGATCACCACCTGAGCGCCGTTTACGAAGTCGCCGAACTGCGCTTCCCAAATGGCGAGGATGTTCGGTGCGGCGGTCGAGTAACCGTATTCGAAGCCCAGCACCGCCTCTTCCGACAGCAACGAGTCGATGACTTCGTAATGGCCCTGATCGGGGCGGATGTTGTTCAGCGGCGTGAAGCGCGCTTCAGTGCGCTGATCGATGAAGTGCGAATGGCGCTGGCTGAATGTGCCGCGGCACGAATCCTGGCCCGACAAGCGCACGTGAATGCCTTCGTCGAGCAGCGTGGCGAACGCGAGGTGCTCACCGAGCGCCCAATCGATGCCGGCGCCGTCATCGATCGCCTTGCGCCGCGCTTCGATGACGCGATGCACGGTTTTGTGCATGTCGAAATCGCGCGGAATATCGGTGATGCGGCGGCCAAGAACGGCCAAACGATCGAGATCGACTTCGGTTTTGCCGCGGCGGTCGTCGTCGTCCGGCAAGCTGAAACCGGACCAGATGCCGTCCAGCCAATCGGCCTTGTTGGCGCGGAAGGATTTGCCCGCGTCGAATTCCGTATCAAGGAAGCGGTTGAAATCCTCGTTCCACTCGTCCACTTCGCCGCGGCTGACGACACCCTCATTGATCAAACGCTCGCTGTAGATTTCCAGCGTCGAGGGATGCTGCTTGATGCGCCGATACATCAAGGGCTGCGTCATCGTCGGATCGTCGCCCTCATTGTGGCCGAAGCGGCGATAGCAGAACATGTCGATGACGACGTCCTTGCCGAAGCGCTGGCGATATTCGGTGGCGATTTTCGCGGCGAAGGTCACCGCTTCGGGATCGTCGCCATTCACATGGAAGATCGGCGCCTGCACCATCAGCGCGACATCGCTCGGATATGGCGACGAGCGCGAATAGTGCGGCGCTGTCGTGAAGCCGATCTGGTTGTTGATGATGAAGTGCATCGTGCCGCCGGTGCGATAACCGCGTAGACCGGAAAGCGCGAAACATTCGGCCACGACGCCCTGCCCCGCGAACGCCGCATCGCCGTGCAGCAACAGCGGCATGACGCGCGCGCGCAAAGCTTGCAGCGCCTCGCCCTCTTCGGCCCATGTCGCGCGCTGCGCCTGCTTGGCGCGCGCTTTGCCGAGCACGACAGGGTTGACGATTTCGAGGTGGCTCGGATTGGCCGTCAGCGAGAGGTGAACATTGTTGCCGTCGAAGGCGCGGTCGGACGAAGCGCCGAGGTGATACTTCACATCGCCGGAGCCGAGCACGTCGTCGGGCGTGGCCGAGCCGCCCTGAAATTCATGGAAGATCGCCTGATACGGCTTGCCCATCACGGCGGCGAGCACGTTGAGGCGGCCGCGGTGCGCCATGCCGATGACGATCTCTTCAACGCCGAGCGCGCCGCCGCGTTTGATCATCTGCTCCAGCGCGGGGATCATGGCTTCGCCGCCATCGAGACCGAAGCGCTTGGTGCCGGGATGGCGCTTATGTACGAAACGCTCGAAGCTCTCGCCTTCCACAAGCTTCTTGAGGATGGCGCGCTTTCCTTCGGGCGTGAACGCGATCTCTTTATCCGGCCCTTCGATGCGCTCTTGGATCCAGCTTTTCTCGGCCGGATCGGTGATGTGCATGAATTCAACGCCGAACGTGCCGCAATAGGTGCGGCGGAGAATGGCGAGCATGTCATTGACGGTCGCGGTGTCGAGCCCGAGCACGCCGTCAATGAAGATCGGGCGATCGAGATCGTCCGGGCCAAAGCCGTAGCTGGATGGATCGAGTTCGACCGGCTCCTCGCGCAGCTCGATGCCGAGCGGATCGAGATTGGCGGCGAGATGGCCGCGCGTGCGGTAAGCACGGATCATCATCAGCGCGCGCACGCTGTCGCGGGCGGCCTGTTGCACGTCCTCGCCCGAGGCGCCGGGGAGCCGCGCGCGCGCGACGCGCTCGAATTTATCGGTGAGATCGCCCCAGCCGCCATCCATGAGGCGGGTGATTTCGGTGGTCTTGGGCTGCGCAAGCTCCGGGCGATACCAGGACGGCCCGGCAACAGCGGCGCGCACAGCCTCGGGATTGTCCCGCAATTGCTGGAAGAAATGCCGCCAAGACGGGTCTACCGAATTGGGATCATTGAGAAATTTCTCATGCATCTCCTCCACGAATTGCGCATTGGCGCCGTAGAGGAAACTTGTCTCAAGCAGAGCCGTATTGGGCACACTGCGTACATCGTCCGCCATGAGGAACGCTGCCTTTCGGAAATCCTGGCGTTGCGGGTCCGATATAGGGCCAGCCGCTACGCGGCGCCCCTTCTAAAGTGCGTCGCTGAAGGATTGAAGGCCTGCGCGTACGCAGAGCTGCTCACGTGTTTTCGAAGACGCAATGGGCGCCTAGCCTTTCAGCACTTCCGCCATCGTGCGCCCAAGCGCGGCCGGGTGCGGCGCGACCTTGATGCCCGCAGCTTCCATGGCGGCGATTTTAGATTCCGCATCGCCCTTACCGCCCGAAATGATCGCGCCGGCATGGCCCATACGGCGCCCTGGAGGCGCTGTCCGGCCCGCGATGAAGCCGACCACCGGCTTCCAGCGGCCCTTCTTCTTCTCATCGGCCAGGAATTGCGCGGCTTCTTCTTCAGCCGTGCCGCCGATTTCGCCGATCATGATGATCGACTGTGTTTCCGGATCGGCCAGGAACAATTCCAGCATGTCGATGAATTCGGTGCCCTTCACCGGATCGCCGCCGATGCCGACAGCGCTTGTTTGGCCGAGGCCTTCATTTGTCGTCTGGAACACGGCCTCATAGGTCAGCGTGCCGGAGCGCGAGAGCACGCCCACCTTCCCTTTCGAGAAAATCTGGCCGGGCATGATGCCGATCTTGCACTCGTCCGGCGTCAGCACGCCCGGACAGTTCGGGCCGATCAGGCGCGACTTGGATTTTTCGAGCTTCGCCTTCACGCGCACCATGTCGAGCACTGGAATGCCTTCGGTGATGCAAATGATGAGCGGGATTTCCGCGTCGATGGCCTCTTCAATCGCCGCGGCCGCGCCTGGCGGCGGCACGTAGATCACGGTCGCGTCGGCGCCGGCTTTTTCCTTGGCTTCGGCGACGGTGTTGAACACGGGCAGATCGAGATGCGTTTTACCGCCCTTACCCGGGCTCACGCCCGCCGTCATCTTGGTGCCGTAGGCGATGGCTTGCTCTGAGTGGAAGGTGCCGTTCTTGCCGGTGAAGCCCTGGCAGATGACGCGCGTTGAAGCGTTGACGAGAATGGACATTGCTTAGTGGTCTCGCAGAATTTGAATTGGATTGCGTAGCGGCGGTGCGATCTAGCCCTTCACAGCCTTCACGATCTTGCGCGCGGCGTCTTCGAGATCATCGGCGCTGATCACGTTGAGACCGCTCTCATTGATGATCTTCTTGCCGAGCTCGACGTTGGTGCCTTCCAAACGCACGACCAGCGGCACTTGCAGGCCGACCTCTTTCACCGCGGCGATCACACCCTCAGCGATCACATCGCACTTCATGATGCCGCCGAAAATGTTGACCAGGATGCCCTTCACGGCGGGATCGGCGGTGATGATCTTGAACGCCGCCGTCACCTTCTCTTTCGAGGCGCCGCCGCCGACATCGAGGAAGTTGGCCGGCTCAGCGCCGAACAGCTTGATGATGTCCATCGTGGCCATGGCCAAGCCCGCGCCATTGACCATGCAGCCAATGTCGCCATCGAGCGAAATGTAAGCGAGGTCGTATTTCGACGCTTCGATTTCCTTCTCATCCTCTTCGCCGAGGTCGCGCATGTCGGCCCATTCGGGATGACGGAAACCGGCGTTGGAATCGAAGCTCACCTTGGCGTCGCCGCAGAGCAGCTTGTCATCCTCGGTGACGATGAGCGGATTGATTTCCAGGAGGCTCATGTCGCTCTTGGTGAAGGCGTCATAGAGCTTGGTGATCAGATCGGCGCTTTGCGCGGCGAGATCCCCTGAAAGCCCCAGCGTCGCGGCGACTTGATCGGTATCCGCCTTACTGACGCCGGCGACCGGATCAATGCCAATTGTGGTGATCTTTTCCGGCGTGTCGTGCGCGACTTCCTCGATGTTCATGCCGCCGGCTTGGCTGACGACAAAGGCCACGCGCCCCTGCTCGCGGTCGACCAGCGCCGAGAGATAAAATTCCTTGGCGATCTTCACGCCTTCTTCGATGTAGAGGCGCTTCACGACGCGGCCAGCCGGGCCGGTTTGTAGCGTCACCAGCGTGCTGCCGAGCATCTGACCGGCCCAGGCCTTCACGTCTTCCGGCTTGAAAGCGATCCGCACGCCGCCTTTTTCGCCCGCTGACGGCTCCTTGAACTTGCCCTTGCCGCGTCCGCCGGCATGGATTTGGCTCTTCACCGCCCACACCGAACCGCCGAGCTTGGTCACGGCCTCAGCCGCCTCATCTGCCGTGAACGCGGCGAAGCCACGCGGCACCGGCACGCCGAAGCTCTTCAGGACGGCTTTGCCTTGGTATTCGTGAATGTTCACTCGGTGGCCCCTCGCTCGAAAGTCGGGGCCTCTTATAGGCCCGCCGCCGCCGCCGCCAACCCCGCCAAGGCGCACACTGCCAGAACCAGCAACAAATTGATGCGCCAGCGGATCAGAGCGAGCGCCGCCGCTAGGGAAAGGCCCGCCATCCACCAGCGCAGCGAGGCGACATCCGGCAATTCAAACGGACCAAGCTGAAGCTGGCGCTCAAACAGAGCGTGGCTGGCGAAGAAGACAGCCAGCGTGGCGATCACGCCCAACACGGCGGCGGTAATCGCTTTGAGGGCGCCCGCCGCGCGGGCATTGTTCTGCAAGCGCTCCGCCGCAGGCGCGCCAGCGAAAATCCATACGAAGGACGGCGCAAACGTGCACCATAGCGCCATCGCCGCGGCGGCCAGCGCCAGCGCGACGCCGCCGCCCACCGCATTCCAGCCAGCGAGAAAGCCGACGAACTCATTCACCAGAATGAGCGGCCCAGGCGTGGTTTCGGCGAGGCCCAGCCCGTCAATCATCTGTTCCGTGCTGAGCCAACCGCGCGCCGCCGCTTCCGCCGCGAGATAAGCCAGCAATGCATAGGCGCCGCCGAAGGTGACGCAGGCCAGAATTGAGAAAAGCAAAGCGACCTGGAAGAGCACATGGTCCGGCCCCAGCGTCGCCGCGATCAGCACCGGCGGCGCGAGCCACAGTGCAAGCCATATGAGAGCATGACGCAGACCCTCGCCGCTTGCGCGATCTTGGCTTGGCGTTGCGGTCTCATCTTGCGTCGGCATGAACAGTACCGCGCCGAACAGCCCCGCGCCGATGATCACCAGCGGAAACGGCGCACCCAGCGACAATGCCGCGAATGCCGCACATGCAATCAGCAGTGCGGCGCGCGTCTTTAGCGCGCGTTTGCCCACCTTGATCAGCGCCTCAAGCACCAGCGCCACGACGGCGCATTTGATCCCGTCAAACGCGGCGGCGGCAAACGGCAACGCGCCGTACAACACATAGAGCCAGGACAGCGCCAACACGATCAGCGCGCCGGGAATGACAAACAGCCAGCCCGCGATCAGCGCACCGAGCCACCCGCGCAATCGCCAGCCGATATAGGCAGCGAGCTGCTGCGCTTCCGGCCCTGGCAGGAACATGCAAAAGGCGAGCATGCGCTCAAAGCGCGTCTCGTCGATCCAGCCGCGTTCCTGAACAAAAACGCGATGCATCAGCGCGATCTGTCCTGCCGGGCCGCCAAAGCCCAAGCAGCCCACCTTCAAAGCCTCACGAGAAAGAGCGGAGAGGCTTGGCGCGTTCATGCGCTAGCGCGGCGTATTCGCAGGCGCCATCGCACCATCGCCGGGTTTTTCTTCGCCATAAGCGATCTCGGCCGCGGCGATGCTCGTGGCTGCCTGATGGGTGAATTCCTCTTTCACCTCGGCAGGCTCGCGCGCTGTGCGGCGCCAGAACATCGCGGCGGTCAGCGCTAAGGAAGCAATAGCGGAGAGCCAAAACATGCCGCTGACGCCAAACGCATCAACCACCGGTCCGATGGCAATGGGGCCAACCACCGAACCCGCCGCCCATACGAACAACAGCCCCGCCGCCGATTGCGCGAGTTTGCCGGGCTCGGCCCGGTCCGCCATGTGGGCCACGCCAATGCCGTAGAAGCTGAGCGCGCCCGCGCCCCAAACCGCAAACAGCGCCGCCGCCCCCATGCGCGGCGACCCCTGCCCCAACAAGGCCAACGCAACGGATGCAAGCGCGGCGATCAGCGCGAGCCCGGCTATGACCAAGCGCCGGTCGATGCGGTCCGAGAGTCTTCCGGCGGGCCATTGCAGCAGCAACGAACCGATCCATGTCGCGGCGATAAGTTCAGTTGCGGCGCCGGCGCCAAAATTCTCTTCCGCATAGAGCGGCGCGATCGACAGCACGCCGGTATTGATCAGACCCGCGCCAAAGGCGGCGATGACAGCAGCCGGCGCGATCGAGAATTGCTCGACCAAGGCGAGCGGCAACGCTTTCGGCGGATCAGGCTGCTGCGTCGAGGTGAAACACACCGGCACCATCGAAACCGCGATGATCGCGGCTGCGATCATCCATGGCTCCGGCGAAATATCTGGCGTCCCGAACACGAGAAATGGTCCGAGCGCCAACGCGGCCTTCGTCGTGACCATGTAGACGCTCATGACTTCCCCGCGCACCTCCGCGCGCATGGAGAAGTTGAGCCAGCTCTCAACCACCGCGAACAACAAGGCGACCACGATGCCCGCGCCCATGCGGGCCAAGCCCCATGCCCAGACATCGCCGGAAAAGTGCAGCGCTATCGTCGCGGCGGAAAAGATCGCGGCGCAAGCGGCGTAAACGCGAATATGACCAACGCGCGCCAGCAATAAGGTCGCGATGCACGCGCCCATCATGAAGCCCGCGGAATAGCAGGCGGCGACAATCCCCAGCGCCGTCGTCGAATGGCCTTGCGCCGCGAACGCCAGCGGCAGACGCACGCCCAGCAGGCCGTTCGCCAATTGCAAAATTGTGACGGCCGCGATCAGCGCGGCCACGTTTCGCAGAGCACCCCTCATGGGCCGCTTCTAACCGGGATTCAGGCTGGCCTTCTAGCGCGCCATTGCGCGCGCGTTTGTCCCCACAGATCCACCACATGGTCCGCGAACGGCGCCGGCATGTTCACATTCTCGCGCTGGACCGTGGAACCGAGCCTCCGGGCCAAGGCAATCGACGGCGCATTGCGCTTGTCGATGCAATGGATGACGCTCTCCCAGCCCAAATTTTCGAACACCCAATCCATAGCGGCGGTAGCGCCTTCATACGCGTAGCCCCTGCCCTGCGCTGTCGCGAGCAGACCCCAGCCGACTTCATCGCCCGGCCAATCGCCCTCCTTGCCGCCAGGCCGCAACGGCCCAAGCCGGCCGATCCAGCGCCCGGTGTCGCGTTCGATTACGGAAAACATGCCGAAGCCCTGCAGCACCCAGGAGCCGGTAAGGCTCGCCATGCCGCGCCAGGCAGAACCGCGCGGCATGGTCCCGCCAAGGAACCGCATCGTCTCTTCCTCGGAGGAAAATTGGGCGAAGCCGTCAAAATCGGCTTGCAGCGGCGGACGCAACACAAGACGCGCCGTGGTCAGCGTGGGACCGATTTCCATGCGCGCTATCTAGAGCGCGCGCACGCCCCGCGCCAGATCAGCTCAGATTATCGAGCGTGGACAGCACCACTTCCGGCGCGGGGCGGACGCGATAGCTGGCGTCGCCGAGTTTCGCCAACACCGCCCCTTGCGGCGAGAGGATCAGGATCGTCGGCACCGGCAAGCCGTTATGGCGGCGGTTCGGCGGTTGCGTCGGGTCGAGCAGGTCGAGCTGGCGCACGATGTCGGCCTGTTCGTCCGAGAGCATCGGGTAACCAATTTCGCGGCGCTCATCGAAACGCGCGAGTTCGTCCACCGTATCGGTTGTGAGCGCGGCGAGCTTGAAGCCGCGTTGTTCGATTTCGCCGCGAATGCCTTCGAGGCCGATCATTTGTTGTTGGCAGAACGGGCACCAATCGGCGGAGCGCGTGATCAGCAGCACAGTGCCGCTCGCACCGGCGAGCGAGGCCAGCGTGCGCACGGCGCCGGTTTCATCTTGCGCTTCGATGGCTGGCAGCGTCGCGCCGACAGCCGGACCAAAATCGTGCGACTGCGCCGATGCCGCGCCCGCGGCAGCGAAAACAACAATCGCGGAAACGAAACCGGCCAACCAACGCATGCGCTTCTCCCTGTGCTACGACCTTGGTTACGGCTTAGCGCAGGGCTTGGTTACAGCTTAGCCCACGCTAGGGTCGATACCCTTGCACGCATCGACCAGGCCCTTCACAGCATTGACCGAATTGTCGAACATGGTGCGCTCTTCGCTCGTCAGCGCGATCTCGACGACCTTCTCGACGCCATCCTTGCCGATAATGCACGGCACGCCGACATACATGTCCTTGAGGCCGTATTCGCCATTGAGGTTGGCGGCGCATGGCAGCAGACGGCGCTTATCGTTGAGATAGGATTTCGCCATGACGATCGCGCTTTCAGCCGGCGCATAATAAGCCGAGCCCGTCTTCAGCAGCGCGACAACTTCGGCGCCGCCATCGCGCGTGCGCTGAACGATTTTGTCGAGCTTTTCTTGGCTGGTCCAACCCATCTTCACGAGGTCGGGCAGCGGAATGCCGGCGACGGTCGAGTAACGGATGAGCGGCACCATGGTGTCGCCGTGGCCGCCAAGGACGAAGGCCGTGACATCTTCAACCGACACATTGAATTCTTCTGCGAGGAAGTAGCGGAAGCGCGCGCTGTCGAGCACGCCGGCCATGCCGACCACCTTATTGTGCGGCAGGCCGGAAAATTGGCGCAGCGCCCACACCATGGCGTCGAGCGGATTGGTGATGCAGATGACGAACGCGTTCGGCGCGTGCTGCTTGATGCCCTCGCCCACCGCCTTCATGACCTTGAGATTGATGCCGAGCAGATCGTCGCGGCTCATGCCAGGCTTACGCGGCACGCCGGCGGTGACGATGCAGACATCGGCGCCGGCAATGCCGGCATAATCATTGGCGCCCTTGAGCGCGCTGTCCTTGCCGAACACGGGCGTTGCTTCGGCGATGTCGAGCGCCTTGCCCTGCGGCATCCCTTCGGCGATGTCGAACAGGACCACATCGCCCAGTTCTTCGCGCGCCGCGATATGAGCGAGCGTGCCGCCAATCATGCCAGAACCGATGAGGGCGATTTTTGCGCGGGCCATGAGGCTGCTCCAATTGGGGAGAATTCAAAGAGGCGCGTGGTTTAGCGCCCTCACTGGGATGACGCAACGCGGCGAACAGGCTCCCCGTGGGGAAGCCTATTTCTTCACCGCAAATAGCAACCCATCACCGATGGCGGCCATCGCAGCGTGCACGCGGGCGTCATCGCGGACTTTTTTGGCGAGCGCGCGCAGGGCCACGGTATCAGGCTCGCTTTGTTTGGGATCCGCCACGGCGCCCCCCCAAAGCACGTTGTCGAACAGCATCACGCCGCCGGGACGCAACAGCTTGAGGCCGCGCTCATAATAGGAATCGTAACCCGTCTTATCGGCGTCGATGAAGCCGAGGTCGTATGTCCCCTCCTCGCGCGCGGCGAGCCGACGATCGAGCGTCTCCACCGCCGGCGCGATGTTGAGATCAATCATCCCGTCCACGCCGGCTTCGCGCCAATAATTGCGGGCTATCGAGGTCCATTCCTCGCTGATGTCGCACGCCAACAGCTTGGCCTCGGCGCCGTGCATGTCTTTCATCGCCAGCGCGACAGCCAAAGCCGAATAGCCGGTGAACACGCCGACCTCGAATGCGCGCTTGGCGCGAATCATGCGGGCGACGATTTGCATGAACGCGCCCTGCTCAGCGCTGATCTGCATCGCCGCCAACGGCATGCGCAACGTTTCTTCGCGGCAGCGCGCAAGCACGGGGTGTTCTGGCGGATTCACATCCGCCAGATAACCAATGACGTCAGGCGTAAGCCCTAGTGAAGTAGACATGCCCTCTATTTAGGACAGGCGCTTCAGCTCGGCCACCAGGTCGTCACGCTCCCACGAGAAACCGCCTTCATTGTCGGGCTGGCGGCCGAAATGGCCGTAAGCGGCGGTGCGCGCATAGATCGGCTTGTTCAAACCGAGATGGCGGCGGATGGCGCGCGGCGTGCAGCCATCGACCATCTCCGGCAGAGCGCGTTCGAGCTTGGCCGGATCGATCGTGTCGGCGCCGTGCAGGTCCACATAGAAGCTGGTCGGGCGGGCAACGCCGATGGCGTAGGAAATCTGGATCGTGCAGCGATCGGCTAAGCCGGCGGCAACCACATTCTTGGCCAGATAGCGGCACATATAAGCGGCGGAGCGATCGACCTTGGTCGGATCCTTGCCCGAGAAAGCGCCGCCGCCATGCGGAGAAGCGCCGCCATACGTATCGACAATGATCTTACGGCCGGTGAGGCCGGCATCGCCGTCCGGGCCGCCGATCTCGAACTTGCCGGTTGGATTGATGTGCCACTCGGTCTTCTTGCTCAGCAGACCTTCGGGAAACACCGAACGCACATACGGCTCAAGCAGCGCGCGGAAACGCTTCGGCGTGTAGGCATCGCCATTCAAACGCTTCGCATGCTGGTGTGAAACGACGACCTGATCCACGTGCACGGGCTTGCCGTTTTCGTAGCGCAGCGTGACCTGGCTTTTCGCGTCGGGCTCAAGCTCCGGGCGCTCACCGGAATGACGGACTTTCGCCAGCGCCTTTAGGATATTGTGGCTGTATTGCAGCGTCGCCGGCATCAGCTCAGGCGTTTCATTGCACGCATAGCCAAACATGATGCCCTGGTCGCCAGCGCCTTCATCTTTCTTATCGCTGGCGTCAACGCCCTGCGCGATGTGTGCGGACTGGCCGTGCAGGAAGCACTGATAGCGCGCCTTCTCCCAATGAAAGCCCTTTTGCTCGTAGCCAATGTCTTTGATGGCTGCGCGCACTTTCGGCTCGAGCGAGGCGATGATGTCCTTGGTCAGCGCCTTGTTTTCTTGCTTTGAGCCGCCCGGCTTCCCGGCGCGCACTTCGCCCGCGAGAATGATGCGGTTTGTCGTCACCAAAGTTTCGCACGCCACGCGCGCTTCTGGCTCGGCGGAAAGGAAGGCGTCCACAACCGTGTCCGACACGCGGTCGGCAACCTTATCCGGGTGTCCCTCGGACACACTTTCGCTGGTGAAGACATAAGACTGTCGCGTCACACGGTTTCTCCGCTTCTGAAAGATGAGAAGCTCTTAAGGAGCCTCGCGCGCAGGCGCAATCGCAGGCTTAGCTGCGTTTGCTTTGCTCTGCCTCATCAGACAAGGCTCGCACGAGTTCCACAACCCTGCGGCGAACCTTGACGCTCTTAATGGCGGCGAAGAGTGCGATCAGTTGAGCGCCTTCCGGGGTGGCCAAGGCGTCGTCAACGAAGTCCTTGCGGTGCTCGGCGACACCTGCGGAGCGGGCGGAGCCAATATTCTCGAAGAAGCGGCCCACAGGTACATCCAAGGCCGCCGAGATGTCGAACAGCCGGCTGGCGGCAATTCGATTGACGCCCTTCTCGTATTTCTGAACCTGTTGAAAGGTCACGCCAAGTAAGTCTGCAAGCTTCTCTTGGCTCATGCCGATTTCTAGACGCCGAGAACGGACCCGTTGGCCCAGTTTTCTGTCGACCGCATTAGCAGCCCGCTCGTCATTCATTGTTTTTGTCCCGCGAAACACTCACTTCGGCAGTACAAACCTGAGCGCCAGAGCAATTACAAGCATCAGCGCAAGAAACAAATTGCCATGTTGTGTAAAAATTGTCTCGCTCAAAGCTGGAGGCAACTGGGCTTCCGCGTAGTCAACTCGCCCCTGAGTAGCAGAAATCTCCCTCCCGTAGGAGTCTACGATCGCTGAAATGCCGCCTGCGGCGGCCCTGGCAAGGGGGAGCCCCTCCTCGATGGCCCGGTACCGCGCCATGGCATAATGCTGCCAAGGCCCTGTCCCCGCGCCAAACCAGGCATCGTTGGTGACGCTCACGATCCAGCCTGGCCGATCCTGTCCCCGCGGCGTCAGACCAGGAAATATCGCCTCATAACAAATAAGTACGATGGCGGGCGGGCCACCGGGCACGACCATCCGCGTCGGCGGCGGGCCGGCTTCGAACCCCGCGCCAATTCTTTGCAACGGCGCGATATTGAGGCCGCCGACAATATCCCAGAGCGGGATGAACTCGCCGAACGGCACCAGCCGATGCTTGTCATAGATTTGGCTGAGCCGCGGCACGCCGCTGACCCCATCAATCACCGCCGCTGAATTGAAATGCGCGACGCCCTCGGGCCGTAATTCGCGGCGTGACAGTCCGGTGATCAAGACCCGATCGCCGAGACCGCGCCCGATTGCGTCGAGGAAGTCCTGGTCTTCCAGGGTGAAGAAATTCACCACCGGAATCGCCCCCTCAGGCCAGATCACCACTTGCGCGCGGCTGTCTTCGGGCGCGCCACTGGCTTCAAGATAGCGCTCCAACACGCGCCATTCCTGATCCGGACGCGCGGTCCACTTATCCGCCTGGCTCAATCCGGAATCGGCGACGCGCACGATCACCTGCGCACCCGGCAGCTCGATTGGCGCGCCAGCGACGCGCTGCATGCCCCAACCCCAAGCCAAACCAATAGCCAAGGCGGCGATCAAAGTCGGAGCAAACCGCGCGCCGGCGCGCGCGCCGCCATCGGCGACCGCGGCGGGGGTCGCAGCGACCAGCAGCGTCAGCAGCGACAAGCCATAGATGCCGATGACGGATGCAAGCTGTGAAATCGGCTCGCCAGGCGTCCACACATAGCCCGGCAAATTCCAGGGAAAGCCGCCGAATATGTGCCCGCGCAACCACTCGGCTGCGAACATGGCAATGGCAAATGCGGCAATGCGCCGAACCCCAGGCGCCCAGAGCAACATGGCGAGCAACGCGCCCGCCCCCCAGAACAGCGCCATGCCCGCGCCCAATGCCAGCGCCGCGGGCACGCCCCAGAGCGGCCCCCACGCCGCCGAATCCACCATGAAGGCGGATGAGACCCAGTAGAGGCCCGTCACAAACTGACCGAGCCCAAAGTAAAAGCCTGTTGCGAAGGCCGCGCCGAGCCGCTTAGGCCGCGCCGCCGCCACGTCCAGAAGCCAAACGAGCGCCACGATCGCGGCGACGTAAAGCAATGTGAGCTGAAACGGCGCGAAACCCAGCGTCGCCACCGCACCGGCGATCACAGCCAGAGCGCGTTGGCGCCAAGGCCGCTGCTCCCCCAACCATGTGTGAACACGCGACGTTTGCGCCGGAGCTGTGGACGCGTCCATTCAATCTCCCACGACGTTTATGGCGAAGCGCTCGCTTACGCCGGTCAGCGGCCGCTCGGCTCGCGACCGTTTGTCGCTGGCGCGCTCAGAGCCGCATCTCCGGCGGGTTTGATCCGCACGCGTTTCACCCGGCGCGGATCGGCATCGACGATTTCAAGATCGAACCCCGCAGGGTGACGTAGGATTTCTCCGCGCTGCGGCAAGCGGCCGGCAAGCGCCACCGCGAGGCCCGCCGCCGTGTCGAACTCATCCTCATGCTCGGGCAAAGCCAGGCTCGCGCCGAGCTTTTTTTCCAACTCATCGATGGGCGCGCGGCCATCGGCCTCGAAGGCGCCGCCGAAGCGCTCCTGGACCAGCAGAGATTCTTCGTCGTGCTCGTCTTCAATAGCGCCGACGATCTGCTCGACGAGATCCTCCATCGAAACCAGCCCATCCGTGCCGCCATATTCATCAATGACCAGCGCGAGGTGGATGCGGCTCGACTGCATCTTCAAGAACACCGTGGCGAGCGTCATCGATTGCGGCACGAAAAGAATGTCGCGCCGGATGCGCGCGAGCGAGCGGTCGGAGAATTTCGCGCGCGACTCGCCGGCTTCATCGGGCGCCAGCAACGCCATCACGTCGCGCACATGCACGAAGCCCTGCGGGTCATC
>JAUIJZ010000141.1 GCA_030430715.1 Alphaproteobacteria bacterium
ATTGGCGGCAAATGGGTCACTGGCGAGAGCTGGCTTCAGGTCGAAAATCCGGCGACGGGCCAGGGCATCGGCCGGGTGCCGAAGCTCGGGCGGAAAGAAACCGAGGCGGCGATCGCCGCGGCGCAGGAGGCTATGGGCCCGTGGGCGGCTCGGACCGGAAAAGAGCGCGCCGGCGTGCTGCGGCGCTATTTCGATCTGATCATGGCGCGCCAAGACGAACTGGCCGCCATCCTCACCGAAGAGCAGGGCAAGCCGCTGGCCGAAGCCAAGGGTGAAATCGCCTATGCCGCCTCCTTCATTGAGTGGTTCGCCGAGGAGGCCAAGCGCGTCTATGGCGACGTGATCCCGAGCCACGCGGCGGACAAGCGCATCGTTGTGTTGAAACAGCCGATCGGCGTTGTCGCCGCTATCACGCCATGGAATTTTCCGGCGGCGATGATCACACGCAAGATCGGCCCGGCGCTCGCGGCGGGGTGCGGCGTGGTGGTGAAGCCCGCAAGCCAGACGCCGTTCACTGCCTTGGCGTTGGCGGTGCTGGCTGAGGAAGCGGGGCTGCCGCCCGGTTTGCTCAATGTCGTGACGGGCAGTTCGACCGAAATCGGCGCCGCGCTCACCGAGAGCGAGATTGTTCAGAAACTATCGTTCACCGGCTCAACGGATGTTGGCGCCAAGCTGTTCGCGCAATGCGCGCCGACCATCAAGAAGATGAGCCTCGAACTGGGCGGCAACGCGCCGTTCATCGTGTTCGACGACGCCGATCTCGATGCGGCGGTGACGGGTGCGATCCAGTCCAAATTCCGCAATGCGGGCCAGACCTGCGTGTGCGCCAACCGCATTTACGCGCAAGCCGGCATTTATGATGCGTTTGTCGAAAAGCTATCTGCGGCGACGGCGAAGCTGAAAGTGGCGCCGGGCGATCAAGCGGGCGCAGAGATTGGCCCGCTGATCGACGATAAAGCCGTGGCTAAGGTGCGTGAGCACATTGACGACGCGGTGTCCAAGGGCGCGAAAATCGTCACCGGGGGACAAGAGCATGCGCTTGGCGGTAATTTCTTTGCGCCGACCGTGCTCTCCAACGTGACGCAAGAGATGGAAGTGGCGCGCGAAGAAACGTTCGGCCCGCTTGCGCCCGTGTTCAAGTTCCAGGACGAGGATGATGTGATCGCGCAGGCGAATGCGACGCAATTCGGTCTCGCCTCGTATTTTTATGCGCGTGACATTGGCCGCATCTGGCGCGTCGCCGAGCGCATCGAGGCCGGGATCGTCGGCGTCAATACGGGGCTGATCTCCACCGAAGTGGCGCCGTTCGGCGGCGTCAAAGCGTCGGGCCTGGGCCGTGAGGGCTCCAAATACGGCATCGACGATTATGTGGAGATCAAATACGTCTGCATCGGCCTGTAGTTTTTAGCCGCGCCTTGCCGCCGCTTGCATTGCGATTTGACGCTCGCCGCAGCCGTCTTGTGCCGGGTGTGGGCGAGCGGAATAATCGCCTGTCAGTCGGACAGGTGCGATCATGGCGCAGTCGAAAAAACCAGTTGTAATCGTAACGGGCGCAAGCGCGGGCATTGGCGAGGCGATCTGCCGCCGCTTCGCAGAGGGCGGCTATAACGTCGTTGCGGTGGCTCGGCGTAAAGAGCGCCTCGATGCGCTCGCCGGGGAGCTTTCCGGCAAGGCCGAAGTGGCGGTGGTGGCCGCGGACGTCGCGGCGCCGGACGCCGCGACGAAAGCTGTCGGCATCGCCATAGAGCAGTTCGGCCGGCTTGATTGCCTGGTCAACAATGCGGGCATTTTCAAGTTCGGCGCGGTTACCGATGTCGATGACGCAGCGCTCGATGAAGCGATCGACATCAGTCTGAAGGCGCCGTTCCGCTTTTCGCGCGAGGCGCTGAAAGTTATGGGCGAAGGATCGTCCGTAATTTCAATCGGCTCAGTGTGGGGCATTCTCGCCGGCATGGCGGGCGGCTCATATTGCGCGCTGAAGGCGGGGCTGATCGGGCTCACGCAATCAATCGCCGCCGATTATGGCCGCAAGGGCATCCGCGCCAATCTAGTGGCGCCCAGCGTCATCCGCACCGACATGACCGACGCCTTCTGGGATACTGACTTTTTCCAGCGTTCCAATCAGGAGGTGACGCCCTTCAATCGCGACGGCACCGTGTTGGATGTGGCCAATGCGGTATATTTCCTGGCCTCCGATCAGGGCGCCTTCATCAGCGGGCAAACGCTGGCGCTGGATGGGGGCTGGTCGACCACGAAGTTTGTCGCTCCCGAGGCGTTGACTGCCGAGCGGGTTGCGCGTTCCTAGGGCCCCTTCGAGGCCCGGGAGCAGCCATAATGGATTTCGGTTGGAACGCTGAGCAGGAGCGGTTTCGCGCCACTGTTCGCGCATTCCTTAAGGACAATCTGCCCGCGGACTGGGAGACGCAGGCGGAGGGGCCGGGCTCGCATAAACAGACGGCGTTTAGCCGCGTGTTTTGCGCCAAGCTGGCCGAGGCGGGACTTCTGATTCCGCATTGGCCGAAGCAATGGGGCGGGCGCGAAGCCGATCCGTGGACGGCGTTCATACTCGCCGAAGAAATGTGGATGGCCGGTGAGCCGCGTGGCGGCCAATACATGAACGTCAATTGGATCGGGCCGACGCTGATGCGTTACGGCAGCGAGGCCCAGCAACAACGCTACATTCCGCCTATGGCGCGCGGCGAGGTGATCTGGTGCCAGGGCTTTTCCGAGCCGGAAGCGGGCTCCGATTTGGCTTCGCTCCGCACCAAGGCGGAAAAGAACGGCGACACTTACGTCATCAATGGTCAGAAGATTTGGACATCCTACGCGGGCGACGCGGAAACGTGTTTTCTTCTCGCGCGGACCTCGCCCGGTAAGAGCGGCATTTCGATCTTCCTGCTGCCCATGGATACGCCCGGCATCATCGTCCGCCAGATCCCGAGCGTAATTGGCGAGGGCGACATCCACGAGGTGTTCTTCGATGATGTGACGCTGCCGGAGACAGCGCTGCTCGGCCAGGAAGGGCAAGCCTGGGAAATTTCGCGCTATTCGCTTCAGCTTGAGCGTGTTGGCATTCCGCGCTTTGCACTTGCCTCGCGCATGCTGCACCGCGCGGTGGGGCGCTTGAAGCAGGCGGGGCGTTTTGAAGGCGATGCGGTCACGCAAGCGGCGCGCGCCAATGCGGCGTGCGAAGCGGCGCGGCTTTACAATTACAGCATCATCGATCAGCGCGCGCGCAATCTCTCGACCGGACCGGAGGCGAGCGCGGCGCGCTATTGCACCGTGATGGCCGAGCGCGCTGTGGGTGAGTTTGTCGTCGAGCATAACGCCGATGCACTGGCCGGCGCCGATCCGATGCTGTTGGCGCACCATCAGCGCGCTATTGTCGCCGGCATCGCTTCAGGCGCAGCCGAAATTCAGCTCAACATCATCGCTACAGAATTCCTGCAGCTGCCGCGGGAGCCGCGTTAGTCCTATGGATTTTCAACTTTCCGACGATCAATCCGTGTTGATGACGGCGCTCGACGGTCTCGCCGAGCGCTTTCAATCAAAGCCGACCGAGCATCATGGCTTCGTGCTCTTCAATGAGGAACTGGAGCAGGAGTTGGCGCAAGGCGAGTTTTTCGATATCGCCATCGTGCCGGACTTCGGCGCGGTGTCGGCGGCCATGGCGGTGGAAAAGCTGGCGCGTCTGCCCTATGCGGCGGAAATCGCGCTTTCCATGCTGGTGCGTCCGCACCTGCGCGACGGGGCTTTGCCGCGTCCGTTTGCGGTGGTGGAGAATGGCCGGCCTGGCCGCTTTGTCGCCAACGCGAAGACTCTGCTGCTGGTTGAGGGTGATCAAGTCTCGCTTGCTCATCCCGAAGCTGGTGACGCCGAGGCCGTGGAGTCGATCTACGCTTATCCGATGGGCGCGCTGACCAAGCAGATTTCAGCTACGCCGCTTCCGGCGGACGAAGCGGAAACCGTGCGCACCTGGCTGCGCGTGGCGCTCGCGGCGGAAGCATGCGGGCTCATTCACGGCGCGATCGATTCCACCGTCGAGCACATCAGCGTGCGCAAACAATTCGGGCGACCGATTGGCACGTTTCAGGCGCTGCGCCATCGCATGGCCGAGTGCGCGACACTGGCGGGCGGGCTGCGCTGGCTTGTGCTTAAGGCGGCGGCCACCGGCGATGCGGGTGATGCCGCGCTCGCCGCGTTCCAGGCGCAGGATGTCGGCACGCGTGTTTGCTACGAGACGCACCAGATGCTCGGGGCGATGGGCATGACGCTGGAGCATCCGCTGCATTTGTGGACGTATCGGATCAAGGCGCTTTTGTCCGATCTAGGAGGACGCGGCGGTCAAGCCGATGCGGTCGGGCGCACTTGTTTCGAAGCGGACGCCAGCTAGTTCAGCGCAGGCAGGCCGAGCGACGCGCGATAGCGATGCGGCGTGTGGCCGGTCCAGCGTTTGAAGGCCCGGCCGAAGCTCGATTGCTCGGAATAGCCGAGCAGCGCGGCGACTTCGTCGAGCGATAGCTGGCCCTCGACCAGATATGTCTTCGCCAATTCCATGCGCTGTTCTTCGAGCAAATCGGAAAAACGGACGCCATAGGCGCTGAGCTGCGATTGCAGTGTGCGTACCGAGGTGTCGAGCCGCTTCGCGCAATGCTCAACCGAACAAATGCCGGATGGCAAAGCGCCGCGCACATAATCTTCCACGCGTTCCTTGATTGTGGTGCGTGATGCGGCTTTCAGACGGTCGAGATAGCCGCCAAGCAAACGAAACAGCGTTTTGTTGGCGCTCTCCACCGGCTGATCGAGGAAGCGCGCGGGAAAAGCGATAGCGTTTGAAGTCGCGCTGCTGTGGAAACGACAGCCCAGCATGTCCTCGATTTTCGGCACATCGCTGCGGCTCGCATCGACGGCGAGATTGACATAGCTCGGCCGGAAATTGGGCCCGCCGATGAGACGCAGCAATTTCACATTGAGCGATACGGCTTGATAATTGGCCTGATCGTTGAGGCCGAGATCGGAGCGCACGCTCCAGCGCAATTCAGCGGTTTCCTCGCCCTCGACCAATTCCATTTTTGTGGCCGGCGAATGCACGACCGGAATGTAGTCGATGTGGCAGCGCACAGCGTCACGGAACGTCGCCGCGGCCCGGCATTGCGCCGTCACGCAGCCATAGACATCCGCGCTTTGCATTTGCGCCAGGTGAAATCCGAATAGGGGATCATCCAGTGTCGTGCTGGAATCTTCGAGGATGTCGACGAGGGCCTTGCAGTCGATGAAGAAATCGGGGTCGCGCAGGGCCCGCGCATCAAGCCCATGACGCTCCAGGATGCCGCGCGGATCGCCACCCATGTGGCGGACCAGGTTGGGAAAACCGCCAAAATTTGCGGCGCGCATCTGCCGCGCGCCTGGAAGCACGTCCAGGGGCCCGCTGAGGCTATAGAACTCTCCCATCGCGCGACCTCCCTGGCCGCTGTCGGGCTGATTTACGCCGCGACGTCTTTATTGCGCTGATTGCAGACTTCGCCGCGTGAACTGTCAAGTAGATGCTTGCAGTCCTGGACTAGCGTCTGAGGTCAGGTCTTGCGGCTCAGAGCATAAATCATGCTGCGAGGCTTCGCGGTTTGGCTCTCAAGAGCCGAGCCGGTCAAGTTTCGGGCCGCCGGACGCTTTGTGCATTCCGCGGCAACGCCCCTGAAAGGCAAGAGCGAGAGCCCAAGATCATGCCGAAGAAACTAAAGCCATTCGAACAACTCAAAAAAGATGCTTTGCCGTTCATCAACTATGAAAAGGACAAGAAAAACCGGATCGCGACGCTCACGTTCAACCGCCCGGAAATGCTGAACGCCATGACGATCGGCATGCGCCAGCTTTATGCCGATTATGTTCACGCGGCGAATATCGATGACGACGTTAAGGTGCTGGTTATTCGCGGCGAAGGCGCGAATGTCGGCGCGGGCGGAGACTTACCCGAGCAAGCTGATTTTTTCTCCGACAAAAGCGGCGATGTGAGCCTGCTGCCCGAACTCAGCCTGCCGGACGATGGCAGCATCAAAT
>JAUIJZ010000025.1 GCA_030430715.1 Alphaproteobacteria bacterium
GCGCCGCCGCCGCGCGCGCGGGCGTAATCTTTACCGATGTCTCGACGTCGCCCGATGCTTTAGCGCGCGCGGGCGTCACGCTCGACGATGTGCGCTTGAAGCTGCATGCCATCACCGCCGATGGCCGCGTGCTGCGCGGCATGCCCGCCGTCGCTTTGGCCTGGGCTGCAACGCCGCCCTTCAAGCTGCTCGGCAAGCTGACGCAAACGCCGCCTTTCACTTGGATCGGCGCGGGCCTCTATCACATCGCCGCACACACGCTCTGGCATTGGAACCGCGCCTGTGGGCGCTGGTGAGGCGCGGCGGTGTCGTCAGCCCGGAACCCAGGCAGTGAGAAAGCGCGGGCGTTGATCCGCGAATTGGGTGAGATGTAAGCTTAAGTATGAGCGTCGATTTCAGCAGCGCCAAGGCGTGGCGTCGGGCCAAGTTCATGGCCAAGTTTGTCTTCGCCTTATTTGGCATTGTTGGCGCGTTTGCCATCCTGATGAATGCGACTGAAGGGCGGCCCGTTCTGTCGCCGTCATTCATCATCGGCGGTCTTGTAATCTGCCTTTTTTTCCTCGCGCCGTGGCTGCTTTGGTGGGCGTTCTTGCGCTTGTCAGAACTGTCTTTGGGGCCGGTGAAGCGAGACGAGTAGACGTCCGCCCATTCCCGGATTGCGCGCAGCGCAAGTCCGGGGCCACAAGTCTCAGAGGTTTGCGCTCAGGGGCTCCGGGCCCGCAGTCTTGCTGCGTCCCCGAGATGATCCGTTTCGGCGAAACGCTATAGCCTAAGCCTTCCAGCCTGACGCCTGATCGATCAGGAATTGGCGGAAAGCGGCGATGCGCTTGGAGCGTTTCAGATCGCTCGGATAGATGAAATACACTTCGAAGGAAGGGCCCGGCAGATCGGGCAGCACCTTCACCAGATGCGGGCTTTCGCGCGCCATATAATCCGGCACGCTGGCGATGCCGAAGCCGGATTCCACCGCGCGCAGCATGCCGTAAACGTTGTTGATCTCCAGGAGCGGCGGACGAGGCTTGGCATCTTCGCGGCCCGCGCGCTGGGCCCAATCCAATTCGCGCATCGGCGTGGGGATGTTGGCCTGATAGGCGATGATGCGGTGGTTATCGAGATCGTCCACGTGCTTCGGGGCGCCGTGACGTTTGATGTAATCGGCAGACGCATAGAGGCTGACGCTCACTTCAAGCAGCTTGCGCTGGATGAGATCGGCGTGCGTGGCCGCCCACAGCCGGATGGCGCATTCAGCTTCCAGCTTCAGCAGATCGTATTCGCGGTCATCGAGCAGAACCTGCAAGCGCGTTTCGGGATAAGCATCGGCGAAATGCGAAAGCCGCGGCGCCAGCCATGTCGAGCCAAACGCCACCGGCGCGGTGACTTTCAGATCGCCGATGACTTTTTCGCGTGCGTCTTTCAGCGTGGATTCCGCGATCACGGCGGCGCCCGCCATTTCGCGCGTGAACTCCCGCAGCGCCATGCCCGGCCCAGTCAGGAGCAGCCCGCGCGCGTGGCGCTGGAACAGGGGCACGCCCATGTCGTTTTCCAGCGCCGCGATCTGCCGGCTCACGGATGATTGGCTCACGCCCAGCCGCTCGGCTGCGGCGGTCAGGCTGCCGGTTTCGGCGGCGAAGTGAAATGTTTTGAGCTTGTCCCAGTCCACGGCGCCCGCACTCCGCCCTTTTTCGGCGCCCAAACGGGGGCGCTGCGCGTTGCAATATTGCATAGCTGTGAAAGCGGGTCGATAGTCGCGGCGCCGGGAGATGGAATGATCGGACAATTTCAGGAACTTACGGCCTTTACGCTAGTCCAGCTCGGGGACGTGCGGATCACGATAGGCAGCCTGATCGCCGCCGTGCTGGTGATGGCGGCGTTCATGGTGGTGTCCATGGCCGCCGGCCGGGCGATCAAGCGCATGCGGCGCAATTCGACCCGCCGGGCGGCAGCCCTTTATCTGGTCGAGAAGATAGTCACCTACGGACTGACCTTCTTCGGCATTGCCGCGGGCCTTTCCGCGCTAGGTCTCAATCTCGCTTCGATTGCCGTATTCGCGGGCGGGCTTGGCATCGGCATCGGGCTTGGCTTGCAGGGGGTGGTGAAGGAATTTTTCTCCGGCCTGGTTCTGATCTTCGATAATGTGATCAATGTCGGCGACTATATCGAGTTGGAGAGCGGGACGCGCGGTGTTGTACATGAGATAGGTCCGCGCGCGACGCGTGTCCGTAACAACGACAATATCGATATTCTGCTGCCCAATTCGTTTCTGATCGAAAACCAGGTCACCAATTGGACGCTCAAGGGCGATACGCGCCGCATCCACATTCCATTTGGCGTCGCTTATGGCGTGGACAAGGAGAAGGTGCGCGATGCCGTGCTGGAGGCGGCGCGCGCGGTGCCGTTCACATTGCCGGAGACTGAAACACGCAAGGCGCAAGTCTGGCTGACGAGCTTTGGCGATTCCTCGCTGAATTTCGAGCTGCTCGTTTGGCCAACGCTTGACGCTGTCAAACGTCCGCGCGCCATGGAAGCGGCCTATACCTGGGCGATTGACGACGCGCTGCGCAAGGCGGGCATAGAGATCCCGTTCCCGCAACGCGACATCAGATTGCGAGGCTTCTTTGGTCACGAGGGTGAGGACGCTTTGACTGCACTGCGTCTGGAGCGTCCCACGCCGGCGCCGGAAGAAGCGCCCGTCGTGTCCAGCACCAACGATGCGGCGGAAGATTTGATGCAGCCGGCGGAAGAGCCCGAAGCGCTTGAGGCGGAAACGGACGACAACAAGGAGAGCTAACTCTCACCCGGTCCCTCGGACATGTTTGTCCGCGCATGCGTGAGCAGCCGCTTGGCGCGCAGATACATCTCAATGCGCGCGACGATGAACATGGCCACGACCAGCATGAGTGGAGCGTCGGTGATCACGGTTAGGCTGATGTGCCAAGGTTGCGCCTCTTCGGTCAGCGCGTAACGGGCGGCCATGCGCGCCGCCAGTAATCCCAGCAGGACAAGCATCGCCCAGGGCGAAGCCGATTGGCTGACCGCGTGCGTTTCCGGGTCGACGCTGATGCGCATCATCTTGCCGCGATACCAGCCGATCACGGCGCCGATCAAAGCCGCGCCGATCAGCCAGGGGGCGTCGCTTAGCGTTGGCTGCGTCTGCCACAGCACCAGCGCGGCGACCAGGATGAGCAGCGCCGGCACGATCCACAATTGCTCGACCTTGAGCGGGCGCGCGCGGGTCATGCGGCGCATGCGCCACACCATGATCAACAGCACGACGAACGCGGCGATGCCGAATTGAAGCGGGGTCGCGTGCGTCATCGATCGCCCCCGGCAGCGTCCTACGCGGCCGCGTCTTTCTTGCCGCGGCTGAGTTCAGCGGTGTTGAGATATTTCTCCGCTTCCAGCGCGGCCATGCAGCCGAGCCCTGCGGCAGTGACCGCTTGACGATAGACATCATCCGCCACATCGCCGGCGGCGAACACGCCGGGGACATTGGTTTCGGTCGTGCCCGGCTTCACCTTGATGTAGCCGTTCTCTTTCATGTCCACTTGGCCTGTGAAGAGTTCGGTGGCGGGCGCATGGCCGATGGCGACGAACACGCCGTCCAGTTTGCGCTCTTCGCGTTCGCCGGTTTTCACGTTCGTGATGACGATGCCGGTGACGCCCAGCGGATCGGAATCGCCTTCGATTTCCTCAAGTTCGTGATCCCACACCACTTCGATGCGCGGGTGATTGAACACCCGCTCTTGCAGCACCTTCTCCGCGCGCAGGCTGTCGCGGCGGTGGACCAAAGTCACCTTGCTTGCGAGGTGCGCGAGATAGAGCGCTTCCTCGACCGCGCTATTGCCGCCGCCGATCACGGCGACTTCCTTGCCGCGATAGAAGAAGCCGTCGCAGGTGGCGCAGGCGGAAACGCCGAAGCCTTGGAATTTCTGTTCGCTGGGCAGGCCTAGCCATTTGGCTTGCGCGCCGGTGGCGATGATCAGCGCGTCGGCAAGATAGACTTGCCCGCTGTCGCCGGTGAGCTTGAACGGACGTTGGTCCAATTCAGCTTTCACGATCAGGTCCTGCACGATCTCCGTGCCGACATGCTCGGCCTGGGCGCGCATCTGCTCCATCAGCCAGGGGCCCTGGATGACGTCGGCGAAGCCCGGATAATTCTCGACCTCGGTCGTGATGGTCAGCTGGCCGCCCGGCTGCAGGCCGGCGATCAGCAGCGGCTTGCGCATCGCGCGCGCGGCATAGATGGCGGCTGAATAGCCTGCGGGGCCTGAGCCGATGATGATGACAGGCGCGTGGCGGGCGGCGGGTGCGTTCATTTCAGAGCCTTGTAAGATTCGTTCAGTCCGCAATATGGCGGCGCGGGCGCGAGGTTCAAACCGCGCGTTCGTGAGTGTTTGCGCCAATTGTTCCCGCCATTATGCTAGCCTGCTGTGTGCGGAAGGCGACAGGTGGGCGAAAGAAAAAAAATCCTTGTTGTTGAGGACGATGTGCTGATCGCCATGGAGCTCGGCGAGCGCCTGGAGGAGCTTGGCTATGAGGTGCTGGGCCCGGCGCATACGCTGGATCAGGCCGAGGCGGCCATATCCGCGCAGCGCCCGGACGCCGCTTTGCTCGACGCCAACCTGAACGGGGTCTCCAGCGTAGCTCTGGGGGCAAAGCTGGCGGCTGACGGCGTGCCGGTGTCCTTCTGTACTGGCTATGACGCCATCAAAGGATTACCCGAGGGGCTGGCGAAGGCGCCCGTGCTGACCAAACCCATTTCCGATGCGACCTTATCGACGGTGCTGACGCAGATGCTGGGCGGCTAAGGCGGCGTCTTGGCGGCCGCTTGCGCCGCCCAATAATTCGATGATACTGGAAATGTGGAAACAAAAAGCCCCGACGCGGTCTCCGCCCTCGGCGCCTTGGCGCACGAGCATCGTCTCGCAATCTATCGCCTGCTGGTGCAGGCGGGCCCGGAAGGACGCGCGGCTGGCGTCATCGCCGACGCGCTTGGCGTGCCGGCCTCGTCGCTCTCGTTTCACCTCGCGCATCTCACGCGCGCCGGCTTGATCCTCCAGCGCCGTGAAAGCCGTTCGCTGATCTATTCGGCCGATTTCGGCGCGATGAATGCGCTGGTCGGCTTCCTCACTGAAAATTGCTGCGGCGGAGCATCCTGCGCGCCTGCCGCGGCGCCCAAGAAAAGGAAAGCGTCATGAGCACGAGCGGCCGGCCGTACACGGTCTTGTTTCTGTGCACGGGCAATTCCGCACGTTCGATCTTGGCTGAAGCCATTCTCAATCGCGTTGGCGCCGGCAAATTCCGCGCGTATTCGGCGGGCTCCCAGCCGAAAGGCGAGGTGAACCCGCACGCGCTGCATTTGCTGGAGCAGCTCAATCACAAGATTGGCGATCTCCGTTCAAAAAGCTGGAACGAGTTTGCGCAGCCCGGCCCTGCGCTCGATTTCGTCTTCACTGTTTGCGACAATGCGGCCGGTGAAGTCTGCCCGATCTGGCCCGGCCAGCCGATGACGGCGCATTGGGGCGTGCCGGACCCGGCGGCGGCGACAGGCAGCGATGCGGAAATCGCGCAGGCGTTCGCGGATGCCTATGGGCGTTTGAGCAATCGCATCTCCGCATTTGTGAATTTGCCATTCGCTGCGCTCGATAAGTTGAGCTTACAGAGGCGCGTCGATGAGATCGGGCGCGGCGGCGCGGATGTCGCGCGCAGCACATGAGCATTACGATGCCGCGCAGGCTTGCCGCCGAATTCGCGGGCTCTCTTTTCCTGACCGCCGTTGTGATCGGTTCTGGCGTGATGGGCGCGCGTCTGAGCGAAGATATCGCTATTGCTTTACTCGGCAATACGCTGGCGACGGCTGCCATTCTCTACGTGCTGATCACGGCCTTGGGGCCAGTGTCCGGCGCGCATTTCAATCCCGCTGTGACGCTGGCCTTCGCGCTGCGCCGAGAGATCGGGGTGCGTGAAGCCGTGCTGTTTATGGGCGTGCAAAGCGTGGGCTGCGTAGTGGGTGCAATGTTGGCGCACGCCTTGTTTGAATTGCCGTTGATCCAATTGGGCGGCGCGGTACGTGCAGGGCCGGCGCAAATGCTTTCCGAGGGCGCGGCGGCGTTCGCGCTGGTCGCGTGCATCCTGTTGGTGCTCCGCGCTAAGCCCGAAGCTGTAGCGCCCGCCGTCGCACTGACAATCGCAGCCGGCTATTGGTGGACAAGTTCGACCTCGTTCGCCAATCCGGCCATCACCATAGCGCGTAGCTTGAGCGACACCTTCGCCGGCATCCGTCCGCAGGACGCTCCGGCTTTCATTCTCGCGCAATTCATCGGCGCGGTATTCGCTACGCTGTCGTGCGCGTGGCTCTATCGCGCGCGCGCCGCCCAGGCGGAGAGCACCGAAGCGGCGGCGCGATCCGTCTCCAACAGCGGCGGATAGGACCAGGTTTCCAGCTTGCCATTGAAGGGCCGGGCGCAGCCGCGCCGGGCCAGGCTTTGATGAAAGCGCTCAAGCTTTCCCGCTGATCCGTCGACGGCGAGTATGTGGATCGGCTTTGCCGTGGCCGCGGCTTCGGTGGCCATATTCACGCTGTCGGCGGTGACGAAGATGTGGTCGGCCGCGCCAAGCATGGCGAAATATGGATTGGCGCCTTCGCCTTCGTAGAAAAGCGCGCAGTGCGGCGCGAGCCAGGTGCGCAATTGGAGTTTCGCCGCTTCGCTCGTGCGCCGCGAAACTGTGACCATCAACGTGCCGCCAGTCTGGCCCTGCACTGCGACAAGCGCGTCGGCGATGGCGCGCGCGCGCTTGGCGGAAATGTCCTGCCGTTTGGATTTGCCGCCGATCAGAACGGCGAAGCGTGGTTGCGCCATGTCTTCCAGCGGGGCTGGATAATCGAGCACGGCTTCGTCGATCCGCTCGGGCGTGATCCGATGACAAGCGCCGACGATGGGCAGCACGTTCGCGCCTTCCAGCCCGTCATGAATGGGCGGGATCACGACATCGAATTCGCGCGGATTAATGCGCGGGTCTTGCAATTGCGCGACGAACGTCTTGCCGCTCGACCAGCTGCGCACGCCGAGCGAGAAGGGGATCGAAGCGCGTCCACACCCGATCCAGATGTCGGGCCATGGCGGCGTCAGCAAATCCGAGCCCACTGTGAGCGCCTGGCGCGGCGCGGGTGTGAACCCTGCGGGCAGCCAGCGCCAGGGCGTGCGTATTTGCACCCGCTTGGTCGTAAGCTGAATCGGAGCGCGGCGGCCGATGGCCTCGGCTAGGCCGAGGGCCTGGTTTTCAATGCCGGCGCGGCCGTCGCTGACAGCCCATACGGTGAGAGGCTCGGCAGGCTGGAAACCGGCGGATTTCATGGCGCCAGCCCCCGCCTGACGGTCAGAGGAATTTCACCTTGACGATCTCGTAGGATTTCGCGCCGCCCGGCGCCATCACCTCAACGACATCGCCTTCTTCCTTGCCGATCAGCGCGCGCGCGATAGGCGAAGTGATGGAGATTTTTCCGGCGCTCACGTCGGACTCATCCTCACCGACGATCTTGTACTTTGATTTTTCACCAGAATCTTCGTCGATCAGATCGACCGTGGCGCCAAACTTGACCTGTGTGCCGGACAGCTTGGACACATCGATGATCTGGGCGCGGGCAATCTTGTCCTCGATCTCGGCCACACGCGTTTCGATGAACGCCTGACGCTCCTTGGCGGCGTGATATTCCGCGTTCTCGGAAAGATCGCCATGGGCGCGCGCCTCCGCGATCGCCTGGATCACGGTCGGGCGTTCCTGGGTCTTAAGACGCTTAAGTTCTGCGTCGAGGGCCTGATAACCCTCGGCGGTCATTGGTATTTTTTCCATGGGATCTGCAAAAATTCCGTCTGGGGAGGAGAAAGGTGTACCCGCGCCGACTAAGCGTCAAGCATAGGCCTGAAGGGCGCGAACGCCTAGAGGCGCCCCCGATTTGAGCCTCCGGATGGCCTGGACGGTGGCTCGTGCGCCGGAAACCGTCGTGTAATAGGGGATGTTCTGGGTCAGTGCGGTGCGGCGGATGGAATAGGAATCCCGATAGGATTGCATGCCTTCCGTCGTGTTGAAGACAAGTTGCACATCGCCATTCTTCATGGCGTCGACAATGTGCGGACGGCCTTCGGCGACTTTGTTCACACGCTCGATGGCGATGCCCTTTTCGGTTAGGACGTCCGCGGTGCCGCCGGTCGCCAGAATCTTGAAGCCCAGTTCGACCAGATCGCGTGCGACAGCCACCATGGCCGGCTTGTCGGAATTTTTGACCGAGATGAACACCGTGCCTGCGGTGGGCAGCGTCGCGCCGGCTGCGATCTGGCTCTTGGCGAATGCCGCCTCGAAATTCTGATCAAGTCCCATGACTTCGCCGGTTGAGCGCATTTCCGGGCCGAGCACCGGATCGACGCCGGGGAAGCGCGCGAACGGAAACACGGCTTCCTTCACCGCGACATGGCCGCGCGCAGGGCGGTCCAACTTCAAGTCCTTGAGCTTCACGCCAGCCATCACCTTTGCCGCGGCGGCTGCGATCGGCCGGTTGATCGCTTTGGCGACGAAGGGCGCCGTGCGCGAGGCGCGTGGATTGGCTTCGAGAATGAAAATCTCGCCGTCCTTGATGGCGAACTGAATATTGATCAGCCCGCGCACATCGAGCGCCAGCGCCAGTTTCTTGGTTTGCGCCTCGATTTCAGAGACGACCTTTTTGCTCAGCGAATAGGGCGGCAGAGCGCAGGCGCTATCGCCTGAGTGCACGCCCGCTTCCTCGATATGCTCCATCACGCCGGCTACGAACACGTCCTCGCCGTCGCAAATGGCGTCGACATCGACCTCGATCGCGTCGCGCAGATAGCGATCCACCAGCAGCGGGCGCTTGGCCGAGATGGCGAGTTCGGTCGGGCCGCCCAGCGCGCGCGTGAGCTGCGAGACATAATCGTTCAGCTCTTCTTCCGAATGCACGATGCGCATGGCCAGTCCGCCGAGCACATAAGAAGGGCGCAGCATCACCGGGTAACCGATCTTGCCCGCGGCTTCGCGCGCCGCGCCGAGCGAGGCGGCGATGGTGTTGTCCGCCTGCTTCAAGCCCGTCTTTGAGAGCAGCGCCTGGAAACGGTCGCGGTCTTCGGCGAGGTCGATGGCGTCGACGCTGGTGCCGAGAATAGGCGCGCCTTCATCGGCGAGCGGCTGGGCCAGCTTCAGCGGCGTCTGACCGCCAAACTGCACGATCAAGCCTTTCACTTCGCCGGCGGTTTTCTCGGTGTCGACGATCTCAAGCACGTCTTCTGTAGTGAGCGGCTCGAAATAGAGCCGGTCCGAGGTGTCGTAATCGGTCGAGACCGTTTCCGGATTGCAATTGATCATGATCGACTCGACGCCGATCTCCGCGCACGCGAAAGCGGCGTGGCAGCAGCAATAATCGAACTCGATGCCCTGGCCGATGCGGTTGGGACCGCCGCCGAGAATGATCACCTTTTCGCGGCTGGAAGGCTCTGCTTCGCAATCGGGCGCCAGCGCTGCGGGTGTCTTTTTGCCGGTCAGCTGCCAGGAGGGGTATTCGTAGGTCGAATACATATAAGGCGTGGCGGCGCGGAATTCGGCCGCGCAAGAATCGATGCGCTTATATTGCGGGCGCACGCCCAGCTTGCGCCGTGCTTCGCGCACTTTGCGCTCATTCGAGCGTGTCAGCTTGGCCAGCCGCACATCGGAAAAGCCCTGCGCCTTCAGCGCGCGGAACGCTTCGGCGGTTTTCGGCAAGCCTTCGGCGCGAATGCGCGCTTCGGCTTGTATGATCTCTTCAAGCTGACGGATGAACCACGGATCGAAATGCGCGGCGGCGCAAATTTCTTCCACGCTCAGACCGCGGCGCAGCGCTTCGGCGGCGACCAGCAGACGGTCCGCCTTCGGCGTGACGAGGCGCGCGCGCACGGCGGCGCGGCCCGCATCTTCGTCGTCGGCGCCTTCAATGGGAATTTCATCCAGACCGTTGAGGCCGGTATCGAGCGAACGCAGCGCCTTTTGCAGGCTTTCCTGGAAAGTGCGCCCGATCGCCATGGCTTCGCCGACGCTCTTCATTGAAGTGGTCAGCGTGGTGTCGGCGCCGTGGAAGCGTTCAAAGGCGAAGCGTGGGATCTTGGTGACGACATAATCGATGGTCGGCTCGAAGCTCGCCGGCATCGCGCCGCCGGTGATGTCATTGGCGATTTCGTCCAGCGTGTAGCCGACCGCCAGTTTCGCCGCGACCTTGGCGATGGGAAAGCCGGTGGCCTTGGAGGCGAGGGCGGATGAACGCGACACGCGCGGGTTCATCTCGATCACCACCAAGCGGCCGGTTTTTGGGTTCACCGCAAACTGGACGTTGGAGCCGCCGGTTTCGACGCCGATCTCGCGCAGCACGGCGATGCTGGCGTTGCGCATGATCTGATATTCGCGGTCGGTCAGCGTCAGCGCCGGCGCCACCGTGATGGAATCGCCGGTATGCACGCCCATCGGATCGATATTCTCGATCGAGCAGATGATGATGCAATTGTCCGCCTTATCGCGGACGACCTCCATCTCGTACTCTTTCCAGCCGATAATGGATTCCTCGACCAGGATTTCCGTGATCGGCGAAGCGGATAGGCCGCGTTCGACGATCTCCTTGAACTCCTCGACATTATAGGCGACGCCGCCGCCCAGACCGCCCAGCGTCAGCGATGGGCGGATGATCGAAGGCAGCTGCACGTATTCGAGCGCCTCAAGCGCTTCTTCCATCGTATTGACGAGGCGCGAGCGCGGGCTCTCCAAGCCGATGGAATCCATCGCGTCGCGGAATTTCTGCCGGTGCTCGGCTTTTTCGATCACGTCGGCGTTGGCGCCGATCATTTCGACGCCGTGCTTTTTGAGCACGCCGGTACGCTCCAGCGTCAGCGCGCAATTGAGCGCGGTCTGCCCGCCCATGGTCGGCAGGATGACGTCCGGCTTTTCCGCCTCGATGATCTTCTCGACCATGTCCGGCGTGATCGGCTCGACATAGGTGGCGTCCGCCAGGCCGGGGTCGGTCATGATCGTGGCCGGGTTCGAATTGACCAGGATGACCCGATAGCCCTCGGCCTTCAGCGCCTTGACCGCCTGCACGCCGGAATAATCGAACTCGCAAGCCTGGCCGATAATGATGGGCCCGGCCCCAATGATCAGGATCGAGTTGATGTCGGTACGTTTCGGCATGCTTCTCCGCCCGCTTCGCGCGGCTCTGGAATCGATCCTTTCGGGATCGCGCGTCATTACTGGAAGGGGCGGGGCCGGACAACCCTTCCCGTCTGCGGCAGGCTGGCCATTGGGCCGAGGGCGGGGCTGAATCGGGGCCGCCGGCAGCGCGCTCTGGCGCCTCTTGAGCGCGGAGGGCCCAAAACGAAGCGCAAATTTTCCGTTTCCGCATATGGCTAACGGCCCGGTTACCACCTTCCCAAATCGGAAATTAAGCCCCTTCGAGTATGCCTGACAGCTTCCGAAGGTCCGGTTTTGAGGCGGAAAATGGTTACCCGGCGGTGGAAGAGCATCGACGCGTTCAGGCGCGACCGCGACGGCAATGTCGCGATGATGTGGGCGTTGATGGGGGCGGTGCTGCTTGGCCTTGTCGGCCTCACCGTGGATTTCACGCGCGCGCAGATGATCCGCACGCAGATGCAAAACGCCGTCGATGGCGCGGCGCTCTATGCCGCGCGTTCGCAAGGGCTCAGCACCACTGAACGCAATGCGGCCGCGCGTTCTTATTATGACGCGGAGATGGGCTCTTATGGCCCAGGCGCGGAACTCATCTTTACCGATCTGCCGGACAATCATGTCGCGATCGTTGCTCGGATGCCAATGCCGCTCAGTCTGGCCCGTCTTGTCGGCGGCGGCGACTGGACGCTTGAGGTCGGCTCTGAAGCGGAGCGGGGCGGCGTCAATATCGAAGTCGCCATGATGCTTGACGTGACCGGCTCGATGGGCGGCTCGCGCATCAGCAATTTGCGCGACGCCGCGAATGACCTGATCGGCATCGTCGTGCGCGATCAGCAATCGCCGTATTATTCGCGCGTCGGCTTGGCGCCGTATTCGATGGGTGTGAATGCGGGCTCTTATGCGACAGCCGCGCGCGGCGCGATTACGGGTGGGCGCTCACTGAATGCGACATCGCTGAATTGGTTGAGCTCGACCACGCGCAATATCAGCGACATCGAGAAAGCAAACCGCTGCCGGCGCTCGGGCTGCGACCTAACCGTAACAAGCAATGGCCACGGCTATCAGGATGGCGACCGCATCTATATCAGCGGCGTGAACGGCATGACGGATGTCAACGGCGAAGTGTTCACCGTCGATTACGTCAATTCCAACAGCTTCGTCCTCGAACATTCGCCGAGTGGCGGCGCGGTGAACGGGCGTGACTTCCGCAATTATTCATCGGGCGGCACGATGCGCCGATGCCTGACGCCGGAATGCGAAGTCGTGTTCTCATCGAACAATCACGGTTTTTCGGCTGGCGATTATATTTACATCACCGGCGTCAACGGGATGAACGATTCCAATGGCGCGCAGGAAATCAACAATCCCAATCCTGTGAACCGCAACAACCCGGCGCTCTGGCGCGTCGGAACGGTGTTCGATTCAAACCGGTTCTCCCTCAGGGATTCGTACGCGCCGTACTACAGCAATTACAATTCCGGCGGCACGGCTTATTGTCTCCAATATGGCTGCCAATATCTGCGCTTCGCCAATGCCAGCAATGGCACGATCCGGGTGCATCCGATCAGCACTTGCGTAAGTGAGCGCACGGGCGGGAACCGTTACACCGATGTCGCGCCCGCGGGCTCGCCGGTTGGGCTCAATTATCCTGCCGATGGCAATCCGTGCCTCAGTAGCGAAATTCTCCCGCTGACGAGCAACCGCACTTTGCTGACCAACCGCGTCAACGCGATGCAGGCGGCGGGCTCTACCGCGGGGCAGATTGGCGTGGAATGGGCTTGGTATTTGCTCTCGCCAAACTGGAGCTCGTTGTGGCCGGGTTCGGGCGTCGCCGCTTATAACGCGCCGCGCACGGTGAAGATCGTCGTCATCATGACGGATGGCGAATTCAACACGCCGTATTGCAATGGCGTCATTGCCGAAGACGCCGGTTCGGGCAGCGGTTCATCCTCGGATCACATCAATTGCAACGCCACCAACGGCAATCCGTTCGCGCAGGCTCAGGCGACGTGCCAGGCGATGAAGCAGGCTGGGGTCATCATCTATACGGTGGGCTTCGAAATATCGAACAGCCAGAACGTGACCAACTTGCTGGCAAATTGCGCGACGAGTTCGGGGCACCGCTTTATGGCCTCGAACGGTCAGGAATTGCGCGATTCATTCCGGCAGATCGCCAACTCGATCACGCAATTGCGCATCACCCGATAGGCGCGCGTCTTACATCACAACGTCATTGTGCTCATCGAGCACGACGACGCTTGGATTATAATTGCGCGCCTGCTCCGCCGGCATCTGGCAATACGCGACGATGATCACGGTATCGTCCGGTTGGGCGAGCCGCGCCGCGGCGCCATTGATGCCGATGGTGCGCGATCCGCGCGGCGCTTCGATCGCATAAGTGGTGAAGCGCGCGCCGGTATTGATGTTGAGCACGTCGACCTGTTCGTGCGGCAGGATGCCGGCGCGATCCAGCAGGTCGCTGTCGATTGAAATCGAGCCCTCATAATGGAGATCGGTTTGCGTCACGCGTGCGCGATGCAGCTTAGCCTTTAGGAGCGTAAGGATCATTTAGTCGGCGGTCCTGAACATGATCGGAACGCGCGCCCTGCTGCCGGCGGCGGGGGCGCCGTTCGAGAGTTGCGCCTCGGCGCGGTAGCTGCGCACGATCGTCAGCGCGGCAGCGCCAAAGCCCATGCCGGCGGGTGACTCCGAAGCGACGGAGCAGCTCAATGACAGATTGGGCAGCACGGTGCAATTCAACGTCACGCTTCCATCGATGCCGTCGCGCAGTGCGCGGCGGGGATAGGATCTGGAAACGACGCGCGCGCTCGGGCGCTGCGCCCACCGGACTTCGCCGGGCGGGAGCGGACGGGCCGGCGTGGCGGCTGGCGCAGGCGCGGCAGTTGGCGCAGGGGCGGCCGCAGCGGGCGGCGGTGCGGCGGGCGCCGGCCGTAGCGGGACCGGCGCTGGCGCTGCCGGCGACAGCGGCACAGCGGCGCGAGGTCGATTTTCGGCGACGTCGAAATTGGCGACCGGCGCTGGTGTTGGCGGCTCGGGTTCTTCGCGGACGCGCTGCTGCGTTTGTTCCCGCTGCGCTTCTTGGCGCTGCGTCGCTTCGCGCGCAGGCGGCGGCGCTTCAATGGAGGTGGGCTCTTCCGCGATAGCGGCCAATTCCTGTGAGGGCGCCGCCAGCGTTTGCGCGCCGTCCGCAGATGGCCCGGTGCTGCTGGGCGCTTCCTGCGCATCCGCCAATATCTCTTCGCTTGGCGGGGCGCCCATGCGGCCATCGCCGAGATAAAGCGCCCCGGCGGCTGCCGCGCCGCCGAGCAGCAATATGATCACCAGCCAACGAAGACCGCCGCCGCCGCTTTGCGCGCGCGGTTCGCGGGCTTCCAGGCGATCGTAGCGGCCGTCATAGAGGGGCGGCGGCGGCTCGCGACGGCGTGGCGGCGGTTCCGGCGCATAGCGCGGCTCGGGCCGGGGCGGCGGGGCCTCGGCGCGCACAGGCGGCGGCTCTGGCCGTCGCGGGGGCGGCGCAGGCGGCGCTGGAATAGGGGCGCGGGCTGAGCGCGGCTCAGGTTCGGCGGAAGTGAGCTGTTTCAGGCGAAGCTCGGCCACATCGGCGAATTCGCCATCCGGTCCGAAGCGCGCCAGATAATCGAGAAACACGGCTGGATCGCGGCTATTGCGGATCGAGCGCCAGAGCGCGGCTTCGGAATCGAGTGGATCGGCCGCCGAGGGCGGCGGAGGCGGCGGCGGCGGCGGCGCCGCCCGCGGCAGCGGCGCTGCGCGCTGAGGCGTGTAATCCTGTTTGGGCTGCGCGTCCGCGGAAACGGCCACGGCGGCGCGCGCGGCGTTCACCATGCGGTCGACCGCGAAAAAGAGCGGATCGAGCGACTGATCGTCTGGATCGCCATCCCAGTGCGACAGGTCGAAAGCGGGGGAATCGCCGATGCTGGATGGCGGCGGCGGCTCAATGAGGCTGGCGACAACGGCTTTGTTCGCGTTGATCACGCGCTGAGCCGCATCCAAAAACGGGCGTGAGCGGATCGAAGCTTGCGACCACACCACGACGCCCGCGCCGCTTGAGCGCAGGGCGGCGTCGCTGCTGGGCGCGCCGCCGATAGAAAATCCTGCCGCTTCAAACATGTCGGCCAGGGCCTTGGCCCGTGGCTCGTCCTCACGCACACAAACTATGAGCACGTCCGCCATGACGTCTCCCGCGCGCCCTCCCGAGGCAATGCTAGCAGCGGCAATAGCATGGAAGAAAGCGCCGCAACACAGTCGAACGCTTCAGGCGCGATTAAAACCCGTCAAACGAGAGGCTCGAACCGGCCCGTTTCGGCGTTAAGCATTTCGAGCGCGCCATCGGCCACGCCATAGCGCATGCCGACCAATTGCAGCCCGCGCTCGGCGATCGCGTCGCTGATGAAAGGGAAGGTGGCGAGATTTTCCAGCGTCACGCGGATGGATTCGTGCTCGAGATCGGTTTGCGGGTCGGGCGCGCTACGGTCGATGCGCGCCTTCGCGGCGTCGAGCAGGCCGACCCAGGTATCGAGAAACGATTTCGGATCGCGCGGCTTGTCGCTCAGCGCCGCCGCGACGCCGCCGCATTGGGCGTGGCCCAGCACGAGCACGGTTTCGACTTTCAGATGCACCACCGCGAATTCGATCGCGGCGCTAACGCCGTGAAAGCCCGGCTCGCGTTCATACGGCGGCGCCAGATTGGCGACATTGCGCACCACGAACAGCTCGCCCGGCGCGGCGTCGAAGATGGTTGCGGGATCGACCCGGCTGTCGGCGCAGCCGATCACCAGAACCCGTGGCGACTGCCCCTTTTCCGAGAGCCGCTTGTGCAGCGCGCGCAGCTCCGGCCAGCGCGTCTGGCGATAGTTTCGATAGCCTTCAAGCAAGTGTTGCATGCGCTCTTTGAAGCCCCTTGGCGCGGCCAGCGCAAGCTTTCCTTTGGGCCGCGCGGTTCCCCGGCGCTTAGCCTTGCAGCGCGCCTGCGAGCGCCCGCATCGCGCTGGACGCATTCACGTGCGCGCTCGAATTGGCCTGCGCTTTCGACACCATGAAGGCGCCTTCCATCGCCGCCACCAAAGCGGACGCGAACACTTGCGCGTTTTTTGTACTCATCCCGCGCGCTTCGCCGGCGGCCGCGACCTCGCGCTCCCAGGCGCCGAAGGCCTCGCGCACGGCGGCGGCGAGCTTTTCGTTGCCGCTGCTGAGGCCAGCCGCGATCGCCGCCATCGGGCACGACGAAAGATAGCCGCGATCCTTGCATTCCTTCGCGGTGGTCTTGAACACGCGCGTGACATAATCGTCGAGATTGACGCCGGATTCATTGAGCGCGCGAAAGCGCAGCGCCACGCTCTGGCCGACACGCTCGACCACTTCGACGCCGATCTGCTCCTTGCCGCCTGGAAAATGGAAATAGAGCGAGCCGCGCGGCGCGCCGGATGTTTCGAGCAACTCGGCGATGCCGACGCCCTCATAGCCGCGCGCGCGGAATAGCTCGATTGCGGCGGAGAGGATGTCTTCGCGTGCGGAAGAAGGTTTGGCCATTGACGCTACGATAGCACTTGTATGACGACCGGTCTAGTGATATTGCCGCAAATAGACCGGTCGTCATAGTGCCGTGTCTTTGGAGTTCTCCCAATGAACAAGTCCATTTTTACGTTGGCTTTGGCCGCTTCCGTGCTTGCGCCCGGCTTCGCCCTGGCGCGCGACAATGGCGAACGCAACGAGGCGATCCGTCTGTGCGTGGAGGAAGTCGTCTCCCGCACCGGATTGAACGCGGAGCAGGTGCGCTTCGACGAATTGCGTGTCGGCCGCAACACCATCCGCGTCGATGTCGATGTGTGGCGCGGCAACCAATTGCAAAATGTGCGCTGCGATGTGGCGCGCGGCGAAGCGCTTACGATCGCCGCGCTCGTTCCCGCGCTTGTTGCCGAGACGGCGGATTTGAGCGGCTCACGCTAAATCGCCTCGGAATCTTTGCCCAGAGCAGCCGCGACTCCCACGCGGCCGCTCGCTCCTCTTAAGCGCCTCCTGCAAACGGGGGCGCTTTTTTGTGTGCGGTTGAGGAAGTTCGCTGAGAGCGGACGGCGCCAAGTTGCGCTCTCACGGTGTCAGTAGACCGGTATGGTGGTTCGATGAAATAACGCAAACACCGTTACACAAACGCACAATATCAACATCAGCCAAATGGCAAGTGTAGTGCGTCTAGCCTCGCGCAGCATTTGCTCCTGTATTTCCCGGTCGATCTCATCCAAATCTAGTTTATTAGGCTCGCTATCACTCATCACACATGCCGTTGCTGGTCTGGCAACCACTCTAGCGCTTTACGCCGCAAACGCGAGTGTCTCCTTCGGGCCAATAGCAGACCTTAGCGCCATCGCTACCTCTCTCCTTGTGGGAGAGGGCGATGCCGCGCGCAACAGAGTGTTCAAGCGCCGTCTGGGTGAGGGGTGTCGGCGCTTTGCCCAGCCTCTATCCCACACGCCGCCCGTTGAAATCCGTACAAAACCAAGCCGCCGCGCCCAATCAATCCGACCGCCTAAATCCGCGCCGCATACTTGCCGCGCATCATGCGTCTCGCACCGACCCTCCTTACTCCGCTCCGCCGCGACAGGTACGTCACCTGGGCGCGTTTGATGCTGCTATGGGTCAGCGCAGCTTTGTTCGGCGCAGTGCGTTTCAACCGCCGCCACATCAAGCAGCGTTATGGCTTGCTCTGGCTCGGCGATTTGGAGCGTATGGTGTGCAATCTGACGCTCATTCGCGCGGTGGAGCTGGCGCGCGTGCCGCTGGATGATAGGCGCCGGCATGTGCGCCGTTTCGCGCGGCCTGGTTTTCGCCGCCCGCGGATCAACGATTGCGAGCGCGTCATTTTTGGCTCGCGTTTACGCCGGCATTTGCGCTGCGCCGATTCTTACACACGCATTGCCCGCATGCTCGATGCGCTGGCCGATCTTGACGCCTTTACGCGCCGCTATTTTCTGAAGCGGATCCAGCGCAAGCTGACAAAGCTGTGCCCGGTCGTGGCCGTGCGCCCGCCGGCGCACGGTTTCGCCAGCGCGACCGCGCCTGCGCCGCTGGCGGCGGATTCGTCCTAGCGGACCGCCGGCTTCCAGCCGGCATGAAAACACCCGCCAGAGTGAAACGCCCCGCGCGCCAGCGCGCCGGGGGCGTGGACGCATGCTTTTTTTACAAGCGCTGCCTATGATCCGCTGATGCCCGAGATCGAATCCCTGTTCGTCACCAAATTGTACCGCGCCCGCGCCGATGGCGTGGACAATGCCGCGCTGTTGAAATCGTGCCACGCGATCGCGGCGGAGGATGAGGCGGGCAAGAGTTGGAGTAAACAGAAGGGCTATAAGGGCTACACGTCCTATGCTTCGCTGAATGATCTGCCCAAGCGCGATCCGGCGTTCGCCGAACTCAAATCGGTATTGGACAAACACGCGGGCGCGTTTGCCAAGGCGCTGCATTTGGATTTGGGGCGGCGCAAGCTGAAGCTGGATTCACTCTGGATCAACGTGTTGGCGCCGGGCGGCGTACATTCGGGCCATGTGCATCCGCATTCAGCGCTCAGCGGCACCTATTATGTCGATGTGCCGGCGGGGGCTTCGGCGTTGAAGCTGGAAGATCCGCGCCACCCGCTGATGATGGCCGCGCCACCGCGCCTGGAAGACGCGCCGCGCGAAGAGCGCACCTTCGTCTATGTGGCGCCGAACGCTGGCGAGCTGCTGATGTGGGAAAGTTTCGTGCGCCATGAAGTGCCGGCCAATGGCGCCAAGAAAGCGCGCGTGAGCGTCAGCTTCAATTATGGCTGGTGATGAGAGCTAGAATTCGCGCAGCCAGAATTGCATCGGCTTGGCGCTTTCATCCGCCTCATCAAAATCTTTCCAGGGAAAATGGGCGATTGCTCCGGGCAGGGGCCTGTAACCGCGCGCGCGCCAGAACGGATCGAGCGGACGATAATCCGCGGGTTTGCGAGGGTGATCGGCGGGGCGGATGACGGCGCAAAAACAGGCGCGTTTATAGCCTTTCGCACGCGCATGCGCCTCGCGCTGATCGAAAAACGCATGGCCCACGCCGCGCCCGCGATAGGCAGGCAGCAGCACGGATTCACCGCAATAAAAAGTGCTGGCGAGGTCAAATCCGGCATCGGCGAGCGGCGCGCTGAATTCATCATGCTGCGTGTCGAGCCCCGAACCGGTCGCGCAGCCGATGATCTTGTCTCCGTCTATGGCGGCGACGATCAGCGCGTCGCGGCTTTGCGCGAAGGTCTTGATGTAATCCTGTTCGTAATCGAGCGCGCCGTCGCCGGTTGCGTCGTATAAATAAGGATAGGCGCTGAACACTTCGATGCGCAGCGCGGCCAGAGCCGGCAGCGCCTGGTCGAGCGCATCGCCTGTCAGGGCTTCGATGCGCAAACTCACGAGACTTGGCTCAGCCAGTTCTGGAGATTGTAATACGTTGTGACGCGCGTGATCTCGCCGTTGCGAATGTCGAAGAAGGCTCCGGCTGGCAGCACGTATTTTTGCCCGCGCGCCTCCGGCAATTCGCCGTCGGTATTTTTGTATGTGCCGTGCACGATAAATTCCGCCGCTGCGCGAGAGCCGTCCTCATTGACCATGATGACGAGCTGCTTGAGCTCTTCGTCGTAACAATGATCCATGTGCGCGATGAAGTCCGCGAAGTGGGCCTTGCCGTCGCGATTGGCGCCTTCATTGACGTGGTGGCGCACATCCTCGCTCACGCAATCGAGCATGGCCGTCCAGTTTTTGGCGTTGAACGCCGCATAATAGCGGGCGACGATTTCAGTGGTGTTCATGGCGCCGTTTTAGCGCTGCGAAGGCGCAAGCGCCACTCCGGTCCGGCTAAGCGTGCGCGCGTTTTTGAGTGGCGGTGAGGGGCGCGCTATGTAGCTCGCGTGTGAGCGCCAGGATAGGCTCGCGCTCCATTGGTTCGGCAATGCCGCGCTCGGCGGCGCGTTCGAGCAATAGCGCTTGCCGCGCGACCTCATCGCGGAAATCGCCGCGCGCGTGTGTGCTGAGCTTTGCCAAATTATGGGCCAGACCGAGCAGGACGCGTTGTTTGCTCGCTCCGGCTTCGCGGATTTGATCGAAGGCGGCGGCGGTCAATTCGGCAAGATTGGGAGCGGGGCCATAAACGCGGGCTTTGCCGTCTTCATCGCGCCAGACATTGCGCGCCGGCGCCCGCCGCGCCGCGAGCGCCAATGCGCCGGAAAGCCGGTTGATCACAGCCAGCGCCGTGTATTCGTCATTGATGCCCGGAGAGAGCGCGCGCAAAGCTATTTCCACCATCTGATGCGCGGACCATTCCGGATCTTGCCCGGCGCTGCGCTCCGATGAAATTACCACGGCGCGTTGAAGCGCGTGCTCGATTTCATCGGCATTGCCGCCATGAATGCGCGCATCGCTCTCGCCATGGATCATATGCGCGCCGGCGCGATAGGTGAGCACGATGGTTGCGTTACACTGCGCGGCCGCGCGCGCCAGTGCTTGGTAATCTATGCGCTGCACGTAACCGCAACGTTTGAGGCTGATCTCTGCGCCGCCTTCGGGCGGCTCAGCGCAATCGGTATCGTCTTCGCGTTTTGGAAAGGCGTCCGTCAGCGCGTCATCGAGACGCGCGCCGATGCGCGCGATGACCGTATCGGAAACAATCGAACGCGCCAGCGAATGAACGAAAAACAAAAGCCCGACCACGCTGGCCAGAACGAGCGCCGTGCCGCCGGTAATCGCAAGATTGGGCGCGTGACCCTCGTTGTCGCCGTCGAGCGCGCGCAGCACGAGGAGCAAATAGACGATCGCGCCGATGAACAGGCCGAGCGCCGCCTGTGTGCCACGATCCTGCATGAAGATTTGAATGATGCGGGGGCCGAGCTGCTGCGCGGCCAGCGTCAGCACCACCATCGTAATGGAGAAGGCGAGCGTGGTCAGCGTGATCATCGCGCCGGCCAAACTGGCGGCGAACTCAGGCGCTTGGCTTGCGCTGCCGCTATAGAGCCATGCGACATCCGAGGCCCAAGGCAGATCTACTTTGAGTGCGGCGATGGCCAAGCCGGCGCAAGCCGCCGCGATTGTGAGCGGCAGCGCCCAGAGGCTCTCGCGAACGCGGTCCCAGAGGGCGATCAGATGAGCAAGCATGGCATCGTGCGCGCGGCCGCAGGACCGAGCGATGGGAACAACGCACAAGACGCGGTTTGGTTCTCTGCTCTGAAGCCTTATTCGAACAGCGAGCTGACGCTCTGTTCGTTGGCGATGCGCCAGATCGCGTCGCCCATCAAAGGGGCTACGGAAACTTCGCGGATCTTGGCGCTCCTATGCTTGCGTCCGTTTGGATTAATGGAATCCGTGACCACAAGCTCCTTCAGCATCGACTCATCCACGCGCTTGACCGCTCCGTTCGAGAGCACGCCATGCGTGATATAGGCTGAAACCGATTGCGCTTTTTCCTTCAGCAGCGCCTCGGCGGCGTTGCAGAGCGTGCCGCCGCTATCGACGATGTCGTCAACCAGGATGCAATCGCGCCCTTCGACGTCGCCGATGATGTGCATGACTTCGCTGACGCCGGCGCGCTCGCGGCGCTTGTCGACGATGGCGAGATCGGCGCCAAGCCGGTTGGCCAGCGCGCGCGCGCGCACCACGCCGCCGACATCGGGCGAGACGATCATCAGCTTATTGGCGTCCTTGTGCTGCTCGCGGATGTCGCGCTCAAGCACGGGTGTGGAGAACAGGTTGTCCGTCGGGATGTCGAAGAAGCCCTGGATCTGGCCCGCGTGCAGTTCCAGCGTCAGCACCCGGTCGGCGCCGGCGGTGACAATGAGATTGGCGACCAGCTTGGCCGAGATCGGCGTGCGGCCGCCGACTTTACGGTCCTGACGGCCATACCCGTAATAGGGGATAACGGCGGTGATGCGCCGCGCGCTGGCGCGACGCAACGCGTCAATGCCGATCAGCAATTCCATCAGATGGTCGTTGGCGGGATAGGAGGTCGATTGGATGAGGAAAACATCCTCGCCCCGCACATTCTCCTGAATCTCCACAAACACTTCATTGTCTTTGAAGCGTTTGAACTCCGCTTTGGCCAGCGGCGTATCAAGATGGTCAGCGATCGCCTGCGCGAGCGCCAGATTTGAATTTGCCGACAACAGCTTCATGGGAAAGCGAGCCCCGCGCGATCCGAATAGCGGGGGTCTAACCTGCGAGTCGGATTAAGGAAATCAGATTCACTGAAGTTTTGTGACAGCCCACGAAAGTGTGATGCATGCGTCGCACTTTCGCGGCGAGAGGGAGTCACAATGCAATCGCGGCGCAGTCGCGGCCGTAATCGGTTTCGCCCTGATGGGCGGCGCGGCGGCAGGAATGCCAGCGCTGAGGCGCCGCATATGTATCGTGCGGCAGAATTTCCGCGTCGATATCAAGGGCCGCGAGCCGACTCGCGCAAAACGCTGGCAAATCGAAATGAGCGCGGCTAGATGGGCCAGGCGCGAAGAAGCGGGCATAGGCGGCGTTTTCTGAAACGAAGCGCGCCTCGAATTCGGGCCCGACCTCATAAGAATTCTGATGAATTGTCGGGCCGATGGCGGCGGCGATGTTTTTGGCGCCGTGCTCGTGCATGAGGCGAACCGTGGCCTCAAGCACGCCGCCGATGGCGCCTTTCCAGCCTGCATGGGCGGCGGCGACGATTCCCGCTTTTGCATCAGCCAGCAGCACTGGCGCGCAATCAGCGGTGAGCACGCTGATGACAAGGCCCGGCGTGGTTGTAACCAGCGCATCGGCTTGCGGGCGTTCGCCGGGCCATGGCGCTGTCGCAAGAACAACGTTGGGCGAGTGAATCTGATGCACGCCGATGAGCGCTTCTGCGCTGAACGCGGCGGCGATGCGCCGGCGGTTTTCCACAACCGCATCGGGATCGTCCTTGGAGCCCGTGCCAGCGTTCAGGCTTGCATAGATGCCGTTCGAGACGCCGCCTTCGCGTCCGAAGAAGCCGTGCCGCACCCCGGCGAGCGCGGTGCTGGTCAGGTGTGGCGGCGCATTGGGGCTTAAAACCCCGCGGGCGGCGGCAGGTTCGGGCTGGATAGGCATATGACTTTGAACAGTGCGCCCATTTCCTCGTCATGGGTCAAGCGCCGCATCTCGCGCGCGAGCCGGTCGGCATGTTGCGGGTTCGCCTGTGCGAGCGCATCGGCGCGGTAATCGATGCCGAGGCCGCGCAGGAATTGCCCCTGCGTGATCGGGCCGTACACAAGGAGGCCAGCTTCGCGCGCGAGATGCGCGAAACGGGCGAAGTCGACATGCGCGGTCAAATCGGCTTCGCCTGGCGCCGCGAGCGGATCGACGTGTTTGTGTTGCTGCAAGGCTTGCAGCGTGTCGGCGCCTTCGGGCTGCGTGTAACCGTAATCGATGAACAGCGCGCGCCCCGGCGCAGCGTGCAGACGTTGCTCGACTTCGTAGATCAGGCTTTCCATGCCGGGCGCGACTTCGCGCACGGCGCCTGGCTCATCTTCGCTGTCGGGCGCGGGCAGGGCGGAGCTGAGCCCAAAGGTGAGTTTCTTGGCTTCGTCGATGCCCACAAGTTTTTCGTGCCAGCCGTCTTCGCCGCGCACGAATTGACGGACCGGCAGGCAATCCAGGAATTCATTGGCGATAAGCAGCGAAGGGCCGGGCGGCGCGTCTTCCAGGCGTGTGGCCCATTCGGCGTGCGGCAGCCGTGCGGCTTGTTCGTCGCGCAATGGCCCGCTCATTTCGACAAGCACCAGCGCCGCCGCGTCGTGCATGCCTTCGATGCGTTCGGTCGCGCGCCAGGCGTCCTGCATCAGCACGCCGCGTCCCGGGCCGAGTTCAATCCAGTTGAACGCCGGTTTGCCGAGCGCGTCCCATTCATGCGCGCACCAAAGGCCCAATAATTCGCCGAACATTTGGCTTGCTTCGGGCGCGGTGAGAAAATCAGCGCTCGCGCCGCCGAGCGCGGGACGGGTAGCGTAATAGCCATCGCGCGGATCGTAGAGGCAAAACGCCATGAAATCGGAGACGGTGAGCGGTCCGTTCTCCTCTATATGCTCGACGAGGCGCTCCTTGAGGCTCACGCGGAGGCCAGTTTCGGTTGCTTGTAAGCGCGGCGGATCAACCAGAGCCCGGCGATGATCATCGGGATCGAAAGCAGCATGCCCATGGTGACATAGCCGCGCAGAAATTCAGGCATTTGCGCATCGGGTTCGCGCACCGTTTCCAGCACGGCGCGGAAGATGCCGTAAAACAGCAGGAACAGGCCGACATTCATGCCGGGACGGCGCAGGCTGTCGAAGCGCAACGTCGCGATGCTGATGATCGCGAACAATGCAACGCCCTCAAGCGCGGCTTCATAGAGCTGACTTGCGTGCCGTGGTTCAAGACCGGCGGGACAGAAGCCGCCATGCTGCATCATCAGCCGCTCATTGCAGAAGATGACGCCCCAGGGCGCATCGGTGGCGCGGCCCCACAATTCGCCGTTGATGAAGTTGGCGATGCGTCCAAAGAACAAGCCGATCGGCGTAGCGGCGGCGGCAAGATCGCCGAGACGCAACAGGTCGATCGTATCGGTGCGGGCTTTGCTGCGGGCGTCTTCGGCTTCGCTTTTCTTGATCCAACCCACGCCGTTGAGGCGCACATAATCGCTGCGCTTGTCCGCCGGCGGCGCCTCGAGCGCGTGCTTTTTAGCCAGCGCCGAGAATTGCGTGTCATTGATGTGCTTTTGACGTGTGAACCACCAGGCCGCGACGATGACGCCGAGCAGGCCGCCATGAAAGCTCATGCCGCCTTCCCAGATGCGCAATATTTCCAGCGGCGCGTTCCAGATGATCTGTGTGTTGTAAAATAATACGTAGCCGATCCGCCCGCCAAAAATGACGCCAAGCGTGGCCCAGAAGAGAAAATCGTCGGCTTGGGTCGCGCTCATAGCCGGCTGACCAGGCGCCCAGAGCCGGTCGCGCCGGATCAGCCACACCATCCAGCGCCAACCAAGAACCAGGCCCGCTATATAAGCCAGCGCATACCAACGCAGGGGAAACGGACCAAAGCCGCCAATGGCGGGGATCGTGATCGCCGCGGGGTCGATATTGGGGAATTGAATGGCTTCGAGAATCACTCGGGCACACCTTTTCGACTGATTGGCCGCATTGCGTGTGCGGGCCCCGGTTTCTAAACACGAGCTAGGGACTGATCCATATGCAAACGCAAAGCTCGGTATTCGACGATCTCGCGCGGCTGATGACAGGCGCGATGGGGATGGCGCAAGGCGCCAGCCAGGAGGCGCGCAGCTTCATGCGCGCCCAGGCGGACCGCTTCGTAGCCGAAATGGACCTTGTCGGGCGAGACGATTTCGAAGCGGTGAAGCAAATGGCCGCTGATGCGCGTGCTGAGGCGGATGCGTTGCGCGCGCGCGTTGAAGCGCTCGAGGCGGCGCTTAAGTCGAAAGCATAGCGCCCGTTCCATGCGCACTGACAGCGAAAACGAGCCGATCGGCGTTCGTTTAGGCTCGGGTAAGGTTCGGGGGCGTTACCTAGTCATGGGTCACGATTCGCGCGCATCGCACGCGCGAACTCCAAGGAAGAGATCGCCTTGCGCCCGCAAGGGCGCGCCCTGAGCCGGAGGGACGCTCATGGATCTGACTCTCGACGACGAATACGGCGCCATCGCTGATCCGATGGATACTGTTGAAATGGTTATAGGCGGAGACGAACGCTTCGCCGCCGAACGCGCCGAGGATGGCGACGTTCATTTCATGTTCAAAAGCCCCTGGGGCGAGGCTGCGGGCTATTTCAGCTTCAGAGAAGAATTGCCGGCGCTGCTTTTCACGCTCGGCTTCGATATTCAGGCGCCGGCGTCGCGCCGCACCGAAGCGATCAAGCTCGCCGCGTGCATCAACGAAAATCTTTGGCTCGGTCATTTCGACGTCTGGTCCGACGATGGCACCATCATTTTCCGCCACGCGATGCCGATGATTGGCCGCGAGGAAATCTCGATCGGCGAGATCCAGGCCATGTTGGCCGCGGCTCTCGACGCGGCTGAGCGCTTCCAGCCGGCTTTCCATTTCGCTATCATTGGCGGCATGGATGCCGAAAACGCGGCGAAGGCGGCGTTTTTTGAAACTGCCGGAGAAGCGTGAGCTTAGACTCTCCATCTGTTGCACTGGTCGGCGCAGGCGCCATGGGCGGCGCCCTGGTGCGCGGTTGGATCGAAGCTGTGCGTAAAGGCGGTGGGCTCACGCTCACCGTCATAGAGCCGAACTTCGACTCCGAATTGGAGCGCGCGCTCGATGCGGTGGGCGCTGTGATCAATCCGCCTGACGCTGGCCCTGTCGATGTGCTGGTGATCGCGGTCAAACCTCAAGTGTTCGCGTCGGTCGCGCCCGAAGCGCGCCGTTTCGTGGGCCCGCAAACGCTGATCCTTTCGGTGATGGCGGGCGTGCCGATCGAGGTTTTGTCGCGCGAGCTTGGCGTTGACCGCGTCGTGAGGGCCATGCCCAACACGCCGGCGCGGATTGGGCAGGGCGTTACGGCCTATGTCGCCGCGCCTGCGTGCGCGACCGAGGACCGTGCGCTGGTGGAGCAATTGCTGGAGCCGCTCGGCTCAGTGGAAGCCATTGGCGCCGAACGGCTTATGGATGTCGTGACGGCGGTGTCGGGCTCGGGCCCGGCTTACGTGTTCCTGTTGGCCGAAGTGCTGGCGGCGGCGGCCGAGCAGGAAGGTCTCGACAAGGACACAGCCTTGCGGCTGGCCAGCCGCACGGTGGCCGGCGCAGGCGCGCTCATGCTGGAATCCGGCGAGCCGCCAAACACTTTGCGCAAGCAGGTGACTTCTCCCGGCGGCACCACGGAAGCGGCGCTGGATGTATTGGGCGCGGGAGACGGGCTCGGCCCGTTGCTGCGCCGCGCGGTGAGTGCTGCAGCGCAGCGTTCGCGCGACCTTGGCAAAGGCTGACGCGGCCAAGTATTTAAGCGGCATCCGCGCGTGATCGCGCTGACTTGGTTGCCCGTTCAGCATGGCCATCGATTTCGCACCCGGCCGCAACACGCAAGCTGGCGCGTGGGTGAAGGATTTTCGCCTCGAAGAGGGCTATATCCATGTGAAATCGACCGGCGTGCGGATCAAAAACGATCTACAGCTTTGGTCCGATATTTTCCGCTGGATGACGTATTACGCCTTCGTGCGCGCGCACGGCTTCTTGGCGAGCCTGCGCCGCCCATTGGGGCCGCGCATCTGGTTCACGCCGCATCAGCCGCGTCCTTGGTACATCATTTGGGCCGCCACGGTTTGGGGCGGGATGAGCTTTGCGCGTTCGCCTGAACACGCGGACGCTACGATCTATTTCGAAGATCAGACCAAGGCCGAGCCGCCCCCGCCGCGGCACGCGCGCGCGTTTAATTTTGGCGTGGGCGATGTGTCGAAAAGCTATGTCGCGCGCATGATGGAGCGGGCGTTCGGCTATCCGCTCGCGATTGATCCGGAAACCTATCACGGCGCGGCGGTGGAGAAGGGCGAAGGCAACGGGGTGCACGATGGGCGTTTGGTGCAATGTCCAATCGCGCCGGCGCCGGGCAAAGCCTATCAACGCGTGATCAAGACCGAAGGCGCGGATGGCTGGGCTTATGATTTGCGCACGGCATGTGTAGGCGGGCGTCCGATCGCTGTTTATGTCAAGCAAAAGCCGGCGGCGGCGCGCTTTTCAATCCAGAACACAAGTGTTGTTGTCAAAGCGCCCGAGGAGGTGTTCTCGCCGCGCGAAATCGCGCAGCTTCAGCATTTCTGCGCGGTGATGAAGCTCGATTGGGGTGGGCTTGATGTGCTGCGCGAACGCGAAAGCGGGCGGCTCTATGTGGTGGACGTCAACAAGACGGACACCGGGCCCGCCGTTGTGCTGAGCTGGAAGGACCGCGCGCGGGTGACCAAACTCTTGTCCGATGCATTGCGCGCAATGGTTATGCCTAGCGCTTAACTGCGACCACGCCGATGGCTGCGATGCGTTCGACCTCGGCGTAATCGTCGCGTTCGAGCTCTTCGCCGAACACGTCCGGATCAATCTCGCCATAGAGAATTTCAAAGCCTTCGAGCGCTTCGATCAAAGGCGCGCGTATGACGTGTTCGCCGTCGATGACGGCGGCGCCGGTATAGAGCACGAAAAGGCCGCGCGATTTGAGGCGCTGCGCGGCTTCCTTGGCCCAGCGTATGGAGATAGCGCCGCCATGAAGATCACCGCCATCGCGATAAGCGCGGTGCGCTGGGTCGGCGATGTAGGGCGGGTTGGCGATCATTACATTCACATCGCGCTCAAGCCCGGCGAGCGCGTCACACTCTATGAAGTCGGCGTTTTGCACGCCCGCAAACGCAAGATTGGCGCGCGCCAGTTCCAAGGCCGCGGGATTGATATCGGTGAGCGTGACATGCTCGGCCTTCATGGCGCGCGCCGCAGTGAGCGCGCCAATGCCGGCGCCGGCGCCGATATCGACAACGCTTCCGCCTGGGGGAAGCGCCATCAATGCTTCCTCTAGAAAGTCCGCGAAGCGATAGGAATCCGGGCCGAAAAACACGGCGTCGGCCTGGTTGGTCGGGTATGCCGAGTGCAGAAACAGCGTGTTCTGCGCGGTCGAAACCCGCACGCGGCTTTTCAGGAATTCAGTGCTCGGTTCGATGATATCGGCCGCCTGCATCAGCTGGAGCAGTTCAGGGTCGATCAGATCTTGCGCAAACGGGAGGCTCCAACCGAACGCGTCGCGCAGATCGCGCGCCTGCTTTTTGCTTTCGCGTGCGACTACGCGCGCATGCGTAGCTGGCGTCGGCGTGATGAAGCCATAATTGCGCGCGCGCAGCGCGGCCAGAAGCGCGGTCAGCGTTTGCGTGCGTTCGCTCACGAGGGCGCGTTTCCTTCTCGGCCCCAAAAATACGTGCGGTAGGCGTCAAAACAATCGGCGCCGCATTGCAGGCGCATGAGCGCGCCTTCGGCAAGAAGGGGGGCGGCTTCCGGCGTTGCGCCGACGATCGAGGCAAACACTTCGCGGTTCCACGCCTCGGAATGTTTGACGTCCAGCACTGCGTGCAGATCGAAATAGTGCCGCGCCTTGGCCGGCACATTGAGGCGTTTCAGGCCGGCGCTGACGCGTCCGGCTCGCGTGGGCGCGGTGAGTTCTATCGCGCCCAGCGCGCCGAGTGCGTGATAGCCATAGGCGCGATTTGAGGCGAGCGCCGTCATCGTATTGCCAAGCGCCAACGCGGGCGCGAGCGTGGTCTCGATGGCGGGGCGTACGTCAAGGCAATAGCCGAGTTGATCGAGCATTGGCCCGTGCATGCCCTTGGCGTTGCCGCGGCCCATTTCATCCCAATAATTGCGTGCGAGTTCGAGCTTGGCCTGGGCCGGCGCTTTGATCTGAGCCATGGCGACCAGATCATCGAAGCCGGCTTCGCCGGCCGTTTCCTGGGCCACGAACCAGCGCATGTCGTCGTAACTTGCCGCGCTTTCCAGCCAGTCGAACAATCGGTCGCCTTGTCCGGGGCCGTTGCCTTTCAAAGCTTCAAACCAGCGGACGAAGCCATCCGCGTCGCGCGGCGCCTCAAATGCGCGTTCACGTTGCTCGGCGCGCGCGGCTTCGATGAAAGCGGTTTCAGCGGCGCGCATTTCGATTTCAGCGACAAGCTCGCCTTGCCAATCTTGTGGCGGGGCGCGCAGCGCCAGACGCTCGCGGTTCCACAACGCGAGCCGTACCTGAAAATCGTGATCGCGGCGCAGCTCTCGGGCGCTGAGCCTACGTAAGGACATTCCGTCCGGCATGGGTCCTCCCACCGTTCCACATGCTTGACGGTTCACTCCAAGCCGGGGCTTGATCTAAACGCAACCCCGTTTGATCAGGTCCGTAGTGAGTTTATGACCACACAGTTAGATTCCGCCGTCCGCCGAGACCTTGCCCGCGCCGCTTTATCCGTAGCGGCCGGTTCGCCGTGGCGTGAGGTAACCCTGGCGCGTCTCGCACATGCAGCAGCGCGTCCCATTTCCGATCTTTACGGTGCCTCGCTCGGGGAAGCGGTGGATTGCGTGGAAGAGGCGTTCGACCGTGCAATCGCCGAAAGTGCGGAAGCGCTCGACCCGTCGCAGAGTGTGCGCGACCGTTTGTTCGAGCTGATCATGCGCCGCTTTGAGGCCATGGAACCGCATCGCGCGGCGGTGCTGGCGATGGAGCAGGGGCTCGACCGGGACCCGGTGCTGATGGCGGCGGCGCACCAGCGCAATGTGCGGTGCGCGCGTTGGGTGCTGGCGCTGGCGGGGCTGGAAGCGGACGGCATGACCGGCCAAGCGCGGTCGCAAGGGCTCGGCGTCATTATCGGTCAAGCGCGCACGGCGTGGCGCGGAGACGATGCCGGCGACTTCGCCAAGACGATGGCTTCGCTCGATAAGAACCTGCGGCGCGCCGAGGAAATGTTCGGCCGTTGGGCTGGTTTCGAAGCGAAGCCGAAAGCTGAGGATGGCGCGGCGGCGGCCTCATAATTCGAATAGTTCTAAGGTGCTGCAAACAACTGCTTTTCGTGCGCGCATAAACCTTTTGGCAAACGATTGTTTACGCTTCAGGCGCCATGATTGACGCGCATTAGCCATGAGGCGCGCACTATGTTTGCTACTTTCGCAAAAGATTTGAAGACGAACCTTCGCCGCGTTTTCGATCGGCAATTGCGTCTTTGGGCCGGGGGCGCCTTCATGGCGTTGGCGCTGATCGCCATTCAATATGAGGAAGTGATCGCTCCGGGCCTGCACGAAATCTCCACCGGCATCGATGCGATGGCCGCGGATTTCGGACGCAAGGTCGCCAGCTTGTCGCTCTGAGTTTAGAGCGACAAGACCGAACGGACGCGGCTTTTACGTCCGGAGAAGGAGTCCCATACCAGCGACTCCACGTGCGCGGCGCCGTCTGCGAATACGACACCCTCGAACATAGAGCCCGACGTTACGCCAGAAGCGGCGAACACCACATCGCCGGGCACAAGATCATCAAGCGTGAATTTGCGATTGATGTCGGCATGGCCCATCGCAGCCGCGCGTGCGGTTTCCTCGTCGTTTTCCGGCAACAGGCGCGCCTGCATCTGGCCGCCAGCGCAGCGGATGGCCGCAGCCGCCAGCACGCCTTCCGGGGCGCCGCCCGATCCGAAATAAATGTCGATGCCGGAGCGTTCGGTCTCGGTGGTCCAAAACACGCCCGCGACATCGCCGTCGGGAATGAGCCGGATGCCGGCGCCGGCTTGGCGCAACTCCGCGATCAGCTTCTCGTGCCGCGGACGGTCCAGGATGCAGGCGCGGATATCGGCCACGGCGACGCCCTTGGCCTTGGCGAGCCGGTTCACGTTTTCCGCAGGGGAAAGGTCAAGGTCGATCAGGCCTGACGGATAGCCGGGGCCGATCGCCAGCTTGTCCATATACATGTCCGGCGCGTGCAGCAGTCCGCCTTCGCGCGCGAGCGCCACGACCGTCATCGCGTTCGGCGCATCGTTGGCGCAAAGTTTGGTGCCTTCGAGCGGATCGACGGCGATATCCACTTTGACGCCGCCGGAGCCGAGCTGTTCGCCAATATAAAGCATCGGCGCTTCGTCCATTTCGCCTTCACCGATGACAACGCGGCCCGAGAAGGGGGCTGTAGCGAAGGATTGGCGCATGGCGTTGACGGCAGCCTGATCGGCGTCATTCTTCCGGCCAAATCCACGCAGGCGCGCGCTGGCCGCGGCCGCGGCTTCGGTGGCGTTCAGGGCGATCTGCGAAAGGATCGCGCCGGTGCTTGGGTCTCCCACGTTTTCTCCGTCTTTTGTCGTAAGGCTAAGGCCTGTTTGATTTGCGGTGCTTTAGCGCGCCAGAGGCCTTCAGTGCGATCATTGGGTCGCGCGGATTGGCGTTGCGGCGTCTGCCCCGAGGGGCGCGCCCAAGAAAAGCGCCAGCCAAGACCGATAATCCGATCACGATCAGCACCAAAATCGAGATAATGACCCAGAACATGCCTGCCTCCGCCGCTTCGTGCGAGGATAAAGCCATTGCCGGGCGCGGCAAGGCGATGCGCAAAGGCAAAAAGTGCTTGAGCCCGAGGGAGGGAATTGTGAAGTTGCAGCAACCACTGCGCGCATCGAGGCGCTCGCGTTCGCCAAAGGCCGTGCGATGAACCTGCCGACCCAACAAATAAATCCGGAGAGGGACGAGGAGCAAAGCGGCGGCTGGGCGCAGCGGCGCGCCGCCATGTCCATTCGGATCGAGGTCGCCGCGCTTGAACTCTTCGTCGAGCGCGGGGTCGAGAATATCACGGTCGAGGAGATTGCTTCTGCGGCCGGCATTTCCCGGCGGACCTTCTACCGCTATTTCGAGACGCCGCTTGACGTGCTCACGGCGATGCCGCGCCGTTCGCTGCAGCGGGTGTGGCAGGACACGCAGGCGCGCCCGCCGCACGAGCATGCGATCGACGCGCTTTTGAACGCGCTCCGCGCGGCGCAGCTTTCCGAGACGGACTTATATGTGCAGCGGCTCTCCAGCCGCGTGATGCGCGATTCATCGGAAACGTGGTGGCGTGCGCAGGCCCGTATGCAGCCCAGCACCGTCGATCTGTATCGTGACATCATCGCCGAGCGCTTGCGCGCGAGCCAGCAAAGCACTGCCGCGGCAGGCGTTCTCGCCGCGACCATCATCTCCATCCTGAACCAGGTTTTGCGCGAGTCTCAGGATATCGAGGCGGTCACCATAGATGGCGTGGAAAAAGCCTTCCGAACCCTCTCGAACGCGCTGCGCGACAGCGTCGTCGTCGACTGACGAGAGCCATTGCGCTCATGCGGCGGCGGATTGTTCGCAGCTTTGGCCAAGCCGGGCCGGCACGGAGAGCGCGAATGTGCTGCCAAGGCCCGGCATAGAGGCCACGCTGATGCTCCCACCTAGCAGTTCAAGCGTTTTCTTGGTGATGCTGAGGCCAAGGCCAGTGCCGCCGAAGCGGCGTGAAATCGAGGAATCCGCCTGTGAGAAGGGCCTGAACAGGCGTTCAAGCTGTTCCTCGCTGAGGCCGATGCCGGTGTCGGCGACTGTGATGTGCAGATCTCCGGCGCGGCGGAAAACCGAGACAATCACGCGCCCATTGCTTGTGAACTTGCAGGCATTGCCTGTGAGATTGAACAGACACTGCCGCAAACGGTCCGCGTCAGTGTAGGCGCGTCCGACGCCGCCTTCGATCTCCAGCGTGAGTTCATTATTGTTCTGCATCGCCAAGGGGCGAATGGTGGCGATGGTTTCTTCCGCCCAGGCGGCGACATCGAAATCTTCAGGCTCTGGCTGCATCTGACCGGCGTCGATTTTTGAGAAATCGAGCACCTGATTGATCAAGCCCAACAAGTGACGGCCCGCCGTGGTGATTTTTTGCGCGTCAGAGCAAACGGCCTCGGCATCGTCAGCGGCCTCTTCCATGATCAATTCGGAATAGCCCAAGATCGCATTGAGCGGGGTCCTGAGTTCGTGCGTCATCGTGGCGAGAAATTGCGCTTTGGCGGCGTCTGCGGCGAGCGCCTGCTGGTGCGCTGTCTCCAGGTCAGAGAAGAGGAACTGTAATTCATCGGCGCGTGCGCGCGTGGCACGCAATAGGGCGAAAAGGCTGCTGACACCGGCAAAGCGGCCCTGGTTGGCGACAATGAAGCCGTCCATCAATTCATTGGCGCTTCCGTTTTCGGCGATGTCGAGCAATTCGGTTACAGGGTCGTCCGCCTCGACGATCATCGGCGCTGTGTTTGCCAGCAGGGCGGCGGGGCGGCGCTCGAACAGGGCCGGGCCGAGCTCATCGGCATAGCGTCGCAAGAAAGCGGATTTGCTGATTAGACCGACCGGGCGGCCATCATCGACCAGCGCGATGCAGAGCAGTTCGGGGTGGGCTTCAAACAGCATCCGCACGTCCCGTCCCATCGCCGCCGGCGGAAGGCTAAGCTCCGATTCAATGATGCTCGTTGCGATTTTCATTCAGGCCCCACTCGCTGTGGGCGTTAGTAGCCGGCCACGATTGCGGCGAGTTTAACCGCGGGAACTTTGTTGTACGACAAGTTCATGACATGCCGTGCCGCAGCAAATGCGCCTCTATGAACGGAGCGCGAAGGGCTTAAACAAAAGCGGACTGTGACAGGGGCGTCGCAATACATCGCGCATGGGAGGCGCTGTGTGACGGTTCTCCGAATGGGCGCATGACCCGCGTCACGGCTCTGTCATTTCACACCCGCACGGCGTCTCCAGTGTGACGGTTCGCTGAATGCGCGATCTATACAACATCCTGGAGAATATGCGCTGCACTGCAGCGGTGCGGCGCTGGCTTAACCAAATTGTTGCGTGAGGTTCGCGCAGCTGTCGCCGCAGCGGTGCATGGCGTCCCCGGAATTGCGGAGGGCGATATGGCAAGTTTGGGTGCCTGGACGCGCACGCTCGCGGCGTGCGCGGTTGTTTTAGCGGCGTGTGCGCCGGCGGCGGAGGAGGCGGCGGAAGAAGCGAATGCCCCCGTCATTCGCGTCGTCGGCTCAAGCACCGTCTTGCCGATGACCACGATCGTTGTGGAGCAGTATCGCCAGCAGCGCGGCGAGGAAGCGCCGGAATTTGATCTGGTGGAATCCGGCACCCGCGCCGGCTTTGAAGAATTTTGCGCAGACCGGGCTGAAATTGCCGAGGCCTCGCGTCCGATCCTGACGCGCGAAATGATCGCCTGCTTTCGCGCGGGGGTCCGTTATGTCGAGATTCCAGTCGCCTTCGACGGCATCTCGGTCATTGTTCACCCCTCTAATTCGCTGCAATCGGTGACGATCTCGCAATTGC
>JAUIJZ010000142.1 GCA_030430715.1 Alphaproteobacteria bacterium
CTTGCCGAAGCGTGAATTGAGCTGCGCCACGGCGTCGAAATGGACTTTCGCCGTGTTCTGATAGAGCCGCGTGGCGATCTGGTGCTCGGCCTCCTCGACACTCATGCCGTCGACATGGTCGATCTTTTCGCCGATGGCGTAATCCTCGAACGCGTGCGGCGAGCCGGCCAGCGCGTAATCGTAATCGCGGAAATGCAGCCCGGCCGGCGCGACCAGATCGGCGGGCGCGACCGCTTCGGCCAGCGCAGGATTGGTCGGCTCCGGCGCCGGCGCCGAGACCTCGCCCTTATTGACCATCACCCAGCGCACATAAGAGAGCACGCGCGCGCCGTGCTGATTGAAGCCGCTGGTGCGCACGGTGACGACGCCGGTCTTGCCGTTGGAATTCTGCTTGAGGCCGATCACTTCGGACGACGCGCTGAGCGTATCGCCAGGATAGACCGGCTCCAGGAAACGACCCTCCGCATAGCCGAGATTGGCGACGGCGTTCAAAGAGATGTCCGGCACCGTCTTGCCGAACACGATGTGGAAGACGAGCAGCGGATCGAGCGGCGCGCGCTCCAGGCCGCAGCCTTGCGCGAACGTGTCGGCGGAATAGAGCGCATAGCGCGAGCCGGTCAGCGCGATATTGAGCGCGCGATCTGCGGGCGTGACCGTGCGCGGGGTAGCGTGGCGGATGGTTTCGCCGAGGCGGAAATCTTCGAAAAAGCGGCCGGGATTGGATTTGGTCATGAATAGCGTTCCGTCACAACGGATTGAGCAACAAGCTCCCATCGTCGAAAGTTTTTATACAAGTTCGGGTGCTTCTGCATCTGAGCAAGAAACCATGCCGTTAGACCATCCCACTGCCGGAAATCGCCGGGCGGATGCTTTGTCCAACCGATTTCAGAAAGAAGGAAATTCGATTTCGCCATGTTCCGAAGCATTGAAGTCGAAACAAGATTGCTCTCGTCATCAGCGCCACCCCGAGACACCGGGATTTCATGATCTACAGTCGGCGTCAGCTCATAGTATGCAAAGTGGCACTCGTCGGTCTTCCAGTTGGTATGAAAGGGAAAGTGTGCCGGCAGGGCCTGCGAAAGCATCCGGAGCACGGGTGGAAAAATAAGCCGCTGCCCCGAATATCGATCGATAAAACCGTCGCGTACGAAGACACGCATACAATCTAAGTCGCCATAACGACGCGCAACCGCCGGCTGCGGGGCGAACGGGTATCCCTGCTCCAAGAGCGCTGCTGCTTTTTCTAGATTCTCCGAAGAGACTGCATCACAGACCGCCGCGATCACTTGGCTTTTTTCATCCACTGATCGCCTCCGCGACGGCGACGACGCGCTTGGCTTCTTCGAGATGCAGCAGCTCGGTCATTTTGCCGTCCACCTTGATCACGCCCTTGCCCGCGTTTTCCGGCAGCGCAAAGGCGGCGATCACGGCGCGCGCGCGCGTCACTTCTTCTTCTGACGGCGCGAATACAATGTTGCAGGTTTCGATCTGGGTTGGGTGGATCAGCGTCTTGCCGTCGAAGCCAAACTCCAGCCCTTGGCGGCACTCGGCCTCGAAACCTTCCTTGTTGGGAATGTCGTTATAGACGCCGTCGATCGCGACGATGCCTTCGGCGCGCGCGGCGGTGACGGCAAGGCTCAGCGCCGTATGAAAGGCGGTGCGCTCCGGCGTGATTTTGGCGCGCGTATCCTTGGCCAGATCGTTCGTGCCCATCACGAAACCGGAGAGCCGCGTGTTGCGCGCGGCGGCGGCGATTTCAGCGATGTTGAGAATGGCGCGCGGCGTTTCGATCATGACCCAAAGCTGGGCGCCCTTGGCGAAACCGCACTCCGTCATCGCAGCGTCAAGCGCCTCAATCTCGGCGGCGGATTCGACTTTCGGGGCCAACACGCCATCGGGCTTGCCTTCGGCGGCGGCGCGCATGTCGTCGCGCCCCCACGGGGTCGCGAAGGCGTTGATGCGCACGATAATCTCACGCTTGCCGTAGCCGCCGCCGGCGAGCGCCGCGCCGATCTGGGCGCGCGCATCCGCCTTGGCTTCGGGCGCCACGGAATCTTCGAGATCGAACAGCAGCACATCGGCGGCCAATGTCTTGGCTTTTTCCAACGCCTTGGCGTTCGCGCCCGGCATATAAAGACAAGACCGGCGGGGACGATTTGCACTCATATTCTGCTCAACACTTGCTCGGAACCGCAACGCAGGCGACCATTCGACTGCATGCTTGAAACTAGCCGCCCCAAGACCGTCCTGTCGATGCAAAGCCAGGTCGTAGGCGCGCGCGTCGGCAATTCTGTCGCGGCTTTCGCCATGGAACGCCTCGGCGTACGCGTCTGGCAGGCGCCGACCACAATTCTAGGGCGCCGCCCCGATCATGGGCCGCCCGGCGGCGGGCCATTGCCGGCGGAAACCTTGGGTTCGATCCTGGACGGCCTCGCTGGCGACGGCGCGCTCGGCGAAATCGACGCGGTGCTGACCGGCTATCTCGGCGATGGCGATCAAGTCGCGGTGATCCTCGACATCGTGCAGCGCGTGAAAGCGGCAAACGCCAACGCGGTGTTCGTGTGCGATCCGGTGCTGGGCGATGAAGGCAAGCTGTTCGTGAGCGAGTCCATCGCCGACGCCGTGCTGAACGGGCTGGCGCCGCACGCCGATTGGCTGCTGCCGAATGCGTTCGAGCTTGGTCTGATGACGGGCAAAGAGATCAAAGACCTTGAGACGGCGCGCGACGCGGCGCGGCGCTTCGGCAAGCCGGTGCTGTGTTCGTCGCTGCGCACGCCGACGGGGCTCGGCAATCTTTATGCGTCGCCAGGCGCCGATTGGTTCTGCGAAACGCCGCGCTTGCCGCGTGCGCCGAAAGGCGCGGGCGATCTGTTGAGCGCGCTGTTCACGGCCCGGCGCGTCAAAGGCGAAGCGCCGGCGGTGGCGCTGGAAGCGGCGACGGGCGCAACCTATGACGTGATTGTGCGTTCGCTCGCCGCGGAAAGCGAAGATTTGGCGCTGCCTGCGGCGCAAGGCGTGCTGGACGAGCCGGTGACTTGGCCCCAAGCGCAACGCCTGGAGATGTAAAGCAACGGACTTCAAATTCGTCCCACATTGGTGGAGGCGGAGAAACGAATTTGAAGTCCAAAGTTGCTTTACCAACCTTTGATCAGAAAGCGTCTTTGGACCATGAATGCGACATGACGGATAACCCAAACGATAAGTCGCATTCACGGTCCGACGCTTTCAGAATGGTCGAAGGTTACGTCGCGCCCGGCTTCGAACGGGTGCGTGATGCATTCGCAGCGGGTTTGAACGAAGAAGTCGGCGCGGGTTTCGCGGCGCTGCGCAATGGCGAAGTGCTGGTCGATATCTGGGGCGGATGGCGCGACCGCGCGAAGGAAACGCCTTGGACGCGCGACACGCTCGTGCCGGTCTATTCGACCACGAAGGGCGTTTCCGCCATCGTCATGGCGTGGCTGCATGACAAAAAGCTGATCGATTACGATGCGCCGCTTTCGGCGCTGTGGCCCGAATTCGGCGCGCACGGCAAGGACAAGGTGACCATCGCGCAGGCGCTTTCGCATCAGGCGGGCGTGCCGGGCTTTGCGCAGGCGGTCGATCCGGCTTTGTGGCTCGATCCCGTCGCGTGCGCCGGCGTGATCGCGTCGCTGGCGCCGCTATGGCCGCCCGGCAGCGCCAGCGGCTATCACCCGCTGACCTGGGGCTACATTGTCGGCGAGATCGCGCGGCGCGCCGCGAAGCGGTCGGTCGGTGAGATTCTGCGCGAAGAAATTTGCGCGCCGCACGCCATCGACTTCCGCATTGGCGGCGCCGATGCCGAAGAAGCGCGCATCGCGGAAATTCGCAAACCCTCGCGCATCGCGGACTTTGGCGAGATCACGCCGCCGCGCAAGGCCGCGTTCTTCATGCCGTGGTCGGCGCCCAATCGCGGCGCGAGCGAATGGCGCCGCATCGAAATTCCGTCCGCCAACGGCCACGGCACGGCGCTTTCCGTGGCGCGGCTCTATGAGCTTTACGCGACCCATGGCGAAATCAGCGGCGACCGCGTGCTCTCGCGCGAGGGCTATGCGGCGTTGACCAAGCCGCGCATTGTCGGCGAGGATCTGGTTTTGCCGTTCAATGTCGAATGGCGCACCGGCGTGCTCAGCAACAAACACTTTTTCTATGGCCCGAACGCCGAAGCGATCGGCCATTCCGGCGCCGGCGGATCGTGCGGCTTCGGCGACGCCAAAAGCGGCGTTTCCGTTGGATATGTGATGAACCAGCACTCGCATCATTTGATGGGCGATCCGCGCAGCTTGCGGCCGATCGCGGCGCTCTACGATTGCCTGTAATCAGCGCGCATGGAGAAAGCGCGGCTTCTCATCGGGCGCGAGCACGGCGCAGGTTAGCGGCCCGCCAAAGCAAGCGCCCGTATCGACATTGACGCGGCGGCGTTGCCGCTCGGGCTCGAAATCGTCCGTCGGCGTATGCCCGTGCACGACCAGCACGTCTTCCAGCGCTTCGCGCTGCGGCCATGCCTCGCTGTTGAGGAAGATGCGTGAGCGGGTCCAGAGCCGCACTTCCTCCACGCAATCGGGAAAGCGATACGGGTCGATGCCGGCATGCACAAAGACAAGCCGCCCGTCGCGCCACATCGAAGGCAAGCCGCGCAGCCAATGGATGTGGTTGCGATCCACCGCCGCGCGCCAATGATCGGTTTCGCCATTGGCGCGGTTGTAGGATTCGACGGTCTGCATGCCGCCATTAGTCGCCCAGCTATGTTCGGCCAAACCGCTCTCGCCGGAATAGGCGTTCAGCATCATCGCTTCGTGATTGCCGCGCAGACACACGCCCTCACCGTCCAATTGCATGACGCTCTCGATCACGGCGCGGCTGTCAGGCCCGCGATCGACCAGATCGCCGAGGTGGACAAAGTGCGGCGCAACGCCGAGACGGGCCGCATCCTCGCGGATGCAATCATGCAAGCGCGCAAGTTTCTCGGCCTCTCCGTGCACGTCTCCGATCGCGTAATGAACCGTCTCACTCATGCAGGCGCCTGTTGCACACGCCGGATGGTATCTAAGGCGAAAAAGCCCAATCCGGCCCAAATCAGCGCAAAGCTGATAGCGCGCAGCATTGTAAAGGGTTCGCCAAAAGCCAGGCCAATCAGGAATTGCAGTGACGGCGCCAGAAATTGCAGCAATCCGGTTGCGGTAAAGCTCACGCGCCGCGCGCCGAACGCGAACAAGATCAGCGGCAGCGCCGTAAGCGGTCCGGAAAGCGCAAGCAGAACGGCCTGCCCGAAGCCATAATTGAAGGCCAATCCCACATCGGCGGCGGTCCAATACAAGAAAACAAGCGCAACCGGCGCCAGCGCCAGCGTTTCGATCAAGAGGCCCGTCGCCGCCGGCACCGGCGCCCATTTGCGGATCACCGCATAAGCCGACCACGATACGCAGAGCGCCAGAGCCATCCATGGCGGCGCGCCAAGCGCAAAGCCCTGCACGACAACACCGACAGCGGCCAAAGCAAGAGCCGCATATTGCGCGCGCGAACTCTTCTCCTTGAAGAAGCTCACGCCCACGGCGACCGCCACCAAAGGCGAGATGAAATAAGCAAGCGCCGCTTCCATCACGCGCTCTTGCATCACCAAATAAACGTAGAGCGCCCAATTGAAGAAGATGAAGACGGCCGAAGCCGCCAACACGCCGAGCATGCGCGGCTTAAAGGCGGCGCGCAGCTCCTTCAAACCACGGC
>JAUIJZ010000026.1 GCA_030430715.1 Alphaproteobacteria bacterium
CGTCGCCGTAGATGGTGATGTCCTCGCCCTGGATGGCCTGGCGGATGAAGTTGGAGACGACGCGGCCATCGTAGGGGTGCATGCGCGGGCCGTAGGTGTTGAAGATCCGCACCACCTTGATGCGAAGATTGTGCTGGCGGTGATAGTCGAAGAACAGCGTCTCGGCGCAGCGCTTGCCTTCATCATAGCAGGAGCGCGGGCCGACCGGGTTCACATTGCCCCAATAGGTTTCCGGCTGGGGATGGACCGCAGGGTCGCCGTACACTTCCGAGGTCGAAGCCTGGAGGATCTTTGCTTTTACGCGCTTGGCGAGGCCGAGCATGTTGATGGCGCCGTGGACGCTCGTCTTCGTCGTCTGCACGGGGTCGAATTGGTAATGAATCGGCGAGGCGGGGCAGGCCAGATTGTAGATCTCGTCCACTTCCACATAGAGCGGAAAGGTCACGTCGTGGCGCTGCAGCTCAAACATCGGGTGATCGAGCAGACCGCGCAGGTTGGTGCGCGATCCCGTGAAATAATTGTCGATGCAGAGCACTTCGTGCCCCGCGGCGATCAGGCGTTCGCACAAGTGCGAGCCGATAAAGCCGGCGCCGCCGGTTACGAGAATGCGTTTATGAGTGTGCACCCGGAGCGCCCCTGGTCTTTCGGAGCCTGTCTGCCTGCTCCGTTAATTGCCTCGCTTTGATCGCAAGAAACGTGCCTTTGGCGCCGCTTGGCAAGCGCCGAAGGCAGCGCGCCGGAGGCTTACGCCTTTTGCGCGAAGCTGGTGAAGCCGCCTACGCGTAACCGGTGAATTAAGACGCGTCCAACAACAGCGCGCCGTCCGCGCCGCACCAGGGTTCGCGGCGGCCTCGCCAGGGGCGGGCCAAGCCGCGGTCGATCAGCGTTTGTCCAGCGTCGCGGCCATTAATGTTGACGCGCGCCAGCGTGCGTCCGTAGCGATCGGTATATCCGCTCGGCGCCACGCTGACTGCACCGTCACGGATCATGAGCGTGAGCGCCTGCTTTGCGCGTTCGCCGGCTTGGCGTTCTGCTATGCAGCCTGCGCGCTCACCGGTCTCGGGCGTGTCGATGTTGGACAGCCGGATGCGTTCTCCTGTTGCGCTGTTTTCAATGGTGTCGCCATCAATCACACGCATCGCGATTGCGCCTTCGGCTTCGCCCCGAAAGCTCAGTGCGGCGGCGGCGATCGCGGCGAGGAGGAGGGCCGCCATCAGCAGCCCGCTGCGGTCGTAACGCGGAAGCCTGGGCCGGCGGCGGCGGCGCGGCAACGTGCTGACTTTTCGGGGCTGGTAGCGACCGGGAAAAGCGATGATTGCGCCCATATCCCGCTTAGGCGGCGCGTCGCTTAACAAAGTCTTCACGCACCTCCGGCACTGCTAGTGCGGAGGAAGAATCTCACGTGCGCAACACTGACGGCCGCCGCGATCTCTCGCTCATTCGCGCCAGCGGATCGACCACGCGCGTCCTGAATCTCGCGCTGGTCTATGAGCGTTTCGGCGAGACCGAGGAATATAATGACAAGCCGCTCTTCAGGAATAAGCGCCTCAATCGCGCGCTAATCCTGAAGCATGCCGTGCGCGCCAATGAGCGCGACCTGTTCGTCCGTCCGATTTCAACCGCGACCAAAGTGATCTTGCCGTATGCCGCCGGGCAACTCGAACTCGGTGGGATCAGTTTCATGATCGGCGAGCGCGGTTTTGAGCGCATCATGCGTCAAACCGTTGAAGGCTATACTTCCGATAGCGACTTCCAGGCCGACGCCGATCTGCTGCGCGTGCTGGCGTCGTTGCCGTCCTTCGACCCGTTTCTCATGCGCGAACGCTTGCGCCATATGGGCATTGATCCCGCGCGCGCCTATTTCGACCTTGCCGAAGCCGACATCGCGCGGATGCGTCAGTTCGTGGGCGCCGAGATCGGTCAGCTCGTCAATCTCGCTTTCGCCACCGGCGGGCGCGATGCGGGCGATCTTTCGCAGCGCATGGCTGAAAAGCTGATGACGGATGAAACGGCGAAATCGCTTGATCCGCTGCGCCAGACGCTGCGCCTGACCGGCGAGGAATATATAGAGGGCGTGTTCGCCTGGAAGGGCTTCTTGTACTACAAGTGGCTGATGGGCGAGTTGAAGCCGCAGCTTGAGCTGTTCCGTCCGCGCTTCGCCGGCTTGCGGATCACGCAATCGTCGTCGGAAGAACGGCGCGAATTGGCGGAAAGCCGCCGTGACATACTCGGCCAGATGGATTCCGCTCTGGGGCGCGTGAACGAAACGCTATTGGAATATGGCGCTGCGTTCGCTGCGTTGGCGGATGGCCAGCCGGGCGCGTTCCGCGCGTTCTTGCTCAAAGCGCCCTCGCTCTTCATTCCGATGGGAGAGGCCGTCGGCGTGATCAAACACATCGACTCGTTCTGGCGCTTCCGCTTTCCGGATTCCGGTTCGCCGATCATGCAGGCGGATGAGGCGATCGAAGTGTTGCACGATTTCGAGACGACGCTCAGCGGCGTGGAATTCACCAAGCCGCCGGTTGCGAGCGACGCGGCCTGAGGCGCGGCGCTCACTTCGCTCGCTTTCGCATCTTGAAAAATGGTGCCGCCTAGGTGACTCGAACACCTGACCTACGCATTACGAATGCGCCGCTCTACCGGCTGAGCTAAGGCGGCCCTTAAGAAGGGCTGTTTCCTACGGGCAGCCGCGCCGAAGGGCAAGGCCGGAACGCCGCAGGCTAGCGGACTTCCTCCACTTCGACATCGTCGGCCATGTCCGCTTCCGCAGCGGCTTCTTCGCGGGGCGGCGTCAGCACGGCTGTGGGCAGGGCCAGCACCGGGCCCAGCGCATCGTGCTGGCCGCGCTCCATGCGCGGATGGATCAATTGGCCGCCATCGCCGAACACATAGACCAGCCGGGCCCAATCGCTGTCGTCATACATGAAGGCGGGGCCTTCCGGATCGAGGTCCGACCAATCGGATTCGCGCGGCGCGCCCGCGGCTTGGGCCAGCCAGGTGCGCGCGCCGTTTTCGTCGCCTTGGCCGCGCGCGACCTGCGCGAACAGGATGGCGATGCGCGAGGAAGGATTTTCGCGATAGGCGTCATCGAGCGCGGCCTGCGCCGCTTCCCAATCGCCGCGCTCCATGGCGAGTTCGGCGACGACAATCCGGCTCTCGCGATGATCGCGGCGATTTTCGGCCAAGGCCGTCATGCGGCGCGCGCGGGCTTCGCGGTTTTCGCCGGCCACCAGGTCGCGATAGGCGTGCGCGAGTGCAGGGTGCGGGCCGTTCTCCCACGCTTCCTCAAGGATTGCCGCTGCGCGTTCGGGCTTGCCTTCGGCGGTCAGCATGCGCGAGGCCATGGCGGCGGCCGGCGCGAAAGCTGGCGCCATGCGGAAGGCTTTCTGCGCGAGTTCGGCGGCTTTATCGCTGCGACGTTCACGCTCAAGCCGTTGCGCTTGCGCCGTCATCAGCACGGCGCGGCGGCGCTTGGCCACTTTGTCTTCGACTTGCTTTCGCTTGTCGCCGGTATCGAGAGTTTCGATCGCGCTTTCCCAATCGGCGGTCTGCACGGCGAGATCGAACGCGTACTGAAACGGCCAGGTCGCTGTTTTCGACGCTTTGAGCGCTGCTTCGGCGTGCGCGCGCGCGGCTGTGCGATCGCCGCGCTTAAGCGCCGCTGTCATCAGACCTTTGCGGCCGAGAACTTCTGTGTCCTCGTTTTGCAGCATGCCGGAATAGGCGCGTTCGGCGCCCGCCGTATCGCCCGAGACTTCCGCCGCGCGCGCTTGCAGCAGTAGCGCAAGGCGCGGCTCGTCGATCAGATCTTCGGCCTTGTCGGCGTGGCGGCGCGCATCGTCGAATTCGCCAGCTTCAGCCGCGATCAAGCCAAGCGCGAGTTCTTCCTGGCCGCGCCGCGTGCGTGCGCGTGCGCTGGCTTTGCCGATGCGGCCGGGCGCATCCATCAGGAACATCAACAGGCGCAGCACCGGCAATGCCACGGCGATCAGCGCGACAAGCAAAAGCAAGCCGAACAGCGCGCTGGTTGTGACCTCGGTGCCGAACCAATTGACCTCGACCGTGCCGGGATCGGTGGTGACGATCTGCCATGAGGCCAGCATGGCCGCGACGGCGATGATGAGCAGGAAAGCGAGACGCAGCATCGGTCAGCCTCTCCGCGACAATTCGGTGCGGATGGCTGTGAGGCGCGAGTCGATCTCCAGGCGGCGGTTGGCGTCGGCGATCCAAGGATCGGCGGCGCGGCGCGGCGCGCCGCTCAAGCTTGAAAGCTCCCGCACGGCAGTGGCGAGATCGTCGCCCGCCAGCGCGCTTTGTGCGCGTTCCACTACGCCGGCAGGGGTGTCGCCTTCGCCGGAATTCCGGATGACGATCCATTGCGCCAGAGCGGATTGGATGCGGCCCCAGAACCCGGCGCCAGCTTGCGCCTGATGCGCGGCGCGGACGATTTCATTGTCGAGTCTATCGAAGCGGTCGCGCAATTCGATGCGCGTCGGCGCGCCGGTGCGCGCCAACGGCGCCAAAGCGAGCACATTCGGATCTTCCGGCAGCAATGCTTGCAGCGACGCATAGGATTGTTCGAACGGCCCGGAATTCGCGGTCGCTTCCGACATCGCGGCGACAGCGAACGCCGCGCGTGCGGCTTCCGAAGCGGTGCGCGCCTGTTGCGCCACCGCAGGCAAATCTTCTTGCAGGCGGCGCACTTCGGCGACGAGCTGCGTCACGGCCTCGGTTGACGGCATGTTGGCGAGCCGCTGCTCGACATCGCGCAGGCCAGATTGCAACGCGACAACGCGCTCATAAGTGGCCGCGTCGCCCGATTGTCCGTTGGCGGCTTGCCCGAGCGGCGTATTGAGCAGGTTTTCGATGCGGTTGATCCGCTGATCCAGCGCCGCATCGATCTGCGCTTCTTCCGCAGGCGTGTTTTGGCTTTCGCCGCCGGCAGGGAATGCCCCGTCCAGCGCCGTTTGCACGGCAGGCAGCCGCGGCGCAACCGCGCCGCCCGCCACGCCGACGCCAGCGGCGACCGCCGCCAGCAGCAATGCCGTGCCCATACCGATTCCGCCGTGCGCCTCGCGCTCGGCGGGTTCGAACTCAACGTCGATCGGCTCGGCGCGTCCGCGCTCCGCTTCGTCGTGTCGGCTCATGCGACTCCCCGCAAATCCCCAGCAGTTTCCGCTATTTCACAGCGGAAACGAGTCGGGTTGTAAGCGATGAGTCTAGGCTTCGCCGTGAACCGGCTCAAGCGGTTGCGCCAGCCGAGTGCGGTGCGGCGCCAAACAAGGTTGTGAGAAGGGCGTCCTCGCGCGGCTTTGGCGCCACAACAAGGCGCTTCCAGCCCGCGCCGGCGGCATCGGCCACCGCAGCGCTGAGGCAACCCGCCGTCAACGACGCCGCGCCGGGCGCGCCGAGTGCTTTAAATGCTAGGGCGGCGCGGGCGCTGTAAAAGAGCACCACGTCCAGGGGCTGGCTGAATGCTTCAGGCAAGGCTGGAACCTGCCGCGCTTCATAAGCGGTGCGGCGTTCTGCCTCGAAACCGGCGGCCTTCAGCGCGCCGATCAGATCGCCGGCGATATGTGTGCCGGCGATGTGAATGAGAGGCCCCGCGCCGGATTTCAGTTCGGTCCGCGCCAACGCCGCCAGGGCCAGCACATCGCCATTGGCGGAGCGCACGTCCGCAAACCCAACCGCGCGCGCCGCATCCGCCGTGGCGTCGCCGACCGTGAGAACGATCTGGCCGCGTGCGGCGCTGGCGGTTGAGAAAGCGCGCACGCCCGCGGCGCTGGTGAACATCAGCGCCTGCGCGCCGCTGACATTGGCGTCGAATGCGACGCTCTCGATATGCAGCAGCGGCGCGGAGACGGGCTCATGCCCATAAGCGCGCACGCGCCGGATGGTGGTTTCCGCATCTTGCGCCGCACGGGTGATGGCGACGCGCATCAATCCAGATCCGTCACCAATGCGCCGCCGGCTTCGGCGCGGATTTCGCGGCCCAGCTTCAGACCCAGCGCCTGGGCGTCGGCGATCGCGTCATCCCCAAGTGCAATATTTTCCGTGCGCCGCCAGCGTGATGTGCCGTCCGGCGTCAAGGCTTCGCCGATGAAGCTCAGCGCGTTGGCTTGCTTACGCGCCAGCGCGCCGATGGCGGTGCGGCATGAACCGTCGAGCGCATCGAGAAACGCGCGCTCGGCTTCGATTTCGATGCGCGCCTCCACGTCTTCAAGCGGTGAGAGCATATCGCGCACGCGCGCATCGTCATCGCGCACGGTGATGGCGAGCGCCCCTTGGCAGCAGGCGGGGGGCATGTCTTGCGGATCGATAATGCTGACGGCGCGGTCGGCAAGGCCAAGCCGTGTCAGCCCGGAAAGCGCGAGAAAGGTTGCGTCGGCGTCGCCCGCTTCAAGCTTGCGCAGGCGCGTATCGACATTGCCGCGCAACGTAACCACGCCAAGATCGGGCCGGGTGAACAGCGTTTGCGCTTGGCGCCGCAAGCTGGCGGTGCCGACATTCGCGCCGCTAGGCAATTCAGCCAGGGATTTCGCAGTCAGGCTGATAAACGCGTCGCGCGGGTCTTTGCGTTCCGGCACGCAGGCGAGCGCGATACCGGCTGGCAGCTTGGTTGGCAGATCCTTCAGCGAATGCACCGCAAGATCGATGCGCCCATCCAGCAGCGCTTCGTCCAATTCCTTGGTGAAGAGGCCCTTGCCGCCGGCTTCAAGTAAGCGGCGATCCTGGATCGTGTCGCCGCTTGTCGTGATCAGCACCAGTTCGATGCGCTCCGCGCCTACGCCCAGCGCGTCAGCCAGCCGCGTGCGCACCTGCCCGGTCTGAGCTGTTGAAAGCGGCGATCCCCGCGCGCCAATGCGAAAGAGAGGTGTCGTCATAAGTGCCCGGTGCATAGCAGGCGCGAGCGATTGCGCCTATGTCCGTGCCCATGGACGCGCCCCTTACCGTGCTCGGTATCGAAAGCAGCTGTGACGAAACCGCGGCCGCGGTCGTTCGCCTGGATTCAGCGGGGCCGCGCGTGCTCTCGGACGTGGTGCTCGGGCAGGCTGCTCAGCACGCGCCCTATAAGGGCGTGGTGCCGGAAATCGCCGCGCGGGCGCATGTGGAGGGCGTGGATGCGGTTATCGGCGCCGCCATGCGTGATGCGGGGCTGGGCTATGCCGATCTTGACGCGGTGGCGGCGACGGCGGGGCCCGGCTTGATCGGCGGCGTGATGGTCGGCCTGTTGGCCGGCAAGGCGATCGCGCTGGCGCATGACAAGCCGCTGCTGGCGGTCAATCACCTGGAAGCGCACGCGCTGAGCCCGCGCCTGGCCGAGGGTGGGGCGCAATTTCCTTATCTCTTGCTGTTGGCTTCGGGCGGGCATTGCCAATTCATCGCCGTGCTCGGCGTGGGCGATTATCGCCGCCTCGGCTCCACCATTGATGACGCCCTTGGTGAGGCGTTCGATAAGGTGGCGAAACTGCTCGATTTGGGCTTTCCCGGCGGGCCGCTGGTCGAGCAGGCCGCCAAGAGCGGTGATCCGAAACGGTTTGCGCTGCCGCGCCCGCTCGCCGGACGCGATGGCTGCGATTTTTCCTTCGCCGGGCTCAAGACCGCCTGCGCCCGCGAGATCGAGCGGCTTGGCGCACCCAGCGCGCAGGATCGGTCTGATCTTTGCGCCAGCTTCCAGGCTGCCGTGCTTGATATTTTGGAGGACCGCACCGAACGCGCGATGCGCCTGTTCGACCCATTGTGGGGCGCGCGCGGGCGGCTCGTGGCGGCGGGCGGAGTGGCGGCCAACCAAGCGATCCGGGGTTTGTTGGAGAATTTGGCGGAGCGGAATGGCTACGATTTCGTCGCGCCGCCGATGAGATGGTGCACCGACAATGCGGCGATGGTGGCCTTGGCCGGGGCGGAACGGCTCCGGCTGGGCATGGTCGACGGCCTCGATGCGCCAGCGCGGCCACGTTGGCCGTTGGACGAGGCCGCGGCTCGCTTACGCCCGAGCCATCGGCCCGGACGTAAGGGAGCTAAGGCTTAGGCAACGACGCGCGCGGCCGTCAGAACGAGCGGCGCCAGCGCGGTCGCGACCAGAACGATAGCGACGACAAGGGTGAGGGCCCGTTGCGGCGCGGTCAGGTCATGCGCGGACATTTGTGTGCTCCAAGTGCTTTTGATGCTGCGAGTGCGAACATCGATGAACGATAAATAGGGTGCATCGCAGCATGATGGAACCCCCGGAAAGTCGGGACTGTGATGCAATTTTGCATGGTAACGATTATTACATCCCTGTGATGCAGGGCTGCGTTCGCGCTTGCGATACAAGATTTAGCGATAGCGGCGCTTGATGCCAGATTGTCCGTCTGGATGATGCCCGCACGCAAAAAGGGAGAGAGTGTCCGGCGTGATAGAGCCTTACAAAAGTGTAGCGGTATTGGGCGCTGGCGCGTGGGGCACGGCCCTCGCCCAGGTCGCGGCCATGGCGGATCGGAATGTGGTGCTTTGGGCGCTGGAGCCTGAGGTGGCCGCAGGCGTGAATGGGACGCACGAAAATCCGCTCTATCTGCCGGATATCAAGCTCGACCGCCGGCTGCGCGCGACCAATGCGATTGAAGAGGCGGCGCAGGCCGACCTGATCCTGGCCGCGCCGCCGGCTCAGCATATGCGCTCCGTGCTGCGGTCTTTGAAGCCGCACGTGAAGGCGGGCGCGCCGCTCGTGTTGTGCTCGAAGGGTGTGGAGCGCGGTTCGCTGGCGCTGATGACCGACGTTTTGGCGGAAGAGCTCCCCAGCTTGGCGCCCGCCGTGCTGTCGGGCCCTGGGTTTGCCAAGGATGTGGCGCGCGGTTTGCCGACCGCGACAACAATCGCTTCGCCAGATGAGGCGCTCTTGCAGCGCATTGTCGAAACCATAGGCCTGCCGACATTCCGTCCATACTTCGCGGACGATCTGATCGGCGCCGAGATCGGCGGCGCCATCAAAAATGTCATCGCTATTGCTTGCGGCATCGCCGAGGGGCGCAAGCTCGGCGACGGCGCGCGCGCGGCGCTGATCACGCGCGGCTTTGCGGAGATGATGCGCCTGGGCGCGGCGCTGGGCGCCAAGCCGGAAACGATCTCCGGCCTGTGCGGGCTTGGCGATCTTGTACTGACCTGCGCCTCGCTGACCTCGCGCAATACGTCGTTGGGCGCGGCGCTGGGCGCTGGGCGCAAGCTCTCCGAAATCATGGGCGAGCGCCGCACGGTCGCCGAAGGAGCCGAGAGCGCGCCGGCCGTCATGGCGCTGGCGGAACGGCACGAGGTCGAAATGCCGATTTGCGCCGCGGTGGACGACATCATTGCTGGGCGTACCAGTGTCGACGAGGCTATCGCCGCGCTGCTTTCGCGTCCGTTCAAAGCTGAAAACGAATGAGCGAACTCGCGCCGGGCCTGGTGTTGGCGCGGCGCGATGCGCTGGAAGATCCGTGTGCGATCCTGGTCGAAATCGGCGAGGCGTCGATTGTTGTGACGCGCCGCGGTGATGCTATCGCCGCTTTCCGCAATCGGTGTCCGCACGCCGGCTATCCAATGGAACGGCCGGATGGGCGCATGGTCGTACAAGAAGGGCGCTTCATCGTGTGCACAGCGCACGGCGCAAGCTTCCGTCTTGAAGACGGCGCTTGCGCCGGTGGGCCGTGTAGCGGCGCTGGGCTCGAGCGCGTCGCGATAGAGCTCCGCGACGGCGCTGTTTGCGTCGCGTGAGCGCTTGTTACGCTTCTTCTTCGTCGCGATTGCGGCCGCGCATCATCATGTAACCGCCAATGGCGAGTACGACGACGCCAAGCGCAATCCACGGAAACCAGCCCGACAGACCGCCGAACGCGGTTTGCCCTGCTTCGACCGGCTCGGATGCGGGTTGCGCTTGCGCCGGCGTTGGCACGCCCGTCACCAAGCCCGGCACCGAATAGGCGGAGACCTGATCGGACGCGGGCTGAAAGTCGGCGTGTGCGCTTCCGGCGGGAAAGCTCAGCATGCCGCGGAGCGTTTCGGCGGCGGCTTCGATCTCCGGCATTTGGTCGGCGCTGCCGATCGAGGTCAGCGTGGCGACGCCGCGGCGGCCGAGCGATTTTTGCTCATAGCGTAAATCCGGCCCTGAAGAGCCGGGCGCGGCTGAGCGTTCAGCCCAAACCAGATTGGGCGCGGCGTCGTCGAAAGCCGGCTGCGCGATGAAGCCTTCGAAGGCGCGGCCCTGATCGCCGCGCGCGGCGCGGACATCGGCTTCAAAGCTCGTTTCGCTCAAACCCGAAGCGGTTTCAGGCTGTACATAGCCGATGGCGTCATAGCTCACGACTGTGGCCCATGTGCCGGCCGTATTGATGTCATCGCCATCGCGCGCGAGCAGACCCAATACGGCGCCTTGCGGCGCGGCCGCATTATTGCGCTGCATGTAGGCGTGCGCTTCTTCGGCGGAATAGAAGCGCCAGCCTTCGGGCACGTTGAGCGTGACATCGTCGAGCGTGATCTGACCGGTGCGTCCTTCAACGGCGGTTGGTTCCGCCGCTGGCGCAGGTTCTGTCGCGGCGGGCGGCTGCGGCGTGGCGATTGGCGGCGCGGCAACGTCCGGTCCAGCATCGCCGGGGCCATCGGCGAAAGTCGGTGCGGCGATCAACAACGCCAGCGCGGCCACGAGTGCTTGCGTGATTCTACGCATGGATCCCTCCGTGATTCGAGTGAGGCTTATCGCAATGCGCGCGGCTTGTCGCGTTTAAGGCGCGCAAGCTGTGCGAAGTTCCGCCGCAGCGGCGCTCATGGCCTCGCCAATTGCAGCGCGCCATTCGTTCATCGACTTCGCGTTTTGCGCAGCTTGCGGATAAGTCACGCTGCGTGACGCATTGACGACACCGCCTTCGCGCCCGCGCGGGCCTGGTACAAAACCCGCCACCGCATCCGCCGCGCTTGCGCCTTGTGCGCCGTAACCGGGAACCAGGAACAGCGCATGCGGCATCGCTTCGCGCAATGTGCGGGCTTCTTCTGGATAAGTGGCGCCAGCCACCGCCATTAAGCCAGACCAGCCGCTTGCGCCCCTCAATTGCGAGACTTCCGGCGCCAGCATTTGCGCGACGCGCTGCCAGACTGGCGCGCCGCCCACTTGCAAATCCTGAAAATCGCCCGCGCCCGGATTGGAGGTGCGCACGAGCACCGCCACGCCTTTTTGTTTTTGCGCGGCGAGGGCGACGAAAGGCGCCAGCGTATCCTTGCCCATGTAAGGATTGACCGTGACGCAATCGGCGTCGAAGCCGGGCTTTTCACCGAGCGTCGCGCGCGCATAGCCTTCCGCGGTCGTGCCGATGTCGCCGCGCTTGGCGTCAAGAATGACGAGCATGCCGCTTGAGCGTGCGTATTCGGTCAGCATGCGCGCGGTCGCGTAGCCCATTTCGCCGAATTGCTCGAACAGGCCGAGCTGCGGCTTCAATACGCCGGCATGTTTGGCGGCCACTTCGATCACGCTTGATCCGAACTTTAGCAAAGTTGCGGCGGCGTCTTGGCGCAAATCTCCGAACAGCGCCGGGATTTTATCCGCGAACGGATCGAGGCCGACGCAGAGCGGCGCATCGTGCTTGCGCACGGTTTCGATCAGGCGGTCGGCGAACGCATTGCTCATGGCGCGTCTTCTTCTGGGCCGACGCACACCACCTGGGCCACTGCTAGCGCGCGGCGCAGATCGTCCGATTGCTGGCCATAATCTTCCGGTGTCATGCGCGGGGTCGGCGTGCCTTCGGCGAGCACTTGTTCGACGCGCAACAAGCGCTGAATGGAAGAGGGCGCCGCTGTGTAGATGCGGCCGCGCCGCGCCGATTCCGCGACAGTCACGCCGATTACGCGTCCCTGCGCCGATAAGGCCGGGCCGCCGCTGATGCCGGCGAGCGAACCGTTCAGGCCCATCGTGCGGCCGAGCACGGCCCAAGCCAGCACCGGCTCTTCGGTTTGATAGCGTCCGCGCGCGACAAGCGTTTCCCGGCCGATCAGCCGCGAATACGCCTCGCCGGGTTGCCCTTGTGGGAAGCCCACATGATACGCGCGCTGATTGACCTGGAATTGCAGCTCCGATGTGTCGAGCGCGAGCGCTTCAGGCGCGCCGTTGGTGCGCAGCAAAGCGAGATCGGCGAACAGCGCGACTTTCACCTCGCGCACGCGCGTCGCCGCGCCATTGGCCACCAGCAGACCGACCGCATTGCAATTGTCGACGACGTGGCGCGCGGTGAGCCACCAGCCTTCCTCGGAAATGGCGAACGCGCTGCCGAGCCCGGAAGCGGCGGGGCCGACTTCGACCAAAACTTCCGGATCATATTCCGAAGGCGGCGGCAGAAAGGCGCCCGCGCCTTGATCGACAATGTCCGGTATGGCGGGCGGCGCGTCGGCGCGTTCGCGTTCATCGACGCGAAACAGCACGAACACCACCGCCGCGATGACAATGATATAGAGCAGCCAGTCCGGTATCAGACGCAGCACGCTAGCCGCCCCGATAGATCGCGACGTTCGGGTCCGCCAATGCGCCCGATATAATCAGAGCCAGGCCGATTTTGACGCTCATCAGAAACACAGCCGCCGCGACATCGCCCTCGGCGATGCGGCGCGGCAATCCGCGCAGGAAAATATCCGCGAAACGAAAGGCCAGGATCTGCAAAAGCAGGGTGATGACGCCCCATATGAGGAGATCGAACAGACCCAGCGCGTAGGCGAGGCAGGAGCCTAGAGGAATGGCAAGCCCCACCACGACGCCGGCAAATGCAAGCGCAGCCGAAGGATTGCCCGCGCGAATGAGCGCAAGCTCCTTGTGCGGCGTCATCAAGGTGTAAATGGTCAGTGAGGCGACGAAGAGAGCGAGAGCCACCGCCAGCTGAATGATGAAATTGGGGAAACCCGCAACGAAAGCATTCAAGGGCGTGGAAAAGTCCATGGCCGTTCCCTCTGTCGCCGCTGCGCGGCCCTCATGGGCGTTTGCGCTAGCGGTTCCCGGGCGGAGGCGCAAGACAAGTAGGAGATAGAGGGCATGAGCGAACGCAGAGCGGCGCTGGTTACGGGCTCGACAAGCGGTATCGGCCTTGGTGTGGCGACGGCCTTGGCGAAGGCTGGCATGGATGTGACGCTGAACGGCCTTGGCGACGCTGCCGAGATTGAGCGCATCCGCGCCGGGCTTGAGCAGGAAGCCGGCGTGACCGTGCGTTATGACGGCGCCAATCTCATGCAGGCGGATGCCTGCGCCGGATTGATCGAGGCCGCGATCGGCGCGTTCGGCAGGCTTGATGTCCTGGTCAACAATGCCGGCATCCAGCACGTTGCGCCGATCGAGGATTTTCCGGTTGAGAAATGGAATGCGATCCTGGCGCTCAACCTCTCGTCGTCCTTCCACACTATTCGCGCGGCGATGGGGCACATGAAGGAGCGCAAGTTTGGGCGCATCATCAATGTCGCTTCCGCGCATGCGCACGTCGCGTCGCCGTTCAAGTCGGCCTATGTCGCGGCCAAGCATGGACTCTATGGGCTCACCAAGACGGTGGCGCTCGAGGGTGCGCAATTCAACGTGCGCTGCAATGCGATTTGTCCTGGTTATGTGCACACGCCGCTGGTTGAGAACCAAATTCCCGACACCATGAAAGCGCGCGGCATGAGCCGTGATCAGGTGATTCAGGACGTGCTGCTGGCGGCGCAACCCACGAAAGAATTCGTCAAAGTAGAAGACATCGCCGGATTGGCGCTGTTCCTTACCACGCCCGCCGCGAACCAGATTAATGGCGCGGCGCTCAATATCGATGGCGGCTGGACAGCGCAGTAAACGCAGGACTTAAAAGTCTTCCGGTTCTGGAATACGGCCAAAGGCGATCTTTGCTCCGGCATAGCCTCCGGGCGGCTGCACTTGCGGGCCGACGGAAACGACGGCGCGTCCGTAGCGCTTATTGATGCCGTCGAGCATGGTTGAAATCGCCAGCCAGCGCGCGCGCGTTGTCGCCTCATCGTCGGTTTCGAACAAATCCCGCATGCCGCTGTCCGCGGGCGAAAGATCATGCAGCGTCACCGATATGGAAAGTGCTGAACGCGGCCATGATCGCGGCCAAGCCCGGTCGAGGCAGGTCAGGAAGGCATGGTCGTCGCGTGCGGGTTGAATGTGAATCGTGGCGAAATGATCTTCGCCGGTCTTGGTGCGCACGCCGAGACTAAACGCGCTGGCATTGTTGCCTTCCCGGCGCATGCGCCGCGCGGCCTTGACGACAAGCAAGCGCGCACAAGCGCGCGCGCGTTCGCTGCCGCGCCAATTATAAGCCAGGACGCGGCTATGGCCGTACATGCCTCTTCGTGTCGGCGGCCGCTCAACGGCGTATCCGTGCAATTGCGCCCAAAACCGCTCGCCCTCTACGCTGCCCCAAATGGCGCGCGCGTGCTTGGGCGCCAGAGCCCAGAGCTGATCGACGGTGAGAATGCCAGATTGCGTCAGGCGTTGTTCAATGCCCGCAGCGATGCCGGGAATGTCGCGCAGGGCCAATCCGAGTAGCGGGCCCGGCAAATCGTCCGGCGGGAAAAACACAAGACCATCCGGCTTGTTCATCTCAGCGGCGGTCTTGGCGAGCAATTCATTGGAAGCGGCGCCAATTGAACACGTAAGGCAGGCGCCGAATTCGCGCGCGATCTCGGCTTTGATGGCGAGGGCGCGTGTCTGAATTTCCTCGACAGGCCAGCCTGAGACGTCGGCGACGACTTCATCGATCGAGCGGACGGCGAGAATGGGCACGCTACGATCAATCAATGTCACGAGACGCCGGTTGATATTGGCATAGATATCCGGACGCGCTGTCACGATGACGATGTCCGGAGCGAGGCGGCGCGCTTCTTTCACGGAGACGATGCCGCGAATACCCAACGCCTTGGCTTCGCGGCTTGCGGCGATCAGGCTGGTGTGTTCGGATTCCAAAGGAACCACGCCAACAGGGCGTCCGCGCAGGGACGGCCGCTGGCTCTGTTCGACGCTGGCGAAAAAGCCGTCAAAATCGACATAAAGGCGCTCGATCATGGTTGGCTTGCGCATGACGCCCATTAGAACAAATGGAGAACTTGCGCAAGCGGAGGCGACAGGCGGCGCCCAATGATGAGAAGTTCCGGGCAGAGGTGCTCATGGTGATGAAACGCAAACCGGTCTCGCTCGCGCTGCAGGGCGGAGGCGCGTTCGGCGCGTATACCTGGGGAGCGCTGGACCGCATTCTGGAGGACGAGCGGATTGAGGTCGCGGCCGTTTCCGGATCGTCGGCGGGGGCGATGTGCGCGGTCGTGTTGGCGGATGGGTTTCATCAAGGCGGCGCGGAAGGCGCACGCGCCAAGCTGCGCCAGTTCTGGGAGGGCGTGGCGCGTGCCGGACATGCCAACCCCTATCGGCGCACGCCGATGATGGCGTTCTTGAACGCCTTTACCCCGAACTGGGCCCAGGAAAATTACATGGCGCTCTGGGCGGATCTGGCGAGCCGTCTGGCCAGCCCTTACGATTTCAACCCGCTCAATATCAATCCGCTGCGCGAGGTTCTGGAAGAACTCGTCGATTTCAAATGTGTGCGCGCGTGCAAAGACATTCAGCTTTTTATCGGCGCGACCAATGTCGAGACGGGGCGCATCCGCATTTTCAACACGCATGAGCTGACAGCGGATCATGTGATGGCTTCGGCTTGCCTGCCGCAAATTTTCAAGGCGGTTGAGATTGACGGCGTGCCGTATTGGGATGGCGGCTACACAGGAAATCCGGCGCTGTTTCCGCTGTTCACGGTGGAACGCACGCGCGACATCGTGATCGTGCAGATCAATCCGCTTGAGCGTTCGGGCGCGCCGCGTACTGCTCCGGACATCACCGCGCGTGTCAATGAGATCAATTTCAACGCCAGCCTGTTGGCCGAATTGCGCGCGATCGAATTCGTCGGACGTTTAGTCGATGAGGAGCGTCTGCCGCACGAGCGCTACCGGAAAATGCTGGTGCACAATGTCAGCGAAGGCGCCGCGCTTTCGCCGCTTGGGCTGGGCGCCGATTTGAACACGGACCTTTCTTTTTTCGAGACCCTGTTTGCAGTGGGGCGTAAGGCGGCGGACGATTGGTTCGCCAATCATGCCGACGCGCTGGGGCATCATTCGACGGTTGATCTTGGCGCTATGTTCCGCGCCGCGCCGGCGCCGGATGAGTCCCAGCCGCTGCGCTAACCATTCCTCAACCACAACAAAGCATTTTCGCCGTATGCGGCGTATGCTTGCCCTTGCTTTGTGCGCGGCGTTGGCTGCGAGCCCCGCGGCGGCGGCCGGCGGCAGCTCTTCGTCGTCGTCCAGTCAAGCGCCCGCCACGCGTCAGGAACGTCTTACATCGGCTGAAACCTATGTGCCGATGCCGACGCTGTCGGCCGGGGTGCTGCAGCGTCACGCGACGCGCGGCACGCTGGTGGTGGATATGGGGCTGGATATTCCCGACGCCGATTTGCGCCGCCGCGTGCAGCTCAATGGGCCGCGTTTACGCGACGCTCTGCGGACGGCGCTGGCCACCTACGCTTCAACTTATTACCGGGACCGCACCGCGCCGGAACCGCCGACCCTGACCCGGCTGATGCAACAGGCGGTGGATCGCACCATGGGCGCCGATGGCGCGCGCGTGTTGCTCGTCAACATCATCTATCAGCGCCGCCAAGCCTAATCAGCTGCCGCGGCAGGCGATGGGCAATAGCACCCCGGTTGCGCTGCCGCGCACGGGATCGCGCCAGATCGGGTGCGGCTCATCGCGCGCGATCACGGTTTCTCCTGAGCCCATGATTTGCCGTTCGACCACGATGAACTCGCCCGTCTCGCAGCGGAAGCGATAATGCAGCCGCTCCAATTCGAAGCGGATCATCGTCTCTGTGGTTTCGTCCTCGATCTCGTACAATTGCGAACGGCCATGGCGGACTTGCACCCAGATGTCGGCAGTGCCGTCCTCGTTGCGCGTGATGGTACGTTGATTGAAGTGCACTTCGCCGCGCGGACAATCTCCGCCGGGCGCGCAATCGCGTTGACGCGCCACCAACAGCCAATCGGGCATATTCTGCGTCGTCGCCAGAACGACTGGGCCCTTGCTGGCGACAGAGCTTTGACCGTCGGCTGACGGCGCAGGGTCTCCGCAGGCGGCCAAGGCGAGAAGGGTGGCGGCGAGGCCGCTGAAGAAAATAGCTTTCATACTTGTCATCTTGGTTCCGCCGCGCTTGAGGGCAAGTCAAATCCCTGCGATGCGTGCTGCGGCTTCATCCATGAAGTGAGCAAGTGCAACATCTTTATCGGTGACGCCGCCGGCATCGTGCGTGGCGAGCGTGACTTCGACCCGATTATAGACGTTGAACCATTCGGGATGATGATCGTGCTTTTCCGCATGCAGTGCTGCGCGCGTCATGAACGCGAACGCGGCGTTGAAATCCTTAAAGCGAAATTCCTTGATGATGGCGTCGCGCCCTTCGACGGCGCGCCAGCCGTCGAGGCGGGCGATAGCGGCTTCGGCGCCGATCTTAGCTGTGGGCATAAGCGTCTGTCCTTACCGATAGTGTAGGCCGCGCGCCGGCTTTAATGGCGCCGCATTGCAGCTGGCTAGTTTGGGAACGTCACGACGAGACGAGCGACGCTGCCTTCGTGAAGCCGATCAAAGCCTTCATTGATATTGTCGAGTGCGATAGCGCCGCTCATGAGCCGATTCACTGGCAAGCGTCCGGCGCGATAGAGTGCGAGATAGCGGGGGATATCGCGGCTCGGCACGCATGTGCCAATATAACTGCCTTTCAGCGTGCGCTCCTCCGCGACAAGCCGCACAATATTGACTGCAAGTGCGCTCGTTGGCGGCGGCAAGCCCGCCGTCACCGTGACGCCGCCGCGTTTGGTCATGTGATAGGCGGCTTCCAGCGCTTTTTCCGATCCGGCGAACTCGAGGGCGACATCGGCGCCTCCGTTCAAAAGCGCGCGCACTTGGTCCACTGCGTCCGCCGCCTTCGCATTGACGGTTGCGGTTGCGCCGATCTCACGCGCCAGAGCAAGCTTATCATCCGAAAGATCGACGGCGACGACGGCGCTCGCGCCGGCCGCGAGTGCGCCGAGCAATGCAGCGAGACCAACGCCGCCTAATCCGATAACCGCTACTGTTTGGCCGGCCTGAATCTTGGCCGTGTTGACCGCGGCGCCCACGCCGGTGAGCACGGCGCAACCGAACAGCGCGGCTTCATCGAAAGGAATATCCTTGTCGATTTTCACCAATGAGCGGCGCGAAACGACGGCGTGGTCAGCGAACGCAGAGCAGCCAAGATGATGGTGCAGTATCGCGCCGTCGTCTTGTAAGCGAATTTCGCCAGAGAGCAGCGTGCCGTTGCCATTGGCGATGGCGCCGGGTTCACACAGCGCGGGACGCCCCTCAGCGCAAGGCGCGCAATGTCCGCAGCTCGGCATGAAAACCATGACGACGTGATCGCCTGGCTGCAAATCGTCCACACCTTCGCCGACTGCAACGACGGCGCCGGCCGCTTCGTGTCCAAGCGCCATCGGCATAGGGCGAGGGCGCGCGCCACTGAAAGATCGGAATGACACAAACCGGCCGCGCCGATCTTGACTAAGACTTCGTCTCGTCCCGGAGGGCTGAGCTCAACCTCATGAATTTCGAGGGGGCGGCTTTGCTTGTAAGGATAGGCGGCGCCCATCTGCCTTAGAATGGCGGCTTTGATCCGCACGTATTTCTCCCCCCAATTTGCGGCGCGATCCGTAGGACGCTGAGCTTTTTCTTCAGCTTCGGAGTTTGCAGCAATTGGGGGCCTGGCGCCAGCCGGGGCGTGCGCTGCCGTATCAGGTTCCGCGCGTTAGCAGGGAAGCGCTGCCAAGAACCACGCCAAACACGCTCATCGCTCCGATCACAAACCAGACAAAGGGCTGTACGTCGGCAATGCTCATTCTGATCTCCTTGAGTTGCAGGCAACCTAAGAGAGGGCGCGGGGCGTGTTCTTGATTTGCCTCAATTCGCAGGGGGTTTGGCTGACACACGCACGCGCACGCCGAGCGGCGCCAAAAGCTGCGCGCTGTTGGCGTTGTCGTGCGAGATCGAGATCGAGCTGAGGCGCGTTCTAGGAGGTGTCGGCGAAGGCGATGCAGAGCGGCGCCGGCGCGCAGGGCGCGGGCGCGGCTTCAGCAAGCGGCAGGATCACGCGCAACCGCGTGAGGCCATTGCGCAAGCGGCGCAAAAGCCGCGCGACATGCGCATCCATCTCACGCAGCACGGCGAAGATGGCGAACAGACGCGCGGCCCCGTCGCGCCCGCGCGTCGCGCGGCGCAAAGCCGAGCCCGCGACAGCGCGCAAGCTCGCATATTTCAATCGCCCATGCCGATGCGCGCAGCGCGGCTTCAGTTTCAGCCGCGCAAACACATGCAGAATGATGAGATGCGCGACATAACGCGCTGGGGCGTCAAACGCGCGCGCATGCGCGCCTTCGCCCTTGCCCCACATTTGCGCGAACACGCCCGCGAACCAGATCAGCCACAGCCGCAGCCAGGCGGTGAGCCTGGAGAGCTTGTGTTGGCTGATGGGGGCGGGTGCGGTGCGCATTGCGCCGCAAGCTTACGCGCGCTGTTGGAGGGGGCGGATAGATTTGTCCTTCTACATTCTAAAACTTCGACGGGTCGCTTACTGTGTCACCAAGGCGGAGCGACATAGGAATGTGATTTATGAGCAAGGACCTGATTGTATTTGACCCTTCCAACATCAGCCCGGTTCCGCACGATGGGGAATTGCTCAAGGTCATTCACGAACTTGTGGGAGAGGGTGAGGAATCCGCACCCGGTTCTGCTACCGACAAAATCCGCGATCTCGTGCTTTGGGCCGGACAAAAGTATGGGGCGAGCGTTGATCAAGATTCCCAATGGACGCTTTGGCCGCCTGCACTGCTCGCAGATGGCCGCCATTGCACATTCAATCTGGGACTGAAGGCGGACATGATGACTTTCATGATGCTTCTGGCTGATCAGTGCAAACGGCGTGGTTTGGTTTTGATCGATCCATCCGGCAGGAATCCGTTTGTGACGACGCCGAGCGGGGCGGGAATTTTGGATTGACCCCGTCGAATGGCGGCGTGCAGCCGGCATGATGCCGGCGGTCCGAGCTGACGCTTCGAAGGCCGAGCGCCAGGACCTCTTTTGTCATCTTGTCCGCGTGTGCTTAGGCGGCGGAGGCGTCTTTGCTTTGCGGCTTTTGAACCAGCTTGAACACGGGCACGGTTTTGCCGTGCCAGCGCTCCAGCACCTCGCCGCAGGCGCGGCATTCATAGATGCCGACATCCTTGATCGGCAGCTTCGCTTCGCTGCGTTCGTATTCAGCGCCGCAGGCGCACGAGATGAAACGGGTTTCCACCGGCATACGCGATCCCCCTCTGCGTTGCCTAAGGCTACCCGCTGATCGTTACTGAGACGTAGCCGGCTCGATCTTGCCTTTGCTCGCCGTAGCCGAGGCGCGCGTCATGGAAAAAACGACGCCCGACAAGAGCAGAAGCGCAATCAGATTGGGAATGGCCATCAGCGCATTGAGAATATCGGTGATGGTCCAAACCAGGGAAAGTTGCAGCACAGAGCCGACGAAGACAAACGCCACCCATAACAAACGATAAGGCAGAATGACCTTCACGCCGCACAAATATTCGGCCGCGCGTTCTCCGTAATAACTCCAGCCGAGAATTGTGGTGAATGTGAACAATACCAAGCCAGCGGAGACGACCCATTGCCCGATGCCGGGCAGGCCATTGGCGAAGGCGAGCGCCGTCAGGTCGGCGCCGTTAACGCCGGACGCCCATGCAGGCAGGGATTGAACCATGCCATCCACCTCCACGGGCACATGCACCGTAACGATCACGAGCGCGGTGATGCTGCACACGACGAGCGTGTCGATGAACACGCCCAGCATTGCGATCATGCCTTGCTGTACGGCGTCCGTCGCGCGCGCGGCGGCATGGGCGATGGCGGCGGAGCCTAAGCCCGCTTCGTTGGAAAACACGCCGCGCGCGACGCCGAAGCGAATGCCTGCCCAAACGGCCGCGCCGGCGAAGCCGCCCGTGGCCGCGGTTTCGGTGAAGGCGCTGCGCACGATGAAGGCGATGCCCTCGGGAATGTCCTGATAATTGGCCGCGAGAATGGCGAGCCCGCCGAATATGTAGGCGATGGCCATGAACGGTACGAGATATTGCGCGACCGCGCCGATGCGCTTCACGCCGCCGATGATGACGGCGAAGGTGAGGGCGGCCAGCACCGCGCCGACCGCCCAATTCGGCACTGCCGGGAAGGTCGATGTGACGATCGCGGTCACGGAATTGGATTGCGTCATGTTGCCGATGCCGAAGCCGGCGAGCGCGGCGAACAGCGCGAACAGAAAACCAAGCCAGGCCCAATTTTTTCCGAGCCCGTTTTTGATGTAATACATCGGCCCGCCGACATAGCGGCCTTCGGCGTCCACTTCGCGGTACTTAATCGCCAGGACGGCCTCGGCGTATTTCGTCGCCATGCCGACGAGCGCGGTCATCCACATCCAGAACACCGCGCCCGGTCCGCCGAGCGCTATGGCGGTGGCGACGCCGGCAATGTTGCCCGTGCCGATGGTCGCCGCGAGTGCGGTCATCAGCGTTTGGAAGGGGGTTATCTCGCCAGGGTCGTTCGGGTCGGATTTTCGGAACAGCAAGCGAAAGGCGGTGCCGATGCGCCGCATCGGCATGAAGCGCAGCGCCAGCGTGAGATAAAGGCCAACGCCAAGCAGCAGCACCAGCAGCGCGGGGCCCCAAACGAATGAGGCGACGCTATCGAGCCATGCTGAAACGGCTTGCATGTCCATGCTGTGCTCCCCCGCGCAATTATGGCGGGGGAAGAAGGTCCGCATTTGCCGGAAAAGTCCAGCCTCGGCGGGGTGTGAAGGGCTATTCCGCCCGCTAAGAGCTAAGGCTGCGCCGTTGCGGCTTCTTCCGCCGTCAGCGGGACGGTGGAAATGTCCATCTTGGCCGAACCCTCCACGACTTCGCGCGAGTGCGACACGTAAAGGATGGAGCGGTTCTCAAGATCGACGATGCGGCGCAGCGCGACGTTCTTGAAGAAGAGGCTGCGCCGCTGATTGAAGATTTCTTCGCCGTCGCGCGCGCGGCTGACGCCCTCAAGTGAAATGGGGCCAATGCGCTGACAGGCAACGGCGGAGTTCGACGGGTTTTCAAACCAATTGCCTTGGCGCAGGCGGTCGAGTGCGCTGCGATCGAAATAGGCGACATGACACACAACGCCTGGAATGCCTGGGTCGGGCAGCGCCTCGACCATGATTTCATTGCCCAAGAGGTCGTTGGAGAATTCGCCGACAGCGTCCTCATTGTCTCCGCAGGCGGAGAGGACGAGCAGCGCGGGCGCGATGACGAGCGGTAAGATTTTCATGTCGCGCCAATGCGCGCGGGCGCAACCCGGTTCCTTCGGCGCCGTTTAGAGGTCGGGCGCGGCCCAGCCGCGCCGCGCGCAAGCGGCCAGCACGGTGTTGCGCAGCAGGCATGCGATGGTCATTGGGCCGACGCCGCCGGGCGAGGGGGTGACGGCGGCGGCGACTTCGATCGCTTCCTTGAAGTTCACGTCGCCCACCAGCTTGGTTTTGCCTTCGCCCTTCTCCGGCGCGGGCACGCGATTGGTGCCGACATCGATGACGATGGCGCCGGGGCGAATCCAATCGCCGCGCACCATTTCGGGACGTCCCACAGCGGCCACCAGAATGTCCGCGCCGCGGCAGACCATTTTGAGATCGCGCGTTTTGGAATGGGCGAGCGTCACGGTGGCGTTCTGTTCGAGGAAGAGCAGCGCCGCCGGCTTGCCGACCAGGATCGAGCGGCCAATGACGACAACATTGGCGCCGGTGAGATCGGGGCGCTCGGTGCGCGCCAGGATCACGCTGCCGACAGGCGTGCACGGCCTGAGGCCCGGCTTGCCGAGCACAAGGCGGCCGGCGCTGGCTTCGGTGAGGCCGTCCACATCCTTCAGCGGATCGATCGCCGCCAGCACATTGGCTTCGCTGATCTGCTTGGGGAGAGGGAGTTGTACGAGAATGCCGTCAATGTCCGGATCGTGCGAGAGCGCCGTGACGCGCGCGATCAGTTCAGCTTCGCTGGTATCGGCCGGCAGGCGGATCTCGACGCTGCGCATGCCGGCCTCGGTCGTCATTTTGACCTTGGAGGCGACATAGACATGGCTGGCCGGATCGTCGCCGACTAAAACGACGGCGAGGGCGGGCTGGCCCGGAAGCGTCTTCACGGCCCTGGCCACGTCAGCGCGGACGTTCGCGGCGATGGCTTTGCCGTCAATGATGCGTCCGCTCATGCTTGTTCCTTAGAGCACCGGCCCGCCGCGCAGCACCAGCACCAGCCACGGCAGGACGCTGTCGCGGATCAAAATGAGCGCCAGCATGAGGATCAGGACCGAGAGGTCGACCCCGGCAATGGGTGGAATGATGCGGCGCAGCGGACGGAGCACCGGTTCCGTCAGGGCGGTGGTGAAGCGCCAGACGGCGCTGACGAATTCGTTGCGCCGACTGATGACGTCAAAGGCGTAAAGCCAGGAAATCACCACGTGGACGACCAAAACCACCAGGTAGAGCCCGATCACCGCGTGCAGCAGCTGGTAGAGAATATAGATCATGCGCTCCCTCTAGGCTGGGTTGGAGAGATTCGGCAACCGGAAGCAGGGGCATGCGGCGTCCTGGTTGTCGCTTGCGGACGCTGGCCGACGCTGGTTGACGCTGGTTGACGCTCTGGGGCGGGCGGCTCTATATCCCCGCCTCCGCTGGTTCGCTGGCGGATGCTCTGGTTTCAGGGCCCGTAGCTCAGCTGGGAGAGCGCCGCGTTCGCAATGCGGAGGTCAGGAGTTCGATCCTCCTCGGGTCCACCATCCAGCCCCTTAGATTATCGACAATTTTTCGATCCATCGGCGCTGTTCGCAACTGCGAGCGCGCGCGCGTTTGCCGGCTCGGCTTTTGTGCGCATGCGAATGATCAAGCTTTGTGGCGCTCAGAATGGGCGAGCGCCGGGCCGTGAAAAAAGTTGACCGAGTGGCAAAGGCGCGTTTTCCTTTCGTTAATAAATAAGGGGAGGAAAATGAAATATCTCAATCTGCTGTCATCGACAGCATTGGCTTGTGCTGCGCTCGTCTCACCAGCTCTCGCGCAAGATGACGATGATGAGGAGATCGTCGTCACAGGCACAAACATTCGCGGCGTCGCACCGGTTGGCGCCGATCCCACGGTTCTGACGCGCGAAGACATCGAAGAAAGCGGTCAGTCGCAGGTATCGGAAATTTTGCGGCAGCTGCCGCAAGCGCAGAGCAATTCGGCGTATTCCGATCTGCCTTTGCCGAATTCGCCTTACGGTATCCAAACCGGCGGCTTTGTAACGAGCAATCCGACGCGCGGCGCGGCGGTCGATCTGCGCGGCCTTGGCCCGAATGCGACCCTGGTTCTGGTGGATGGGCGCCGGCAGCTCGCCACGGGCACAACGGAATCGTTTGTTGAAGCCAATCGCGTGCCGCCATCCGCGCTCGAGCGGATCGAGGTCGTGACCGACGGCGCCTCCGCCATTTACGGATCCGACGCCGTGGCGGGAGTCGTCAACTACATCACGCGCAAGGATTATGAGGGGCTGGAATTCTCCGGCCGCTACACCTTCAACGATACGTATGAGCAATGGGGCGGCGCGATCACCGGCGGGACCACGTGGGACCTAGGCGGGCGCCGCGGCAATGTTATCGCCACCTATGATTACGATTTCCGCGACCGCGTCACGCGTGCGGATAATCCCCGTTTCGGCGCGGATCAAACCGCGTATGGCGGCAACAATTCCATTTACGCTGCGGGTTCTGTACCCACCCCGTCGGGAGACGGCTTCTATAGCGCCAATGTTTGCCCGCCCGAGGCGGACTTTTATTTCGAGCCGAATAATATCTGCATCGATCTCACCGGCGGCGTGACCATACTGGGCGAACCGACCGTCCAATATTTTGACCTCGCGGGCCTGGATCCCGTCACTGGCGCGCCGGTGGCGTCGTCTGCACTGGCATTTCCCACCAATGTACAAAGCAGCGATCCATTCAGCGCGTTCCAGCCGGAACAAGTGCGCAATTCGCTCAATGTGTATGTGAATCAGGATCTGACGTCTTGGCTAAGCGCTTACGCGCAGGCCACCGTTTCAGTCCGGGAAACGACACAAATCAGCTACAACCGCACAACGGTTACGGTGACGGACGAAAGTCCGTTCTTTCCCGATTTTACGGGAACAGCGCCGGAGGAGGTGTCAGTCCCGGTGCAGAACATATCGCAGACCGTGCGCGAGTCTGAAGACTATCAAGATGCGATCACAGTGGGTCTGCGCGCCGATCTTGGGCGCGATTGGGAGGGCGAGTTCTATGCGACGCGCTCCACCGCGGAGTTCTCTCCCAACGTTAATAGCGGCGGGTCCCGTAGCCCAACCCAAGCTGCATTGAGCCGTCTCGCTTTGCGTGGCGAATATAATCCATTCTCAGGCATGCCAATTTCGCAAGATCTTCTGGATGCGGCGACGTATCAGGGCGGCGAGGATATTGGCTCTGAATCCGAAGCCGAGGCTTGGGATTACGTACTCAAATTCAACGGCCCATTGTTCGAGTTGCCCGGCGGCGAAATACGCGTCGCCGTCGGCGCTGAATACGCGACCTTCGAGAATGCCTATACGTTGTCGGACGTTGCTGCCGATTGCGCCGACGACGATGACAATGACGCCACAGATCCTACTCCGGCTGCTCCGCGATGCGTTCTGACCTATGCCAGGAACGACATTCGCTCCGGCACGGCTGAACGAGATGTCAGCGCCCTCTTCGGGGAAATCTATATTCCCATCGTGGGCGAGAACAATTCTCTGCCTTTTGTACAAAGGTTCGACATCAATCTGGCGGCGCGCTGGGAGGATTATTCCGACTTTGGCCAGACGCTCAATCCGCGGGTTGGCTTTACCTGGGACTGGAACGACGAATTCACAATTCGCGGGTCATGGGGCGAATCCTATCGCGCGCCGAATTTGACGGAACTGTCGGCGTCCTCGCTGCCATACGTCTTCACCAATCCAGACAATCGCGTGCCGCCGGCGAACCCTGCGGATCCGGCGCCGCAAACCATCCAATTGACACTGAATGGGGCCAACCCTGATCTGGGTCCGGAAACGGCGACCAATTGGTCCCTCGGTTTCGACTACAGACCCAGTTTTTTGAGCGGGCTGAGAATGTCGGCCAGCTATTATGAGGTCGATTATACGGACAAGATCGCGATTCAGAACGTGACGTTCTTCTTGGAACAGGATACGGCGGCTCTATACGCGCCCTTCGTCATCGACGTTGTGGGGGGCGGCGTAGATTATCCTAACTGCGATCCGCAAGATCCCACCACGTACGCGCCGGAAGTTGCGGCGGTGATGAATACGCCGCCGACATTTGAAGTGAATCCGGGCGACATTTGCCGGGTGCAGACCATCCTGGACGGGCGCTGGCAGAATTCGGCTTCCGTTGTTCAGACGGGCATGGATCTCGATATCTCCTACCGATGGACGATGGGACGTAACGATTTTGACGCCGGCCTGAACGTCAACAAGATTTTCTCGATCGAGGAGACGCTTGTCGCCGGTGGACCAATGACCACGCCCGATCCGCTGGGGCGTATCTATATGCCGCTGGATTTCCGTGCGCGGGGCAATTTCCGTTGGCGGCGCGGTCCGTTCTCGGCCAACCTCACGATCCATTATTTGCCGGAATACACGAACGATATCGGCTTCATTCGCATTTATGAGCCGCCGACAGCGAACGATCCGCAAGGGCCGACGGTCGAAATCGATTCCTGGACCACGGCGGATTTGTCTTTGTCGTACGACATTCGAGACAATGAATCGATGGGCTTCCTGAACGGCGTGCGTCTTGGCCTCAACATCACGAACATCACCGATGAAGATGCGCCAATCGTGCTTTCGGGCACGTCATTGAACACGTCCTATGATGGCCGCGCTCACAATCCCTATGGCCGCACGTTCAACATCCAGCTGACGAAGCGGTTCTAAGCATAAGCAGTGCAAATGAAGCGGCGGCCCGAAAGGGCCGCCGTTTTTCTTTGGGCGCGCCGCTTAGCGCTCCTTGTTCCACTCCACTGGCGCGCTGATGGTGAAGGGCAGTTCGCGCGTGGAGATGGTGGATTGCTGGCCGTTCTCGTGAATGAGCGTGACGCGTCCGAACGCGGGCACGGCGACGACGGCGGTGACGGTGTCGACCCAGTCGTGCAAAATGGCGCGCGCGCGCGCCAAACGCTCGCCGCCCATGGTAGCCTCGCCGGACGCTTCAACTTCTTCGGCCATCGCCATCACATCGTCTGCGGCGGCTTGAACGTGGTCTGACGGCTTGTCGCTCATAAGGTATCCTTCGCTTTCACCGGCAAACTGAGGGCGCGGCGCTGCTTCGGCAAGGCCGCGCAGCGATCAAATGCGAAACCGCGGCGGTTCGGCGGCCAAACCGGCGGTATCGAAGCGCGCGCGGTAGAGCGTGGAATCCGGAGCAGGGATCGGTTCGTTCCGAGCCAGGGCGGTCGCCGATTCCGGCGTCACAATGGTGACGTAGAGGTCGCGCGCATCGGCGCCGGCGAAGCAGACATTGGTGGACGCGCGTCCAGGAAGAGAAACGCGCCGGTCAACAATATCGCCGGGGCCGATGCGCATGAGCTCGCTGGAGCTGAAGCCGCAAATCCAAACGCCGCCATCGCTATCCAGCGCCATGCCGTCACAATCAGGCTTGTCGAGCAGCATGCGCGCTGGACCTAGCGCGCCATCGCTTGCGATGTCGTAGACGAACACGCCAACGAAGCTTTCATTGTGATAGAGGCGCTTGCCGTCTGGGCTGAGGCCGAGGCCGTTGGAAAAACGCAGACCTTCGGCAAGCTTGTGCGCGCGGCGATCTTTGTCGAGCCGGTAGAGCGCGGAAGGGCCTGGACGTTTGCCTTTCAGGATTGAGGGCAGATCAATTGTGCCGAAATAAATGCCGCCCTGGCCGTCAGGAATCATTTCGTTGACGCCGCCGATTGGCGCGCCGTCGAGTTCGTCCAGCAGCATGCCAGAGGCGCCGGTTTGCGGGTCGAGCCAGCGAATGCCGCCTGGTCCGGAGATCAACATGCGTCCGTCTGAATTGGGCATGATCGAAGCGAGCATGTGCTGGTCGGTGAGGAAGCTGTCGCTGGCGCCGCTGACGATGCGACGCATGCCGCCGCGTGTCACGTCGCTGAGCCAGATGGCGTCGCCGGCAACGCAGAGCGCTTCGAGATAATAGCCTGAGGCGATGGCTTCAAATTGCACGGCGTTTCTTTCCTGCTGCACTCATTTCGCCTTGCGCGCCATTGCCTAGCGCCGATGGGATGGCAATAGTTTGCGAAACCAGGGGAGACAGTATTGCTGAAGCGCTTTGAGGGCAAAGTGATCGCCATGGCCGGCGGTTCGGGGGGGATCGGCGGCGGCGTGTCGCGCCGTTTGGCGCAAGAAGGCGCCGCGGTACTTGTCGGCGACATCAATCTTGAAGCGGCGCAGAGAACCGTGGCGGAGATCGAGCAGGCGGGCGGCAAGGCCGCGGCATGCCGGCTCGATATCGGCGACGAAGCCAGCGTTTCCGATTTCATGGCGATGGCGGTGCGCGCGTTTGGCGGTCTGGATGGCTGCCACGTCAATGCGCTCGATCCGTCGCGCAATGCTGACGATGTCGATGTCACCATGATGGATATGGCGAATTTCGACTACATGATGCACGTCAATATGCGCGGCTATGTGCTGTGCACGCGCCATGCGGTGCCTTTGCTGGTCGCGCGCGGCGGCGGCGCCATGCTTTATACAAGTTCGGGCGCTGCCTATGTCGGCGAAGCGGTGCGCCCAGTTTACGCTATGGCGAAAAGCGCCATCCACGCGCTGTCACGTCATGTTGCGAGCCGCTTCGGCAAGCAGGGCGTGCGCGCCAATGTGGTTTGCCCGGGCGTGATCTGGCACGAGGGCGTCGCCGCGGCGGTGGGCGAGGCGTTCAAAGATCAGATCGTCGAAAGCCTGAGAGTGACGCGGATCGGCGTGCCTGAAGATATCGCCGCAACAGCGGCGCTGCTGCTTTCGGAGGATGGCGGCTTCATCACCGGGCAGGTGATCAATGTCGATGGCGGCACGACGATGCGCGCTTAAGCGGCGCTATCGAGCCGCGCCATTTCGTCTGGTGTGAGCGTGAGCGTTATCGACGCTGCAAGATCCCTCAATTGATCCAGGCTGGTCGCGCTGGCGATGGGCGTGACGTTCGGCTTCGCGGCAAGCCAAGCAAGCGCGATGGCGGCGAGATTGGTTCCGCGTTGCGCGGCGATTTCATCCATCGCCGCCAGCATGGCGAACCCATTGCCGTCCAAATAGCTCTGCACGCCACGGCCGCGGCGGCTTTTCGCAAGGTCCGCAGCCTGGCGGTATTTGCCGGACAGATAGCCTTGCGCGAGGCCAAAATAAGCCATCACGCCAAGATTCTGCTTCAGGCAGATGTCGCGGAAGCTGGTTTCATAATCGCGCTCAAGCAGATTGTAATGCGGCTGATAGGCCGTGTAAGGCGGCGCGCCGATCTGCTTTGCGGTTTCAAGCGCGGAGACGAGACGCTCGGGCGTAAAATTTGACGCGCCGATCGCGCGCACTTTTCCAGATTTGATGAGTTGCTCGTAAGCGCGCGCGGTTTCCTCTTGCGGCGCCTTGGCGTCGTCCATGTGGGAAAAATAGAGATCGACATAATCGGTGCGCAGGCGGCGAAGCGAATGTTCAATGGCTTGGCGGAGGTAAGCGGCGCCGAGACCCTCCATGCCTTCGCCCATTGGGCCGCCAACCTTGGTGACGATAATGACGTCGTCTCGTTTGCCGCGTTTGGCGAGCCAATCGCCGATCATGCTTTCGGACTCTCCGCCTTCATGGCCGGGAAGGTAGCGGACATAGAAATCCGCCGTGTCGATGGCGGCGCCTGGTCCGGCTGCTTCGGCGTAGGCGTCGAGCAGCGCGAAACTGTTGGCGCGATCCATCTTGCCATGGCCGAACACGTTGCCGCCTAAGATGAGGGGGGCAACATGCAAGCCCGTGGCGCCGAGCGGGCGAAGTGTGGACATGCGGTTTCCTTTCAGCTTCAGCCTTCATAGCAATGTGACGCACAGGTCCAAAATGCGTTGGAGACGTGGATGTGGAACCGGGGGATGATATCGCGTCGCGCGGCGGCGGCAGGGATGCTGGGATGCGCCGTTCAGGCTTGCGCGCCAGAGCGGGCATCTTCCGCGGTTCGTGTATTCGCGGCGTCGAGTCTAACGGATGCGCTAAGTCAAATTGGCGCTGCGTTTGAAACGGCGGGGAACACCGCGCCTGTGCTGAACTTCGCGGCCAGTTCTATTCTGGCGCGGCAGATCGAACAGGGCGCGCCGGCTGATCTATTCATTTCGGCGGACGAGAATTGGATGGATTATCTTGCGCAGCACGACCTGATACATACCGCCACGCGGTCGAGCGTGCTCTCCAACAGCATTGTCCTTGTCGTGCCGGCTGATAGCGCGCTTGATCTGCAGATAGGCGAGGGCTTCGATCTCGCGGGCGCGCTCAATGGCGGGCGTCTGGCCATGGCTGATCCCGATAGCGTTCCGGCTGGCCGATACGCGCGCGCGGCGCTGGAGCATCTGGGGGGGTGGCGCAGCGTTGAAGCTGCTGTGGTGCGTGCGGAGAATGTGCGAACGGCGTTGCGTTTTGTTGAACTCGGCGAGGCTGCAGCGGGCATTGTGTACAAAACGGACGCCATGATTGCGCGCGGCCGCGTGCGGATCGCCGGCGAGTTTCCTCAGCAAAGTCATCCGCAAATTTCTTATCCCATGGCGGTGGTGCGCGGCGGACGCGCGGATGAAGCGATGGCGTTCGCGGAATTCCTGCATGCGCCGGCCGCACGCGAGATTTTTTCGCGGCTTGGTTTTGTCGTGCTCTAGCAGCGTGGCGCATCGCCGGGGCGATTGAGCGTTAACGCCGGCGCCGAATCCTTCCGGCTGGGTGCGATTTGCCGGTATGTGTGCAAGCAGGGAGACGCATAATGAGCGAGCAAACGCGCCGGAAGAGCGATGCGGCCGAATTGATGGCGAGGGCGAAGGCCGCCACGTCGCTTGAGAATTTCGGCGAAGATTCATTTCGCGAGGGGCTGGAGCTTCTCGTCGCTTCGGCCAATGCGGAAGCGCGCTTTACCGAGATGGGGCAAGCCGCGTTCGAAGCGCAGGTCGTGGATTATCTTTCCGGCCGTTTGCAGGTTGAAGATTGGTACGCGCGCCATCCGGAAATCGACGAGCAGCAGATCGTGGCGCCGCTGATTGGTCTGGGATTGCCCCGCACGGGATCGACGGCGCTGTCGTGCTTGCTCGCCGAAGATCCCGCCATCCGCTATTTGCGCAATTGGGAGGCGGTGCAGCCTTGCCCGCCGCCGGAAACGGCGACGCAACATGCCGATCCGCGCATCGAGAAGGCCAAGCAAGTGCTTGAGCGGCGCGACCGTTTGTTTCCGCGTATGAAGACGATGGTGCCGAGCACGGCGACCGGGCCGATGGAATGCCAGACCTTCATGGGCCAGGATTTCAAATCGCAGATCTTCCAGGCGTTCGCGCACATCCCGAGCTACGTGGAATGGTTCAACAACAAGGCCGACCTTGTGCCGACCTATCGTCACGTGAAGCGCGTGCTGAAGCTGCTGCAATGGCGCTGCCCGCCGACGAATTGGCGGCTCAAGAACCCAACGAACATTCTATTCATAGACGCTTTGGACCAGGTGTTTCCCGATGCGCGCTATTGGATGACGCATCGTGATATCGCCAGCGTGCTGCCGTCCGTGGCCGATCTCTATTTTGAATTGTCGAAAGCCTATTCGGACGATGTCGATAAGGCGTACATTGCGCGCCAGAACGCCGACTGGACCGAGCTTGGCCTGCGCCGCGTGATCGCGTTCCGCGAGAAGGGCAACGATCATCGCTTCTTCGATATTCATTTCGCGCCGTTCCAGAAGGATCCGTTCCCGGTCATGGCCGAACTCTATCGCTTCTTGGGCGAGGATTTGTCGGAGGAGGCGCTGGCGCGGATGAAAGCTTGGCGGCAGAACACCCCGCGCGACAAGCATGGCGCCCATACCTACGACCCGGCGGAGTTCGGCATAGATCTCGTCGCGCTGCGTGAGCGTTTCCAATTTTACAGCAAGCGTTTCAATGTGAAGACTGCCTGAGGGGAGCAAACATGCCGCTGAGTCTCGACGCGTTGCGAAACGGATTGGCGCCCGACCAGGATTTGGTTTTTCCGAGCAAGCCCGAACACCCGGAGATGCGTGAAAGCATTTCCGTTTGGTTGTTCGATGAGAAGGGACGCTTCGCTTTCCCGCGCTCCGGCATCGAAGCGGAATCGCATCGCTGGGAAAACCGCATGGTGCAAGGCAATTTTGCTTTTGCGGACGGACGTATTCTGAACGGCGCGGGCGACGGGCCGGCACACGCGCCGTTTGGGCCGGACGGCAAGCCAAGCGTGCTTGGCGCCGGGCCGCTCGCTTATCGGTGCGTCGAGCCGTTCCGCAAATGGATCATGACCTGGGACGGGCCGGTCGTGGACAGCCACGTTAAAAATCAGATCAGCAATACGGTCGATCGCAGCAAGAAGATTCCTGTGAAGCTCGAAGCCGAGCTTGTCGCGGCGGCGCCGGCCTGGACGCAGGTGACGGACGACAAGGAAGCGACGCTCGACGCGACGCTGATGGGGCTCGGCTGGCGCTTCGAGCAATTGTTTCACGCCGAAGGCGTGTTCGAAGTGGATGGACAGAAGTACGATTTCAAAGGCACGGGCTTGCGGATTCACCGGCAGAGCATTCGCAGGCTAGAGGGCTTTTATGGTCATTGCTGGCAATCCGCCGTTTTCCCGGATGGCCGCGCCTTTGGTTTTTGCGCCTACCCGCCGAAGCCTGACGGCACGGGCCAGTACAATGAGGGCTATGTGTTTCAGGACGGCAAGATGTATCCGGCCGTCTCTGTGAACACGGCCTGGCTCAAGCGCATCAAGCCGACGGACGACGATGTCTCGG